>DATGYA010000029.1:0-4656 GCA_035298405.1 Kamptonema sp. | reverse complement strand
ATCGAAAAAGGTCATCTCCAACCTGAAAATTTAGGACTAAGCCTAGCCGAAGCCAAAGAATTGCTGCTTCACACACAATGCAGCTTAGTTAATCAACAAATAGCAGAATATCAAAAACAACAAGAATTATGTTCCCATTGTCACCAGAAATTATTGCATAAAGATCGACGGACAATCACATATAGAACACCTTTCGGTAAATTGAAACTGCCATCTCATCGATTATTCCTGAGTAAATTTCAGCAGTGGTACCCTGCTTTGAAAGCCGATAACAGTCTAATGTCTCATCCTGCTTAAATATAAGGCGAGCAAATTGTATTCTAAGATACAGAAAACCAACAACACTCAGTCACCGTAGGCAGAGTAGTAGTTATACTCTGCCTCTGACAGCTAATTTGTCCCCAAAGTTGATTATTGTCGTTTCTAAAATCTACTTAAATTAAGCTCTCTTTGACAACCTGTTAACAAAGCTTTTCCAGCATTTCCCTAGCCAAAACTTACTCTCAAATATATACTTTTTGAGGCTTGGATGTAGTCAGATTTTTTAACTTTGTATTGAAAAACTACACTTTTAAAGACACACTCTCTTAGCTATTTTTGTAGTGAAATTATGTGGCCGTTGATAGAAGCAGCAGGAACTACAAGCGCTCAACTCCTTGCTAGCAGAGTAATCCTTCTAACACCGTCCGATTCTTACATCGGACGATAGCGTGTTTTCCGACATTGAGTTTAACCCGTTTATACAACTCTTTGGTTAACACGATTATCGCGTAGAGTTAACAAAGAAACTGATAATCTCTTAAGGTTAATAGCAGCAATTAGAGAAGAGCGTTTCCATTTAGCAAGTAGTCCGATCGGAGCTGATAGCCTATATTTGACGCTCAAGAATAAATACTTGATTACCGTAAAACTCAGTAGCTTTTTATGTAAACTTTGAGAACCTAATTGCTCTCCAGGCCAGGCTTTCCAGCTTCTGTTTCTGCAAAGAGGCAGCGCTATGGCTCCGCAACACGCAACGCGATCGCCAATACGAACTTAGTCAAGTGGCATCGATCGGGGAACAGCTAGTTAATGTGTATGAGCTTGCTTTCCCCTCAGTCGAACTCCCCCAAAATTTTTCGCTCTCCATTAACTTTTAAAATCTCTGTTTAGTACCCTTCTCCCCCAAAATTTTTCGCTCTCCTAATAGATAGTCAAGGTATTTATCCTGATGAACAAATTACCCTTAAACAAGGATTTTAACACTTCTAATAACTGTTATTTGTTATTTGTTATTTGTTAACAAATAACAGTTATATCAAATCCGTTAGCATGGGAATTATTCATCTCTCTTATCTCCCTCTGTGTTCTCTGCGTTCTCTGTGGTTAAATCATTCCGATACAATCGAAAATGATATTATTTGTCAACTGTCAACTGTCAACTTCTTCCTACATCTGTTTAAACACCAATAAAGTAATATCATCATAAACTTTCTGCTCCCCAATATACACCATCAAATCATCAATTACTGCCTGCTTAATTTCCCCAGCCGAACGTTGATAATTTGCCCTCACCACCTCAACCAGTCGCTCTAAACCATATTGCACTTCATTCAGATCGATGGCTTCCGTAATTCCATCAGTATAAAGCACTGCTACATCCCCAGCACATAATTGTACTTCAGTTTCAGCAACAAAATCGGCAATTTCTTCTACTAAGGCAATCGGAAAACCTAAAGAATCTGTATTAATTCTTTCGATTTCACCGGTAGAACGCACCACGATCATTTCTTCATGTTGACCGCTTAATTTCAACAGGCCATCGCTGTAATCTAGCAAAGCTAAAGTCATACTTTTTTGAGAATCCATTCGCTGCACATTCTGATAAATTGTGCGATTTAATACGTCTAAAAATTGTGTAGGATCGGTGACATTCCCTTCTAATAATGTCCTAACTGCTGTTTGTGCCATTAACATAATCACACCGCTTTCTAAGCCGTGTCCTGTTACATCTCCAATGCCAATTTTTACTCTTCCTGCGTAGGAAAGCACATCATAATAGTCGCCGCCCACTTCATCGGCGGGTTCCATAAATCCAGAAATATCTAAGCCGGGAATTTGTGTAAGTTCCCCTTCTTTGGGTAACATCATTTTTTGCAAGCGCCGCGTAACTTCTAGTTCGGCACTTAGGCGCAAATTCTCTGTTTTTAAGATATTATTGAGGGCTGTAATTTCTTCGTTGGCTTCAGCAAGTTGGGCTGTGCGTTCTTCGACTTTTTGCTCTAAGGTTTGGTACAAAGTAGCATTTTCTAAGGCGATGGAGGCTTGGGAAGATAGGAGTTTTAAAACTTCTAGTCGCGCTGAGGTAAATACTTTTTCTGCTAGGTTATTTTCTAAGTAAACTATACCCATGAAGCGACCTTGATTGATGATGGGCGTACAGAGTATAGATTTGGTTTGATGGGCAACAATATAGGGGTCAGTGGCAAACATTGCCTCGGTGGTAGCATTGTTTAAGACGGCACTTTTTTGGGTTCTTTCTACATAGTTGATGACGCTGATAGGGAGGACTTCAGCCAGGGGTAAATTAGGAATTTGTGAGAGAGTAATGTTGTCGCCTTCGACTTTTCCGATGGCTTCGATGGTGAGTGTATTGGAGTAGTTGAGTAGCAAATATCCAGTTTGTGCGCCAGCATTTTCTATGGCAATTGTAATTAGTTTGGTCAGCAATTCACTGAGGACGATTTCGCTGGAAATGGCTTGGGCGGTTTTGAAGACGGAGGCTAAGTCAAATCCCTCTGAATTGCTGCTGCTGGTGATGATGGTGGCTAAGGTGAGGCTGGTTTCTGCGGGTTTTTGAGCGTTGATTTTAGCGAAGAATTGGGGATAGCGGGTTTCTAAGTCTTTGACTTTGGCTTTGGCTCCCCAACGGATGTAGCAGTAGTATGCTTCTAGGAGGAAGAAGCGGGCCATGTTTTCTTGGCCGCGAGTGAGGTGAAATTCGCCGGTTAGTTCGTTGGCGAGGGCTTCTTCTTGGGTGTATTGTTGTTCTCTAGCCCCGGTGATGGCCGCATCGTAGAGGGTGATGGCTGTGGGGTAGTCTCCTAAAATTCGGGCTTTTTCCGCTTCTACCAGGTCGTATTTATGTTGGTAGTTGGCGGGGGCGTTATTTGCCCAATGTCTCATTGTTTGTTGATTAATGGCTACTTGTTCGAGATATTCTCTCTGTTCGGTTTCGCTGACGTGGGGATATTGATCGAGGAGGCTGAGGGAGTAGTAAAAGTTAAGTTGGGCTGTCACTACCATACCACCAACAGGTGCTTTATATTTATCCGCTTGTCGAGCATTTTCAACGGCGGCTTCACTTTCTTTAAATAAATATGAAAGGAGGGTTTTAAAAGTGTATATAAAAAATAAGTTAAAATAGTTATTTATTTGTAATGCAGCTTTAATAGACTCTTTTTCATTATATTCATCACCAGTTAACTCAGTTGGTCGGTTTGACTCACCAAGTAAACTTAAGTAAAGTTGTCGATACATCTTAATAGCTTCAAGGGAAAAATATTGCTTGAGTTTGCCAATCAAATAGCCATAGTCTCGACTGTTAACTTCAACGGAATCTAAGTCATTACCTGTAAAAAAGTTATGAAGATTATTTAATAGCATTGCATAGCAGGCATACTCTAAATTTCCGGTTTCCAACCCACTATTAAGAGCATCTTGCAAAGGTTCTATGGTTTCCCTAACATGGTCTTTCCAGTGTCTAATAAATGAGTTAAAGTAATGTAAGACAAGGACTTTAATATTTTTGGCATTAAATTTCTCCAATAGTCTTAAAGATAGTTGACCAAATCTATATCCTGAATCAATATCTCCACCCACAGTCAAAAAGACACCATAATTGACGTAAATGCCAGCAGCTAAGGGAGGATTCCCATAAGTTAGGCAGATATCTACCATTGCAAATAAAAGCCGCGAGAGTAGGGCCGGATTCGTAATATAAGCAGCCGAAGTAACTGTTAAAAGAATCCGAATTGCGGCAAACTGATAAGGATCGGTCATTTCGGGAAGGTCGTCTAAATCCTCAATTTGTTTATTCTCTTCTGCCAGTTTTCTAGCAATTGCCTGAATCAAGATTCCCGGATCTTCCGACATTTGAGACAGCGAGATCCCTAATTTTTCCAGCACTTCCAGCCCTGTATCTATAGCTTCTGATAGCCTGTATTGAGAAATATAAGACTGAATTTTTACCTCATAAACTTTCACCCGATCTAAAAGCGTTTTTGCCTCTTGCAGCACAACTTCTAAAAGCTGTTCCGCCCGTGCAAAATTGGCGTTTAAATATTCAGCTTCTACGGTTTCCACATAGATAGGCAGCGTCAAGTCATAATCACTCTGCCAACTATTGGCAGCCAGCAACCCTAAACTCAGATTAAAATAATTAACCGCCGCTTCAAAGGCGGCGGAGGCTTTAGCTTTTTGACCGGCAATCAAGTTAAGTTCTGCTAACAGGTTTTTGTCGGACTGGGTTGCTAGTAATGGTAATTCCTCTGTGGTTGTCTCTATGCCAAAGTTCAATTGATTAACTATGGCAAAAATATTGTTTTTGCGTTCTTCGACTGTGGTATTTTGCAGCAGCAATTGACCGATTTGGAAGTGAGTCGATTTTTTCTCGGT
>DATGYA010000028.1:0-6245 GCA_035298405.1 Kamptonema sp. | reverse complement strand
AGTAGGTTTATCGATATGAAAATCAATCAAGTTACTACTAATCAATCTCAAGAAATTAAGCGGGTTGGTGTCATCGGCGGCGGACAACTAGCTTGGATGATGGCAGATGCAGCGGCAAAATTAAAAGTTAAATTATTAATTCAAACACCAAATGCCAGCGATCCAGCGGCAATAGTAGCGGCAGAAGTTGTGTTAGCATCTATTGATGATGCCGTGGCAACTACTGAGTTAGCGAAGCGCTGCGATGTCATTACTTTTGAAAATGAGTTTATTAATTTAGAAGCGTTATCTCCTCTTGAACAAGAGGGTGCGATCTTTCGACCTAGCTTGTCGGCGCTATCTCCTTTACTCGATAAATATCACCAACGCTGCTATCTGCGAACTTTGGGTTTACCAACTCCAGCTTTTATAGGTTGGGATGGCGGGCTAACAGTGGGTGAGGTAAAAGATTTAGCAGATCGGTTTTCTCTGACAACATTTCCTGCGGTTCTCAAAGCTCGTCGTCACGGTTATGATGGTCAAGGTACTTTTATTATTAAGGATGAAGCGAGTTTTGATTCAATTTTAGCTAAGTTAGGAAATCAGCCTTTATTGCTTGAAGAATTTGTGCCTTTTGAGAGAGAGTTAGCTGTAATTGCGGCTCGTTCTGTAACTGGTGAAGTGGCGATTTATCCAATAGTTGAAACTCAGCAGGAAAATCAAGTTTGTCGGCGGGTGATTGCTCCGGCTGATGTTAGTTTAGAGGTAGGAGAACAAGCGGAGGCGATCGCGCACTCTCTCCTCAATAATTTACAAGCTGTCGGCGTATTTGGCATTGAATTATTTTTAACAGCCGATGGCAAGGTTTTGGTGAATGAAATTGCACCTCGCACTCACAATTCTGGACACTTTACCATTGATGCTTGCGAAACTTCTCAATTTGAACAACATCTGCGGGCAGTTTGTCAACTCCCTTTAGGCAAAACTTCCCTTAACTGCGACGGTGCGATTATGGTAAACCTGTTGGGCTATGAAAACGCGCAATCTGATTATGGGGCAAAGCGGGAACAACTAGCCCAAATTCCCGGTGCTTACGTGCATTGGTATGGTAAAAGTGAGTCGCGTCTAGGTAGAAAGTTAGGTCACGTTACAGTTATACAGCAGGCGCGATCGCCTGGAGATAGGCAAGTTGAGGCAGCCGCGATCGCCCAAACTGTTGAATCTATCTGGTATGAAACTGTCAAAGAACCCAGTTTCCCTTAAAATCTAAAGAGAATCAATCTGCAACGATGGGGCTACCTGTGGCAAAGTCAACTGAACCCAGCAACGCTGACAACTTGCGCCCAGAAGCGGCGCGTCCCCTTTCTCGCACGCCTCTGTTCGATCCCTCTCTAGAACTCAAAGGGCGGATGGTTCCCTTCTCCGGCTGGGAAATGGCCGTGCAATACAGCGGTATCAACAGCGAACATCAGGCAGTGCGCCGGGAAGCGGGAATGTTTGATATTTCCCACATGGGGAAATTCGGCCTCAGAGGTAAAAATTTAATTGAAAAACTCCAGAATTTAGTACCTTCGGATCTGAGTCGCTTGCAGCCCGGTCAAGCTCAATATACCGTTTTGCTAAACGCCAAAGGCTGCATCTTAGACGACATTATCTTCTATTACCAAGACCCCGATCCCACCACTGGCGAACAGCGGGGCGTGATGATCGTGAACGCGGCTACCCGCGCCAGGGATAAAGCTTGGATCGCTGCCCACCTGGAATTGAGTGGAGTTAGTTTCATTGACATATCTAAGGAAAAAGTGCTGATTGCCGTTCAAGGCCCACAAGCAGAATCATATCTCCAGCAATTTGTCAAGGAAAATCTAGCCGCAGTTAAGTTTTTCGGCCATTTAGAAGCAACGGTATTGGGAGAACCAAGTTTTATTGCCAGAACGGGCTACACTGGCGAGGACGGATTTGAAGTAATGCTAGATGCGATCGCTGGCGTAGAATTATGGCGAAATCTCCTAGCTGCTGGGGTGACTCCTTGTGGCTTGGGGGCAAGGGATACTCTACGCTTGGAAGCGGCAATGTGCCTTTACAGCCAAGACATTGACGATACGACAACACCCCTAGAAGCTGGATTGGGTTGGGTAGTGCATCTGGATAGTAAGGGCTATTTTATTGGGCGAAAAGTTCTGGAACAGCAGAAGGCGACAGGAGTTGCTAAGCGTTTAGTGGGGATAGAAATGGAGGGACGACATATCGCCCGTCACGGCTATCCAGTTTTATCTGAAGGTGAAGTAGTGGGGGAAATTACCAGTGGGACATTATCTCCGACTTTGAATAAGGCGATCGCACTTGCTTATGTTCCTACCCATCTAGCCAATGTTGGACAGCAACTAGAAGTAGAAATTAGGAGTAAAAGCTATCCGGGTGTGGTGGTGAAGCGACCATTTTATCGGGCGCAGAAAAAATAGAATTAAGAAGGAAAAATTAAAACATTAAAAATTCATGTATTTTTTAACGAACGAACCATTAGCGATAGTTCTGGCAGATTTAAGGTAAAACATTCTAGTATAGCTAAGCAAAGTTTGGTTTTAGGCGTGAGGAATTGATATGGACAAATATCCCAGTGACTTGAAATACCTAGACACCCACGAATATGTAAGGTTGGATGGCGAAATTGCTACCATTGGCATCAGCGCCTATGCGATCGATCAATTGGGCGATATCGTGTTTCTGGAGTTGCCAGAAATCGGTGATGCTTTGGAAAAAGGAGAAAGACTGGGAACTGTTGAATCAGTTAAAGCTGTTGAAGAACTCTATTCACCGGTTACAGGTACAGTGGTAGAACGGAACAATGCTATTATCGAGTCTCCAGAACAGTTGGCAGAAGATCCTTATAGCGAGGGATGGTTGTTGAAGGTACGCATTAAAGATGCTGGCGATCTAAATGATGCTTTGTCGGCCGATCGGTATCGTTTGCTGTTAGGGGAAGAATAGAAGACTTGACGGGGTGAGAACCCCGTCATAAATCATACGTCTAATCTTTTCAAAAGGTAATAAAAATCTATTCCCTAATATTTCTAATTTTGCAAGATTGATATTATCATTAATGCCAGAAACTGTGAAGTATAATAACATCAGGATGGGAATATTGATATGGCCCGTCGGCCAAAGCGCGATCGCCATACCGGATCTTTGGGAAAAGTGTTACAAAATAAAATAAAGTCAGTTCTGGAGAATTACCCTTGACACCCTACAGCCCTCAAATTAAGCCCCCTCAGCCCCAAACCCTTGCCTCTAGAGAGGCTTTTGTAGGCAGACACATCGGCCCCAATCCCGCTGAAGTCCAGCTTATGCTTGATGTTTTGGGATCTCCCACCCTTGAGGATCTGATTGACAAAACTGTACCCCAAGCGATTCGGATGGAGCAACCCCTCAAATTGCCCGCAGCCGCCAGAGAAGATTCCGCGATCGCGCAACTTAAAGAAATTGCCTCCAAAAATCAAGTATTTCGCTCATTTATTGGCATGGGATATTACGACTGCATCACGCCGCCAGTAATTCAGCGTAATATCCTCGAAAATCCAGGTTGGTACACAGCTTATACGCCTTATCAAGCCGAAATTGCCCAAGGTAGATTAGAAGCCTTGCTGAATTTCCAAACCATGATTATTGACCTCACAGGATTGGAAATTGCTAACGCTTCCTTACTAGATGAAGGCACAGCAGCGGCAGAAGCCATGACTATGACTTATGGCATCAGTAAAAATAAAGCCAAAGCATTTTTTGTTTCTAAAGATTGTCATCCCCAAACTATAGAAGTAGTGCAAACTCGCGCTCAACCCTTGGGTTTTGATATTATTATTGGCGACCATCAAACCTTTGAATTTGACAAAGAAATTTTTGGGGCGCTGCTACAATATCCCGCTACCGATGGCATAATTTATGATTATAAAAATTTCATCGAACAAGCCCATAATCGCGGTGCTTTGGTAACAGTAGCCGCAGATATTTTAAGCCTTTGCCTGCTCAAACCCCCCGGTGAATTTGGCGCTGACATTGCCGTAGGCAGCACTCAGCGCTTCGGAGTACCGATGGGATATGGGGGGCCTCATGCAGCTTATTTCGCCACGCGAGAGGAGTTTAAACGGCAAGTTCCTGGGCGAATTGTGGGGGTTTCTAAGGATGTAAATGGGAAACCAGCTTTACGGTTAGCACTGCAAACTCGCGAACAACATATCCGCCGCGATAAAGCTACTAGCAATATTTGTACTGCTCAAGTTTTGTTAGCAGTAATGGCTAGTATGTATGCTGTCTATCATGGGCCGGAGGGATTAAAGAAAATCGCCCAAAAAGTTCACAATTTAACAGCAACTTTGGCGACAGCATTAAAACGTCTAGGCTATCAAGTTTGTTCTGTATCTTTTTTTGATACTTTGCGCGTTGAATTGGGGACAAAATCCTTGGCAGAAATCATGAATGCGGCAAAGTTACATCAAATCAATCTACGTATTTTTGATGAAAATACGGTGGGAATTTCTTTGGATGAAACTACAGAGATTCAGGACTTACAAGATATTTTGGCGGTGTTTTTTGGTGGTAATGCTAACAGCCAAGACTTGCTAGAGTTAAATAATCAGGAAATCTTCAAGCTAGATGAAACCTTTGCCAGAACTAGCAGTTATTTAACTCATCCTGTATTCAACCGCTATCACTCGGAAACTGAACTTTTACGATATTTGCACCGACTGGAAAGTAAGGATTTATCGCTAACTACATCGATGATTCCTTTGGGTTCTTGTACGATGAAATTAAATGCAACTTCCGAGATGTTGCCAGTGACTTGGCCGGAGTTTGGCAAGCTTCACCCTTTTGCACCTTTATCGCAAACTCAAGGCTATCAAGTTCTTTTCCAACAACTTGAAGAATGGCTAGCTGAAATTACTGGTTTTGCTGGCATTTCTCTACAACCAAATGCAGGTTCTCAAGGCGAATATGCAGGTTTATTGGTGATTCGCCAATACCACGAAAGTCGAGGTGAAAGTCATCGCAATGTTTGTTTAATTCCCCAATCTGCACACGGTACAAATCCGGCGAGTGCGGTGATGGCAGGGATGAAAGTTGTGCCTGTGGCTTGCGATGACCAAGGCAATATTGATGTTGAAGACTTGCAGAAAAAGGCGGAAAAACATAGCAGCGAACTGGCTGCTTTAATGGTGACATATCCCTCTACTCACGGCGTTTTTGAAGAGCAAATTCAGGAAATTTGCGAGATTGTCCATGCTAAAGGTGGACAGGTTTATATGGATGGGGCTAATATGAATGCCCAAGTTGGTTTGTGTCGGCCGGGAGATTTTGGGGCGGATGTTTGTCACTTAAATTTGCATAAAACTTTCTGTATTCCTCACGGCGGCGGCGGCCCAGGAATGGGGCCAATTGGGGTAATGCCGCATTTGGTAGAATTTTTACCGACAACTGAAAATATGCAATTTTACCCCCCCCAACCCCCCTTGGAAAGGGGGGAGAAAGATGCTAAGTCTATTGGTGCTGTTTCTGCTGCGCCTTGGGGAAGTGCTAGCATTTTAACTATTTCTTGGATGTACATTCAGATGATGGGTGGGGAGGGTTTAACTGAGGCAACTAAGGTGGCAATTTTGAATGCTAATTATATTGCGCGGCGGTTAGAAAGTTACTATCCTGTTTTGTATAAAGGCAAGGCGGGTTTGGTGGCCCATGAGTGTATTTTGGATTTGCGATCGCTAAAAAAATCCGCTGGTATTGAAGTGGAAGATATTGCTAAGCGTTTGATGGATTATGGTTTTCACGCGCCTACTGTTTCTTGGCCTGTTGCGGGTACGGTGATGGTGGAACCGACGGAAAGCGAATCTAAGGAGGAATTAGACCGTTTTTGTGAGGCGATGATTGCGATTCGCAAGGAAATTGAGGAGATTGAAAATGGTAAAATGGATGCTACCAATAATCTGTTAAAAAATGCACCGCATACGGCAGAATCGCTAATGGTATCTGAGTGGAATCACCCTTATTCTCGCGAAGAAGCTGCTTATCCTGCGCCTTGGACGCGGGAACATAAGTTCTGGCCTGCGGTGGGACGAATTGATAATGCCTTTGGCGATCGCAATTTTGTCTGTTCTTGTTTGCCAATGGAGGCATATAATTAAGAAGAATAGGTAATGGCTAATTGCTAATGGCTAATTGCTAATTGCTAATTTCTACTCTTTACTTCCCCATCTCCCCCATCTCCCCCATCTCCCCCA
>DATGYA010000027.1:0-3789 GCA_035298405.1 Kamptonema sp. | reverse complement strand
TCTTTCCAATGGGAAATACAGCAGTGAACTTGTCCGTAGGTTTTGGCTTTTAGTTTTCTGGTATCGAGTTGTTCGAGCAACAAGAGTGCCAGTTGACCGAATTGATAGCCATACTCAATATCTCCCACTACCCCGCATAATATGACCCCAAAACCGCAATAGCCATTAGTAGAAAACGAACTATTGCCATATTGCAGCGATACATTCACTTGTTCGAGCAGAACCAACGGCAACAGTGTGGGAGCCGCTACATAAGCAGATGCCGTCACACCTGCGAGAATTTCCATAATGGCTAACTGAGTGCGATCGGTCATCTGCGGCAGCGCGATCAACTCTAACGGGTGCCGACCCGCTACAAGTGATAAGGTTTTTTGCAGTGCCTGTCCAATATCCTCTCCGTTAGGTTCCTCCGGAAAACTAACTCCCAACTGCTTGAGAATTTGCAAGGCAATTTGTATAGCTTTTGAAGGTTGAGCTTGTGCTTGAGCCGCTTGAATTTCAACTTGATAAACGTTAACCCGATCTAATAGAGTTCTGGTATGTTCCAGAACGATCGTTGTCAATTGGGTCATCTGCGGAAAATTGCCGTTTAGATAAGCCGCTTCTGTGGCAGCTTCGTAAAGTGCTAAGGTCAGTTCGTACTCGGTTGTCCACCGCTCTTGGGCTAGCAAGTCGATGCCTGTAGTAGCATACTCATAAGCTGCTGTGTATGCTGTTGCCGCTCTAGCTTTCTGTCCGGCTTGGAGATTGAGTTGGGCGAGTTGCGTTTGCTCGGATGGCTCAACAATGAGGTTTTTCCCCATATTCAGTTGGTTAACAATCTCAAATATTTTTTCCTCCCGTTCGGCGACTGACGCATGACTGAGCAACATTTGCCCAATTTTGAGGTGAGTTACCTGTTTTTGCTCGTCGGGAATCAGAGAATAAGCGGCTTGTTGAACGCGATCGTGCAAAAATCGATAAGTCGGATTGGCTGAGGCTTGGAAAACTTCTTCACTATCCGATTGAGTAAAGAACTTATAGATTTTAGTCGTAGGAATCACTAAGCCTTCCTGCAATGCTTTCCATAAAGCCGTAGCCGTCATTCCCGCAGATCGATCGCTGACAATTACTAACCTATTCAAATCAAACTGCGCCCCAATACAAGCTGCTAGTTTGAGAATATCCTGAGTCTCTTTCGGCAATTTCTGCAATTGCAATCCCATGAACTCCACTACATCATCAGTAATTGCCAAGGCTTTGACTTGAGCAAGATCGCACTGCCAATGTTGAATCTCCCAATCAAAGCTAATTAACTGGTCATCATGTAAGGCTTTGAGAAACTGGGTAGCAAAAAAAGGATTTCCTTGGGTTTTTTGATAGATTAATTTAGTTAACGGTTTGGCAAGAGATAATTGGCAATTCAGCGTGTCTGCCACCAACCGATTCATATCTGGTTCGCTTAAGGGTGGCAAAGTAATTGTTTTAACTTTTGCCCCAGTTTTGACAAGTTCATTCACTGTGAAAATAAATGGATGGACTGGGGAAACTTCATTGTTTCTATAGGCACCTAATAGTAGTAAGTATTTTGTATCATCCTGCATTAATAATTCCAGCAATTTTAAGGAAGCTGAATCTGCCCATTGTAAGTCATCTAAAAACATCACTAAAGGATGTTCTTGACTCGTGAAAACTTGCACAAATTTCTGCATGAGCAGATTAAATCGATTTTGGGAGCCACTTCCTGATAGTTCGGGTGCAGGAACTTGAGTGCCAATTATGCGTTCCAACTCAGGAATCACTTCAATCAAGACTTGCCCATTGTCTCCTACTGCTGCTAAAATCTTGGTTTTCCAGGTTTGCAGTTGGCGATCCGATTCTGAGAGCAATTGCCCCATTAAGTCGCGGAAGGCTTGTACAAAGGCACTGAAGGGAATGTTGCGTTGAAATTGGTCATACTTGCCTTTGATGAAATAACCGTGTTGACGAACAATGGGTTTATGAACTTCGTTAACCACAACGGTTTTTCCAATTCCCGAAAAGCCAGCGACTAGCATCATCTCGCTGTTCCCTTCTGCTACTCGTTCAAAGGCTTCTAAAAGTTGCTGTACTTCTTGTTCTCGACCGTAGAGGTTTTCGGGGATGGTAAAGCGATCGCTAATATCTCGCTTGCCAATTTCAAAAGATTCTATTTTACCTGTTGTTTGTAATTGTTCTAAACAAACTTCTAAATCGTGCTTGATTCCTAAAGCAGTTTGATAGCGATCTTCAGCATTCTTTGCCATCAGCTTGCTAACTATTTCTGATAAAACTAGGGGAATTTCTGGATTAATTTTATGGATGGGTATTGACTTTTTTGCCAGATGACAATGGACTAATTCCATCGGATCTGCTGAGATAAATGGTAATTCTCCTGTCAATAATTCATAGAATGTCACTCCCAGGGAATAAAAGTCACTCCGATAATCTATCCCACGATTCATTCTCCCCGTTTGTTCTGGAGATAGATAGGCTAAGGTTCCTTCTAAAACATTAGCATTTTGAACCTCTTGGGTTTCTCGTGGCAGCAGAGAAGCAATACTAAAGTCAATTAATTTGACTTGTTTGGTATCTGGGTTGATTAAGATATTGGCGGGTTTGATATCTTTGTGAATGACTCGGTTTTGGTAGAGATAGTGGAGAATATCTGTTAATTGGATAGCGATGTTCAGAAATTCTGCTAAAGGTAAAGATTTATATTTCGGAATGGTTTCTGTGGCTATTTTCAGATAAGTAGATAGGGCGACTCCACCAAAATCTTCCATAACTAGGGCATAGCTATGGCGGTATGCTTCTAGCACCAGTGGTTGAACAATGCTAGGAAAGTTGAGATTTTTAGCAATTGTATATTGGTTACGAAACTGGAGAAGTTCGGTAAAGTTAGGATATTCGCTTCGCAGAATTTTAATTACGATTGGCTGTTTGTTGCTGGTACAGATGCCTCGATAGACAAGGGTGCGCGTACCTGTATATAGCTCTTCTGTAATTTGATAGTGTGAAAAATTCGGGTGCGCTTTCATCGCTCGTTTATCCTTTATTGTATAACAGTTGAATTAGAGTATAGCCGTTCTCAAATAGATGAGGTATGTTGAACCCCTTGATTAGGGAGGCTTTTACCTTCAAAAAATACTTTATCTGAGTAATAATAGCTATATTGTACAGTTAGCTTTAGTCCTAATTCAATTCTATTTTAGATTATATGATAGGGATAGCGATCGCAAACACAGTACCCTCATCAGGTACAGAATCAACTGTAATTTTTCCCTGGTGTTTTTCTTCAATGATTTGGCGCGCGATCGCCAATCCCAACCCTGTACCCTTTCCTACTCCCTTAGTTGTAAATAAATGCTCAAAAATCTTCGATTGCACCTCAGCACTCATACCAATCCCATTGTCTTTAATCCGAATTATTGCCTGTTTTTTATCGGCTGACAACTCAGTTTTAACAGTAATTTTATTGGCAATTTCTGCATACTTGCGTCCTTGGTTTGATTCTTCTAGGGCATCAATTGCATTGCTCAACAAATTCATAAATACCTGATTCAACTGTCCGGCGTAGCATTCAATTTGCGGTAAATTACCATAGTCTTTAATCACTTGAATTTCGGGGCGAGTATCATTAGCCTTGAGGCGATGTTTGAGGATCATAATTGTGCTATCAATTCCCTCATGGATATTGCAGGCAACCGGATGGTTAGTATCCGCACGGGAGAAGGTTCTTAAGCTAGTGCTAATCTCTTGAATTCGTTTCACCCCTTCCCGCATCGAACC
>DATGYA010000026.1:0-9562 GCA_035298405.1 Kamptonema sp. | reverse complement strand
CCTATCTCCCCCATCCCGCCTATCTCCCCTATCTCCCCCACCTTCCCCCTCTCCCCCTCTCCCAGTCCCCAGACTGTCGAAATTCCAGCCGATCGCGTGCGAGTAGGGGAGTGGTTGCAGGTTTTGCCAGGGGAAAAAATCCCTGTAGATGGGGAAGTTTGTAGGGGTACTACGACGGTGGATGAGTCGATGCTTACTGGTGAGTCTGTACCCGTGTTGAAGCAGAGGGGAGATGTGGTGGCGGCGGGGACGCTGAATCAATCTGGGGCGATCGTGATGCGGGCAACTCGCACTGGTAAGGAGACAACTCTAGCGCAGATTGTGGCATTGGTAGAAACTGCCCAAACTCGTAAAGCACCTATTCAATATCTAGCGGATACTGTAGCAGGCTATTTTACCTATGGCGTAATGGCGATCGCGAGTCTAACTTTCCTCTTTTGGTATGTCGCGGGGACTCACATCTGGCCACAGGTACTTTTAGAACATACGGCAATGAGTATGATTCATGCGCCGATGAATCTTAGTCACGATGTAGCGATGTCGCCGATGTTATTGAGTTTGAAATTGGCGATCGCAGTTCTCGCGATCGCTTGTCCTTGTGCTTTAGGACTAGCTACCCCTACTGCCATTTTAGTTGGTTCTGGTATCGGGGCAGAACGAGGTTTATTAATCAAAGGTGGCGATGTTTTGGAACGAGTACACCAACTTGATACTGTTGTTTTTGACAAAACTGGAACTCTAACTACAGGGAATCCTACGGTTACTGACTGTCTGCCATTTTCAACTTATTCTGAATTAATTTCCAACTCAAAACTCCTACAAATTGCGGCGACAGTAGAAAGCGGCGCTTGTCATCCTTTAGCTGAGGCAATTTTGCAGGAAGCTAGACAGCAAGGTTTACCGCTGCTTATGGCTGAGGATTTTTATACGGAACCGGGTTTAGGGGTTTCTGCTTTGGTAGAAGGCGATCGCGTACTCGTAGGAAATGCTGATTGGTTGACCCAGAATGGGGTGCTGACAGAGATACCATTGCTACCTTCTCTTGAAGGCAAAACTTTGGTTTATGTGGCTAAAGCAGGTGTTTCTGTGGGGGTAATTGCGGTTAGTGACACTCTCAGACCTGATGCGAAAGCAACAGTAGAACGATTGCGGGGTATGGGATTGAGGGTTATGCTGTTGACGGGAGATCGGCGAGAGGTGGCTGTGGCGATCGCACAACAATTAGACATCCCACCTGACGATCTTCTGGCAGAAATTAGACCTCAAGGGAAGGCAGAGGCGATCGCAGTTTTGCAAGCTCAAGGTCATCAAGTTGCTATGGTAGGAGACGGTATTAATGATGCCCCAGCTTTAGCTCAAGCAGATGTTAGTATTGCCTTGCAAGCGGGTACAGACGCGGCTGTGGAAACCGCCCAAATTGTTTTGATGCGAAATACTTTAGGTGATGTTGTTGAATCTATCGATCTCAGTCGCGCTACTTTTAATAAAATTCGCCAGAATTTGTTTTGGGCTTCTGCCTACAATACTTTGGGAATTCCTATTGCCGCCGGTGTTTTATTGCCAACTTTTGGTCTAGCACTTAGTCCCGCCGCCGCAGGTGCTTTTATGGCTTTTAGTTCTGTTAGTGTAGTGACAAATTCTTTGCTACTACGACAGAAAAATTAAAAATTAAAAATTAAAAATTAAAAATTAAAATCAATTCAATTCATACCAATCCGGTTCCATGACCCATTTTTTGATGAACCGCAAAGGCGCAGAGGCGCAGAGGGAAGACGAAGAGACTTTTGGGGGTAATAAACCCGGATTGGTATAATTAACAATTGAAAAGCAAATCTTAGTTTTTTAATTTTTAATTTTTAATTCTCAAAGTCCCATACTTTCAACAAGTTGCCACTGGCGATTATTAATGATTAACTCACTCACCAGCTCGAACATTTGACGACAGTGATTGTTAGATTGGAGGGGCAGTTCTTCATTGTTGACAACTAGATCCATTCTGACTTCTGAGTGAGAGTTTATACTTTTATCAACGATAACTTCTACTGTAACGAGTTGGGGAAGAGAAATTTGTCCGGGTAGTTCGCGAGCCATTAGATAGTCCCCACTATCGTAGATAATATCAAGATTACAGGAAACTAAAATCTCAATGAGTAATTGCCTCCGCCGCTCAATCGGAACTGCAACAATAAAAAAACCAGTATAGCGAGCCATAGGAAACTTTAGGTGTGAGGCATTCAGACTTTCCTATCATACCCAAGGAAGACAAAGAACTACAGACTAATAGTAATTTATGATACAAGGACAAGACAATGGGCGGTAAATTGATTGTATTTGAAGGAGTGGAAGGGGGCGGAAAAACGACGCAAATTGAGCGATCGCGTCTTTGGTTGCTGTCAAATGCCTGCTGTAGTGAGGTTCCACGAATCGTGTTAACTCGCGAACCGGGGGGGACGGATTTGGGGAGGGGGTTACGGCGCTTGTTATTGGAACCGCGGGAGGAAAATATTTGCGATCGCGCGGAATTGCTACTATACGCGGCGGATCGAGCTCAGCACGTTGAGGTTACGATCAAACCTGAGTTGGCTAAAGGGTCTTTAATTTTGTGCGATCGCTTTACTGATTCCACTATAGCTTATCAAGGATATGGTAGAGGTCTGAGTTTAAGTTTAATCGAGCGACTTAATGAAATTGCCGCAGGGGGATTGCAAAGCGATTTAACTTTATGGCTGGATATTGATGTAGAGGTAGGTTTGCGTCGGGCCAAGAGTCGGGGAGAGTGCGATCGCATTGAACAAGCTGACTTAGAATTTCATCAGAGAGTACAGCAGGGATTTATAAACTTGGCTGCTGCAAACCGCGATCGCATTGTCCGAGTAGACGCTAATCGCAATGAAGATGAAGTTGCCCAGGAAATTCAACTTATTTTAACTCAAAAATTACAAACTTGGGGATATAGTATTTGTTAGTGTTAGTTGTTAGTGGTTAGTAGTTAGTAGTTAGTGGTTAGTAGTTAATTGTTAATTTTCCAGCCCAATCATCAGTAAACAACTAACAACTAACAACCAACAACCAACAACTAACAACTAACAACTAATAATTAAGATGAATCATTTTACACCAATTATCGGACAAAATCAAGCAGTAGAATTGCTAACTCAAGCAGTCGCTAAAAATCGAATTGCTCCCGGTTATTTATTTGCTGGTGCTCCCGGAGTGGGGCGTAGTTTAGCGGCTCAATGTTTTATTCAACTTTTATTCTCTGCCAATTCTGTAGATACAAAAGCAAGCGTAACTCTGCAAAAACGTATACAAGAACGCAATCACCCCGATTTGCTATGGATAGAACCAACATATCTACATCAAGGCAAGCGATTGTCAGCAAAAGAAGCAGAAGACGCAGGATTGAAGCGAAAAGCACCGCCACAAATTCGCTTAGAACAAATTCGAGAAATTGGGCAATTTCTTGGTCGTCCACCCTTAGAAGCATCGCGATCTGTAGTAGTTTTAGAACAAGCAGAAACAATGGCAGAGGGCGCGGCTAATGGCTTATTAAAAACATTAGAAGAACCCGGAAGAGCAACCCTAATTTTAATTGCCCCTGGCTTTGAATCTTTGTTGCCAACTTTAGTATCAAGGTGTCAACGAATACCATTTTATCGATTAGATAAAGATGCCATGCAGCAGGTATTACAGCGCACAGGAAATCAGGAAATTGTATCTCATCCAGAAGTAATGGCAATGGCTCAAGGAAGTCCAGGTAAAGCTATAGAAATTTGGCAGCAACTTAGCGATATTCCTGAAAATTTACTGCGGAAGGCGAAGCGACGACCGGAAAATATTCGAGAAGCTTTAGAATTAGCTAGAGAAATTGATAAAACTTTGGATTCAGATGCTCAATTATGGTTAGTCGATTATTTACAGCATTGTTATTGGAAGCAATTTTTATCAGGGGATATCGGCAAATCTCCAATTCAGCCATTAGAAAAAGCGCGGCAATATTTGCTTGGTTACGTTCAGCCGCGATTAGTTTGGGAATGTACATTGATGGGGATGATTAATTAGATTATTAGCCAGCCAAGCCAAATGGAGGTATTATAATTGAGAAGAACAAAAAGCTGACTTTCTCAAAGACGGGAAGCCTGAAGTCAAACTGCGGAAAAACCGTCAGACCGAAGCGGTTTCTAAACTCAAACTATCTGAGCGTCGGTTCAGGCAAGCGCTAGGTGTGGGGGCGATCCGGGAGGATACGGGTAAGAAAAAGGGCGGTAAGCAGTCAGGTAGCGCACTTTGTCGGAAAGCATTGTGGTAGTAGTGGTGCTTTACTCGGTGGGAAGTGACTAGGAACAATCCACCGCTGCTGTTTAAGTATGGGCAAGGAGATGATGAAGTGTTGCGATCGCCCGCGGTGAATCTGAAGCTTCGCAAAAAAGGGGGTACACCGATTAAGCTGGCCCATCAGCGGGCGATCGCTCGTTGTGTCCGGGAACTGTTTAAGGAGTTGTGTGCGATCGCCACCGACGACGAATAACACCACAAACCCACAGGATAACTATGCCTGTGGGTTTGAAATTAAGGGATAAAACATCTACAGTGAAAGAGTAATAAATTCTTAAAATAGGTAGTGTCAGGTGCAGAAGCTCGCGATCGCAACTTTGAGTTCACGATCTCAGAAAACAGAGACTCCCGCCTTTAGGAAATTTTGAGAGATAATAAATATCTACCAAAACTAATTCCTACTGAGGGCTTCGTCTTCCACATTACTTTGTTAACAGGGGAACCCGTCAAAATTTATGAAGACAGTTATAGTTGTAGACGATCAGCGATCGCACCGGGAGATGATCTCAAACCTTCTCAAAGGTAGCGGCATCAATGTGATTGAGGCAAGCGATGGAGTTGAAGCAATAGATAAAATTGAGGTGAATTTCCCAGATTTAGTGATTTTGGACATCGTGATGCCGGGAATGAATGGTTTTGAGGTTTGCCGCAAACTCAAAAATAATCCGATCACCCAGAATATACCCATAGTATTTTGTTCAGTTAAGGGGGAAGAGTTCGATCGTTACTGGGGTATTAAGCAAGGCGCAGATGCCTATATTGCTAAACCGTTTGGCCCGCGAGAGTTGGTGGGAACGGTGAAACAATTTCTGCGATCTTAGGGGGTAAAATTGGCGTGGAGATGCTGTTTGTGCTACTCGATAGTCCTATAGCTAGGGAAGAGGGAAAAGCTTACGACTACGCAGGATTATGAACCAGAGGTAAGAGTTGGAGTTGTCCTCAGCGCCTTGGCGGTTGGTATAACAGAAAAATAAGGGCGATCGCTATCCATTCGCAGTTCTCTAATCGAATCTTCTGCAATTAGAAAACTTTAACCATCTTAGCCATTATTTAGGCAATTTTGTAAATGCGATCGCCACCATCTAAACTTTGGCAAGAACCAAAACTAGCTGCCAGTTACAGCACCTATCAGCCAGCCAATTATCGCCACACTCAAGGAAATTATTAATAACATTACTAACAACAATCCCCCCAATAATGCAGCCACAAACCACCAGTTAACAGTTGTCTCAATCTGAGGTGAACCTAAATGATCCTCTAGCAATGCTAAGTTTTTGATATTAGATTTCCAGGCTACATCAAATAAGTCTCCTACTACTGGAACAGTACCCGCAAAGGTATCTACAATAACATTAGAAACCATTTGCACCAGTTTTTCCTGTGATACTCCCATTTGAGCGGCTGTCACTATCATATAAGCTGAGAAAACCATTGCTACAAAATCGCCGCCTCCGGGTACAAGTCCTAAGATGGGATCGATTCCAATCCGATACTTTGTACCAGGGATACCAATTGCATTGTCAAGTAAATGGCTAATTTGCCGAATCCGCCGCAAATTAGCAATGTGGGATGGGTGAGGAGGGTTAATACGTGAAGGTTTTTTGGAGTTCATAATTAATTGTTAATTTTTGTTTTTTGGGATTTTTAGTCTTTACTGTATGTTTTAAAACTATTGGCAAATTCGATTTTTTGTTATCAATCAAGGCGGTTTATAGTGTCATTGACAAAAACTAACCCCCTGAAAATTCAGGGGGAAAGAAGCGATCGCACAGGCGATAGGAGTTAATTTCCTATCGCCTATCAATTACTGCTTCGCTTCAGTAAAGTCAGCGTCAATCACATCATCAGGGGTCGAACCGCCACCAGTTGCGCCACCACCAGGAGCACCAGGGCCACCAGGGCCGCCAGGGCCGCCATCACCACCTGCTTGCTGATAGAGGTTGCTGCTGACAGCATAGAAAGCTTGTTGCAATTCGGTTGTCAGCGTCTTGATCCGATCGTCATCTTCCTTGGCGATCGCATCTCGCAAGTCCTTAATCAACCCTTCAATCTTAGTCTTCTCAGCAGCAGGAACCTTATCGCCCAATTCAGCCAACTGCTTCTCAATTTGATAAGCTAAAGAATCAGCTTGGTTTTTGCGATCGATCCGTTCGCGGCGTTCCTTATCAGCAGAAGCATTTGCCTCCGCTTCCTTCACCATCCGCTCAACTTCATTACCTGGTAAAGTAGAAGCACCAGTAATGCTAATAGACTGTTCCTTACCAGTACCTTTATCCTTAGCAGCCACATTCAAAATACCGTTAGCATCGATATCGAATGTCACCTCAATTTGAGGTACGCCACGAGGTGCAGGAGGAATTCCATCTAAGCGGAAAGTTCCCAGACTCTTGTTGTCATTAGACATTTCCCGTTCGCCTTGCAGAACGTGAATTTCCACGTTAGTTTGACCATCTACAGCAGTCGAGAAAGTTTCCGACTTCTTAGTAGGAATAGTAGTGTTACGAGGAATAATCTTAGTCATCACGCCGCCCAAAGTTTCCACACCCAGAGACAGCGGAGTAACGTCAAGCAACAAGATATCTTTGACTTCACCGGAAAGCACACCTGCTTGAATAGCAGCACCAACAGCTACCACTTCATCAGGGTTAACAGTTTGGTTAGGTTCCTTACCCAGAATCCGGCGCACCAGTTCTTGAACTGCGGGGATACGAGTAGAACCACCAACTAGAACCACTTCATCGATCGCAGCCTTATCTAACTTAGCGTCGCGGAGAGCATTTTCAACTGGGACGCGACTGCGGTCAATTAAATCTGCACAAAGTTCTTCAAATTTGCCCCGCGTCAAGGTCATGTCCAAATGTTTTGGGCCATCTTGAGTCGCGGTAATAAATGGCAGGTTAATTTCAGCTTGAGTAACGCTAGAAAGCTCAATTTTCGCTTTCTCTGCCGCTTCAGTTAACCGTTGCAAAGCTTGTTTATCCTTGCGGAGGTCAATACCTTCAGCTCTTTGGAATTCTGCGGCGATATAATCAACAATTTTCTTATCGAAGTCATCACCGCCTAAGTGAGTATCCCCAGAAGTTGCTAATACTTCAAATACACCGTCGCCAACTTCCAGCACTGATACGTCAAACGTACCGCCACCTAAGTCAAATACAAGAATAGTTTCGTTGCTCTTTTTATCTAAACCGTAAGCAAGAGCGGCGGCTGTCGGTTCGTTGATAATCCGCAGCACTTCAATCCCAGCAATGCGGCCAGCATCTTTGGTAGCTTGACGCTGAGAGTCATTGAAGTAAGCAGGAACAGTAATAACAGCTTGAGTGACAGTTTCGCCCAGGTATTTGCTAGCGTCTTCTACGAGTTTGCGAAGCACTTGAGCAGAAATTTCTTCTGGGGAAAGTTGCTTACCGCGTGCAGGAATGTCCAGTTTCAGGCTATTACCGACGTTGAGGACTTTGTAGGAAACTTCAGTAGTTTCGTGGGCTACTTCGTCCACCCGACGACCAATAAACCGCTTGACAGAGTAAAAAGTATTTTCGGGGTTCATCACCGCTTGACGCTTGGCGATTTGTCCCACTAGCTGATCGCCATTTTTGGCGTATGCGACTACAGAAGGAGTTGTGCGACCCCCCTCGGCGTTGGCAATGACGGTGGGTTTACCGCCTTCCATAACTGCGACGCAGGAGTTAGTCGTACCTAAGTCAATTCCAACTACTTTTCCCATAGGGGTGTTCCGGCTCCAATCACTACAAAAATTTTGGCTATCTATCTACCCGATTTTCGGGTGGTTCAGAACTGCAATTTTCACCCTGTGGGGCGTGTTTGCAGTTAGTCCAGCTTTAATACAGTCTTAGATAGGTGACATATCTATATACTGTGGGCGTTTCGAGCTTTGATGAAGGTGTGTTTACCGAACCTCTGGATGGACGGTTAGACAACGAGCTTGCTGTTTTCGCCACAGCTTTAGACTGCTGAATGTTTACTCTTACCAATGTATAGGGGACAATCGCTTTGGGCATGGAGGCAAACCGTATCTGCCAAGTTGTATTTGCCGCCTTTGGGACTATGTCTGGGATGCACGGTGTAGGCTAGTGCGATCGCAATTTGGTTTGACGGGGTGCGATCGCCTGATTAAAACAGCGCCCAAAGATTAAATTGAAAAAGTTTATAGATAAGTAGTCGGACAAAAGTAAACTACACTGTGTTAAAAAATATTAACAAGTCTGAAACCTTTACTGTTACCAGTTTCCTGTTCCCTGTTCCCTTTCCCTCATAGTTAACTTTATTTTTGTCCGACTACTTAGCACGTCTAAATTAGTTGTACAACTAATTTGCTTCTTTACCTAATACTTAATTTTTGGAAAAAGCCAAAGGCTAATAACTTTTGAATAGCTTTTTACCGATCTGTAGCTAAACCAAGAAGTGCGATCGCACCTACTTAAAAATGTTAACTAAGTTCACTAACGCCCCTAGCAATTGCTCCGGATCTACTGGCTTGGCAATGTACTCGTCGTAGCCTGCGGCTAAAGCTTGCACTCGGTCTTGTTCCCTGGCGTAGGCAGTTAGGGCCACAGCGGGCAAGTGTTGTCGCTGGGAGGTTTCTTTGGCTCTCACCTTACGAATTAGGGAATAGCCGTCTTCCAGAGGCATTCCGATGTCACTGACTAAAATATCGGGCTGCCAGCGCTCCAAAACTGCGATCGCTTCTGCAACACTTCTCACTGCGATCGCAGTTACTCCGTACTCCTCCAGTAAAGTTCCCAAAAACTGGCGAGCATCAGCATCGTCTTCAACTACCAAAACTTGTAGGCCAGACAACTGACTGGGTGGCTGTTCATTCTCACTACTTACTGAGGATGAAGCAATTGGCAAAATTTCCAAGTCGCGATCGCGAATACCCTGTTTGAGTGGCAACCTCACTATAAACGTCGCTCCTTGACCTTCTCCATCGCTTTGGGCGCTAACAGTACCACCGTGCAACTCGACCAAATGACGGACAATCGCCAGTCCTAAACCCAATCCACCGTAACTCTTAGTTACAGAACCATCTGCTTGTAGGAAGCGTTCAAAAACATAAGGCAAAAACTCAGCAGAAATGCCTTTCCCAGTATCGCGCACTATGAGTTCCACATAAGGAATTGAAGATTTAGGGCGGGAGGGCGAGACAGGGGAAGAAGACTCGGAGACTGGAGAAGATTTAACTCCCCCATCTCCCCCATCTCCCCCA
>DATGYA010000025.1:0-35703 GCA_035298405.1 Kamptonema sp. | reverse complement strand
AATTGATATTTCATTAACGGTTTCTCCTATTAAAGATGCGACTGGAAAGATCGTTGGCGCATCAAAAATTGCTCGGGATATTAGCGATCGCAAACGGGCTGAAGCAGCCCTAATCGAGAGCGAAGCCCAAAGCCGAGCCTTAATTACTGCTATCCCCGACTTGATCATGCGGATCGATCGGGCAGGTGTTTACCTAGAATTTGTCACCACCTATTCTAGTTTTCACGTGCTAGGCGATCTGTCTAATATGGTGGGCAGCCATGTGTCTGCCAGCCTGCCTCCGGAACTAGCACAAAAACGCATAGATTTTATTCAACGGGCTCTAGAAATGAATTCTATCCAGATTTATGAACAAGAACTCTTAATTGATGGCAAGAGGCAAATCGAGGAGGTACGGATTGTTCCTTATAGTAAAGACGAAGTATTAGCACTGGTGCGAGACATTAGCGATCGCAAACTTGCCGAAGATGCGCTAATTCAGAGCGAAGCCCAAAGCCGAGCTATATTAGCAGCAATTCCCGATTTCATGTTTCGTACTGATGCCAATGGTATCTATCAGGGAGGCGTGACAGCCAATCGAGAAATCGACTTTTTCCCGGCAGAATTCGATTCTGCTGGTTCGGCGATGGTGGATGTTTTGCCACCAGAAATTGCAACCCGACATCTACACTACCTACACCAAGCCTTAAGCACAGGAGAACTACAAGTTTACGAACAACAGATACAGGTTGGCGATCGCTTGCAAGATGAAGAAGTCAGAGTGGTCAAGAGCGGCGAAGATGAAGCCCTGTTTATGATCCGAGACATTAGCGATCGCAAACTTGCCGAGCGGCAACTACACCAACTCAATCAAGAACTAGAAGCCAAAGTTGAAGAACGCACCCAAGAGCTTTGGCAAGTCAACAGCCTGCAACGCGCTATCCTCGATGGAGCTGATTATTCCATCATCTCCACTGACCCCAATGGCATCATTCAGACCTTTAATGCTGGAGCAGAACGGATGCTGGGTTACAGTGCCGCAGAAATGGTAGGCAAAGCCACACCTGCAATCATCCATGATTTAAACGAGGTAATAGATCGGGCAGCCTCCCTCTCTGTTGAACTGGGGCAAGATATTGCTCCCGGCTTTGAAGTTTTTGTTGCTAAAGCCCGCCAAGGCACGATTGTCGAACAAGAATGGAGCTATATTCGCAAAGATGGTTCATGCTTTCCTGTGTCCCTATCCATCTCCGCCCTCAAGGATGTCAATCAGCAAATTATCGGCTTTTTAGGCATCGCTAAAGATATTACTGAACGCAAACAAGCCGAAGCAGAACTACAAAAATTATCAGATCGTCTGGCCTTGTCGCTCAAATCTGGGGCGATCGGCTGTTGGGAATGGGATCTTGCACAGAACACCCTGCTTGGGGATGAGCGGATGTATGAACTATTCAGTATCACACAAGCATCTCATGTGCCTGTGGCCTACGACTTATGGGCAAACAAGCTACATCCCGAAGATCGCACCTTCACTGAAACATTGCTCCACCAAGCTGTCTTAGGACAGGCAGAATACAATACCGAGTATCGGATAGTGGAGCCTGATGGCAGTATCAAATTTATGGCGGCCTCTGGAGTGGTGGTGCAAGATGCCCAAGGCAATCCCCAGAGTATGATTGGGATCAACTTTGATATTAGCGATCGCAAACGAGCAGAAGCGGAACTACAAAAACTATCAGAACGCCTTGCCTTGGCCCTCAAATCTGGGGCGATCGGCTGTTGGGAATGGGATCTTGTACAAAACAGCATCCTCTGGGATGAGCGGATGTACGAGCTTTATGGTGTTACAAAACAATCTGATTCCCGTGTAGTCTACGACATTTGGGCAAGCGGACTCCATCCCGATGACCGCACTTCTATCGAAACATTACTCCAGCAAGCCATCTTAGGACAGGCAGAATACGATACCGAGTTTCGGGTGGTGCATCCTGATGGCAGCATTCATTTTATTAAAGCGTCTGGAGTTGTGGTGCGAGATGACCATGGCAATCCTCAAGGGATGACAGGGATCAACTTTGATATTAGCGATCGCAAACAAGCTGAAATCGAACGACAACAGTTAATTCAAGAACTCTCTGCTTTCAAACTAGCCCTCGATCAATCTGCCATTGTCGTCATCACCGATACACAAGGAGCGATTACCTACGTCAACGATCGCTTCTGCGAGATTTCTGGCTACTCCCGCGATGAACTGCTCGGTCACACCCATGGCCTGGTCAACTCTGGCTACCATTCCCCTACATTTTTCCAAGAACTGTGGGACACCATTTCCAGCGGTCAAATTTGGCGCGGTGAAGTTTGCAATCGCACAAAGAACGATAGTCTGTACTGGGTTGCCAGTACCATTGTCCCCTTTCTGGATGAACAAGGACAGCCTTTTCAGTATCTAGCCATTCGCTTTGATATTACCGCTCGCAAATTAGCCGAAGCCGCCATCCAGCAAGAAAATACTTTCCGTCAACAAATTGTAGAAAACATGGCGGAAGGGCTGTGCGTTTTCCATGAAATTGAGGAGTTTCCCTTTCTGTGCTTCACAGTTTGGAATCAGAAAATGCAGGCGATTACAGGCTACACCTTAGAAGAAATCAACCGTCTGGGGTGGTATCAAAGTTTCTACCCCGATCCTTTGGGTCAAGAACAGGCGCTCCTTCGCATGGAACAGATGCGAAAAGGCATAAGCTTCATCGCTCAGGAAAGGGAAATCCAGCGTAAAGATGGACAAAAAAGTATCATTGCCCTTTCTACCTCTTTCCTACCTAGCAACAATTCACATAAGTATGTATTGGTATTGATCCAAGACATTACCGATCGCAAAAAAACCGAGCAGGCTATGACGCAGCAATTAGCGGCAATTGAGGCAGCGATCGATGGCATTGGGATTATTCAAGGAGATAACTACATCTATGTGAATCAAGCCCATGTAGAACTGTTTGGCTATCAACATCCCGAAGAACTTATAGGTAAATCCTGGAAATCTTTCTATCCTCCAGAGGAGTTAGAACGTTTAGAACAGGAAGTTTTCCCTATGCTAGAACGCGATCTCGCTTGGCAAGGAGAGGCGATCGCCATCCGTAAAGATGGTTCTACCTTTACCGAGGGAGTATCCAAGACCATTACAAAGAATGGATTATTAATTTGTGTATGTCGGGATATTAGCGATCGCAAACAGACTGAGAAGGCTTTGCAGGAATCTCAACAGTTTCTGCAAACCGTACTCGATACTATCCCCCTGCCTTTGTTTTGGAAAAATCGAGAGTGTGTGTTTTTAGGATGCAATTATCAGTTAGCTAATAGCCTACACTTAAGTTCCACAGTCGAGATCGTTGGTAAAACTGACTTCGAGCTTTCCACGACAGAAACCCAAGCCCTTGCCTATCGTGCTAGCGATCGACAAGTAATGGAATCTGGAGAAGGCAAATTAGGTATTGAAGAAACCCTGATTTTACCCAGTGGCGAACAGAAATGGATCGAAACCCATAAAGCCCCCCTACGAGACTGGGAAAATAATGTGATTGGCGTGGTAGGGATGTTTCAAGATATCACCGAGCGCAAACAAGCCGAACTCAAGCTGCAACAACAGGCAGAACAGGAACGCTTGCTGAGCACGATCACCCAGCGGATGCGATCGTCCCTGAATCTGGACGATATTCTCAATGTCACTGTTGAAGAACTCCATAAGGTATTGCGAGTCCATCGAATGCTGATCTATCGCGTGTTTCCGGGAGGAACAGGCGCTGCCATTGCCGAAGCTGTTTCGCCAAATTGGCCAAAAATCCTCGATATCGTATTTCCTGAAGAGGTTTTCCCAGAAGCGAACTACGCTCGTTATATCGAAGGAAGAGTTTATGCTCTCAGCGATCGCGAAGATCCCAACCAGTCAGTCTTACCCTGCTTGGTCGAATTCCTCGCAGATATTCAGGTGAGGGCTAAACTTGTAGTTCCCATTATTCAGAATCAAACCCTCTGGGGACTGTTAATTGCCCATCAATGCGATCGTCCGCGCCAGTGGCAAGATTGGGAAATCAACTTACTTAAACAAACTGCTAATCAATTGGCGATCGGCATTCAACAATCGAATCTGTTTAAGCAGTTACAAACAGAATTAGCTGAACGTCAACGAGCAGAAGCTCAACTAACTGAAACCAACGCCCAACTCGCGATCTCCAATGAAGAACTAATCCGGGCCACCCGCCTCAAGGACGAATTTCTTGCCAACATGAGCCACGAACTTCGTACTCCTCTCAATGCGATTTTGGGCATGGCTGAAGGGCTACAAGAGGAAGTATTTGGCATCATCAACGAACCACAAATCAAAGCTTTACAAACTATTGAGCGCAGTGGCTCTCACTTGCTAGAATTAATCAACGATATTTTAGATATCGCCAAAATTGAATCCGGTCAAATGGAACTGGAGTGTACCAACGTTTCCATCAATCATCTCTGTCAATCTAGTCTGGTATTCATCAAACAAATCGCTCTCAAAAAACGCATGCAGTTAGAGCTTAAAGTTCCCCTGAAGCTGCCAGATTTACTGATTGATGAACGCCGCATCCGTCAAGTCTTAATTAACTTACTCAACAACGCTGTTAAATTCACCCCAAATGGAGGACGCATCACCCTAGAAGTCAGCTATCAACAGCGGGAAATTGTTCTAACTTCCCCCTTGGAAGGGATTTCCAAAGTGAGTGTATACCAGACGGCATTGGAGCGAGGATTAGGTATAAAAACCCCGCCAGAGGGGATAGAAGTGAGGAACTACCTACGAATTGCCATTATTGATACAGGCATCGGTATTGCCCCAGAACATATCGATAAACTATTTCAGCCTTTCATCCAAATTGATAGCGCCCTAAACCGCCAATATGCTGGCACTGGTTTGGGGTTAGCTTTGGTGAAACGCATTGTCGAACTACATGGCGGGGTAGTGGGACTGACTAGCGAAGTGGGGGTAGGAAGTTGCTTTACGATTGACCTTCCCTGTACTCCTGTAGAGCCCTCCTCTGCGACTAGATCGATCCCTTGCCAAACCCCTGAGCCAGAATCAGAGAGTTTACCCCCGATCGCAGCTAGCCAGCCGGAACCGCAACCATCTCCCTTAATTTTACTGGCAGAAGACAACGAAGCCAATATTATTACAATTTCTAGCTACCTGGGAGCTAAGAACTATCGCATTTTATTAGCAAAGAATGGTCAAGAAGCCATTGACTTTGCCATAACTCATCAGCCAAACTTGATTTTAATGGATATCCAAATGCCAGGAATGGATGGATTAGAGGCAATGAGACAGATGCGCCGCGATCCTAATTTGGTTGAGATTCCGATTGTGGCGCTGACGGCGTTAGCCATGAGTGGCGATCGCGAAAAATGTTTAGCAGCAGGGGCAAATGATTATATGACTAAACCAATCAAGCTAAAGCAATTGGCAACTATGATTCAAGAGCTTTTAGAGCCTGGTAAATTATAAACTAAGAATACATCAAATGACACAAAACATTCTGAAACGAAACAATGTAAGAGTATGGGGACAAGGCTCCCAACCAATGCTATTTGCTCATGGCTTTGGATGCGACCAAAATATGTGGCGTTTTGTCACACCAGCCTTTGAGGATAACTATCAAATCATTCTCTTTGACTATGTGGGTTCGGGAAAATCAGACCTAAAAGCCTATAGTCCTGAACGTTATGCAGAGCTAGATGGTTATGTTCAAGATATTCTAGATATCTGTGAAGCCTTGAATTTGAAAGATACGATCTTCGTCGGGCATTCTGTCAGCAGTATTACTGGGATTTTAGCATCTATTCAAGAGACTAATTTTTTTGAAAAGCTGATTTTGATTGGGCCATCTCCCTGCTACATTAACGATCCACCTAACTATTTTGGTGGGTTTGAGCGCAAAGATATTGAGGATTTGTTAGAGATCATGGATAGAAATTATATTGGCTGGGCCAGTTTTCTGGCTCCTGTCATTATGAAAAATGAGGATCGCCCTGAGCTCACTCAAGAGTTGGAAACTAGCTTTTGCTCCACCGATCCAATCATCGCCAGTCAATTTGCTAAAGCAACTTTTTTTGCTGATAACCGTAAGGATCTAGCTAAAGTTACAGTGCCGTCGTTGATTTTACAATGTGCGGAAGATGCGATCGCTCCTATTGAAGTAGGAGAATATATGAATCGTCATCTAACTCAAAGCACTCTAAAGCTTATGAAAGCGACAGGACATTGTCCCCACATGAGCCATCCTCAAGAGGTAATTGACCTGACGAAAGAATATTTGACTAATTGATAAACTACTATTATGTATCTATCCCAGTGAGCCAACAGATTGACGAGCTACTTAACAACGCCCCCTGTGGGTTTCTCTCGTTTAATGACGATGGCTTGATTGTGATGATTAATGCTACATTGTCGGAACTATTGGGATATGATGCTTATAGCTTGTTCGGAAAAAAATTTGAAATGATTTTGCCGATCGCTAGTCGAATTTTTTATCAGACTCATTTTTTTCCACTTTTAAAGCTGCATGGCAAAATTGAGGAAATCTACTTTTCCTTGAGAGCAAAACAGGGAAACGATCTCCCGATATTGATCAATGCAGTGCGTCGAAAACAAGAAGAAAACTTTTTTAACGACTGTATTATTCTTCCTATTCGTCAACGGATCAAGTACGAAGATGAAATCCTAAAAGCTAAGAAAGTGGCGGAGGCGGCTACCTTTGCCCAAAAGCAAGCGGAACTTGCACTGCGACAGCAGTACGAGCGCTCGATCTTACTTAGAGAAATTACCCAACACATTCGACAATCTCTCGACTTATCATCCATCTTTGAGATTTCTACTAAGGAAATTCGTCAATATATTGATGCCGATCGCGTTGGTATTTTTAAATTCTATCCTGAATCAAATTTTAATGAGGGTGCATTTGTTTCCGAATCTGTAGTAGGGGAATTTGACTCTGCGATCGCGATTAAAATTAACGACCATTGTTTTGGCGAGCAATATGCCGCTTTTTATCAGCAAGGACGCATCCAAGTAGTTGATGACATTAATCATGCTGGACTAACAGAATGTCATAAAGATATTTTACAGCGATTTCAAGTTCAAGCCAATTTAGTTGTCCCCTTGATTGAAGGAGAGCAGTTGTGGGGCTTACTCTGTATTCATCAATGTTCTAAACCGCGACATTGGCAAGATTCGGAAATTGAGTTTGTCCAGCAAATAGCCAACCAATTAGCGATCGCCATTCAGCAGGCAAATCTTTTTAAGCAGTTACAAACAGAATTAGCCGAACGTCAACGAGCTGAGAGCAGACTGACTGAAACCAACGCTCAACTAGCTATCTCTAACGAAGAACTCGCCCGCGCTACTCGTCTCAAAGACCAATTTCTTGCCAACATGAGCCACGAACTTCGCACTCCCCTAAACGCAATTTTGGGCATGACTGAAGGGCTAAAGGATGAAGTTTTTGGCATCGTCAACGAACATCAAATTAAAGCTTTACAAACCATTGAACACAGTGGCTCTCACTTGTTAAATTTAATTAACGATATTTTAGATATTGCCAAAATAGAATCAGGTCAAATTGAACTAGATTACAGCTCCGTTTCCATCAATAATTTATGTCAATCTAGTCTGGCATTTATCAAACAACTTGCTCTCAAAAAACGCATCCAGCTAGAGATTAAAGTCCCATTGAATCTGCCAAATTTATTGATTGATGAACGGCGCATCCGCCAAGTTTTAATTAACCTCCTCAACAACGCTGTCAAATTCACCCCAAATGGAGGACGTATCACTCTAGAAGTCAGCCGTCAATGGGGAGATGGGGAGATGGGGAGATGGGGAGATGGGGGGATGGGGAGATGGGAAGATGGGGAGATGGGGAGTTTTAAGTCTCTTCCGAGTCCCCCAGTCTCCCAGTCCCCCAGAAACTACCTGCGAATTGCTATTATTGATACAGGGATAGGCATTGCCGCAGAAAATATCAAAAAATTGTTTCAGCCTTTTATCCAAATTGATAGTGCTTTAAATCGTCAATATGAAGGCACAGGTTTGGGATTGTCCTTAGTGAAACGCATCGTCGAACTTCATGGCGGACAAGTAGGGCTAACCAGTGAATTAGGGTTCGGAAGTTGTTTTACAATTGACCTTCCCTGGACTGCTTGTGCGGCATCATCTTCTGATTTGGAATCTCCGATCGCACTGAATATGGAACCTGACCAGCCTACACAGAAAGCATCTCCCTTAATCTTGTTGGCAGAAGACAACGAAGCCAATATTAATACTATTTCTAGCTACCTGGGAGCTAAAGGCTATCGGATCGTTTTAGCAAAAAACGGACTGGATGCGATCGCCTTAACCAAGTCAGAAAACCCGGATCTGATTCTGATGGATATCCAAATGCCGGGAATGGATGGATTAGAGGCAATTAAACAGATTCGCCTCGATCCTAACTTAGTTGATATTCCCATCGTTGCCCTAACCGCATTAGCTATGACTGGTGATCGAGATCGTTGCTTGGAAGCAGGCGCAAGTGATTATATAAGTAAGCCTGTAAAATTGAAGCAATTAGTAGCAACTATTCAAGAACTTTTATTTGTCCATTAATACTGTTTCACTTTTTTTCACATTATTGCCATTTTTCCTAGCCATGTCTAAATCATCAATTAACCAAATACCCCAGGATGGTAGCAATTCGACAGCCGCAAAACTCTTACCATTAAAAACACTCATCCTGATTGTGGATGACTCGGAAATCGATCGCTTAATCTATATTCGTTATCTTCAGTCTAATACAGATCGTTCTTATGAAATTATCGAAGCCGACACCTTAAAAAAAGGGTTAGAATTGTGGCGATCGCAGCATCCCGATATCCTCCTAGTTGATGTGAATTTGCCCGATGGGGATGGGTTGCAATTCCTAGAAGCCATTGGCAAAAGTTACCCAGATGAGAAATTGCCTGTAATTATACTAACAGGTCAGGGAGATGAGCGAGTGGCAGTGCGGGCGATGAAACTGGGTGCAGCAGATTATCTGATTAAAGGAGATATCAACCCAGTTTTTTTGTGTAGCTGTGTGGAAAAGGTACGCGATCGCACCATTCTCTCCCACCAATTGGCGCGATCTCAACAACGGGAATCGATGATTGCTGAAATTGCCCTTCGCGTTCGGCAATATTTCAATTTAGAAGAGATTGGGAATGCGATCGTTCAAGAAGTACGCGAGTTTTTATCGGCCGATCGCGTGGCTATCTACCAATTCGACCCCGATCTCAGCGGCACAATTCTTGCTGAGGCGATCGTTCCCCCTTGGAAACCCTGTCTGAATGTTAAAATTAATGATACCTGCTTTCAACAAAATATGGGTGGAGCCTATCAGGAAGGCAGAATTTTTGTGGCGGCGGATATTTATAAAGCTAACTTAACAGATTGCCATCTTCAACTATTGGAACAGTTCCAAATCCGGGCAAACCTGGTGGTTCCGATTCTATTACCTAATGCTGAAACCTTACCTTTGTGGGGTTTGCTGATCGTTAATCAATGCTCCGCTCCCCGTTCCTGGGAAGAGACAGAGATTCGCTTACTCCAGCAATTATCAGTGCAACTCGCGATCGCTATTCAACAGATAGAACTCAATCAATCCCTCCAAAACCTCAATGCGTCCCTAGAACAGAAGGTCAAAGAACGCACCAGAGAACTGCAAGAAGCCAAGGAAGCAGCCGAATATGCTAATCGTGCAAAAAGTGAGTTTCTGGCGTTGATGAGCCATGAGATTCGCACCCCCATCAATGGGCTTCTGGGACTATCCTATTTAGCGCTGAAAACCAATCCCAATCCTGTTCAAAAAGACTATCTAACTAAAATTCAAAGTGCGGCTCAATCCTTACTACAAATTATTAATGACATCCTAGATTTTTCTAAAATTGAAGCAGGGAAGCTCGAACTAGAATCGGCACCATTTGAACTAGATGAAGTCTTAAATAGTATTATTAATATTCTCTCATTAAAAGCAGTTGAAAAAGGGCTAAAGTTGGTGATTCACATTGACGAAGACATTCCAAATAATTTAATCGGGGACTCTCTACGTTTAAGTCAAGTCCTAATTAATCTAATTAGCAACGCCATCAAGTTTACGGAAATTGGCAGCATTATAATTGCGGTTGAAACAATTGCCTGTACTGCCACTACTATTCGTTTGAAGTTTATGGTTCAGGATACAGGAATTGGGCTAAGTCCATCCGAGATTAACAAGCTATTTCAATCTTTCACTCAGGCAGATGCCTCTACTAGCCGTAAGTACAGTGGTACTGGTTTAGGACTGGCAATTTGTAAACGTTTGGTTGGTCTCATGGGAGGCAGTATTGGGGTAGAAAGTGAACTGCATCGGGGCAGTAATTTTTACTTTGAAATTGAATTGGGGTATATTCCAGAAATTGCTCCTGTTAACATCTCTAAGATTCCAGATTTCCAGGGTTCAAAATCATTGGTAGATGACAATACTGATTCAAGCAGAACAGCAGAAGAATTAGAAATAATTAGGGGCGCTCGCGTCCTAGTGGTTGAAGACAATCAGGTGAATCAACAAATTGCCTCTGAATTATTGCAAAGCGTGGGTATAAAGGTAGATATTGCCATGAATGGACGAGAAGCGATCGCAAAAGTTCAAGCTTGTAGTTATAACGCAATTCTCATGGATATTCGGATGCCAGAAATGGATGGACTAGAGGCAACCCGTCAGATCCGCAGAATGGCAGAAATAGGGAATACAGAAAAAGAACGATTTGCCTCAGTGCCAATTATTGCTATGACTGCCCATGCTATGAATACAGATCGCGCTAAAAGTTTAGAAGCCGGGATGAATGCTCATGTTTCTAAACCAGTCAATCCCCAGGATCTATTTGCCACTTTAGTGCAGTGGATTGCGCCCGAAATGTACTCTCCGATACTTAATAGTTCTCAAAACGATCCAATTCCAGAAATGGAAAGTCCAACCATAACCAGTCTTAATGTAGAAGTCGGAACCTTTCACATTGGTGGTAACTCGATCGCCTATCAGAAAATCCTCAGACGATTTGACAAGTTCCATCAAAAATCTGCCTCAGAAATCCAGGCAGCCTTAGAACAGAGGGATTTTTCCCAAGCTTTCTATCTCACTCACACTCTCAGAGGATCTGCTGGCAACATTGGGGCCGAAATTCTCTACCAATTAGCAGCCAACCTAGAACAGGAGTTGCAGGTTGAACCCCCCAACGTAGACCTCCTTATCACCCAAAGTTTGGAACTGAGTCGGGAACTTGAGGAGGTGCAAAAAAGTATTACTAGAGAGCTAGAGAAAGCCGATAATCTGGTAAAATCAGAACTGGTAATATCTTCTCAAATTGATTCTACAATCAATCCTGAGCTTATTATTACTTTGCTAAATGAAATTAGTGAGTTATTAGATATGGATTTGGTGACTGCGATCGCTCGTTTGGAAACTCTCAAACAAAAGGCGATCGGTACTCCACTGCAAGCCAATCTTCAATTTATTGAAGAGTGTTTAAATGACTTTGATACTGATGAAGCACAACGCTTACTGAACGACCTTACCCAAACTTTAGGAGGTCAGATAGGATAGCCATGTCAAATTTGGCCAAGCTTAAAATATTAATTGTGGATGACAGCCCTGATAATTTACAGATGTTGATGAACATCTTGCAGGACGAATACATTATCATTGCTGCCACGAATGGAGAAAAAGCCCTAAAACTCTCGGTAAAAGAACCTGTTCCCAATTTAATTATTCTGGATGTAGTCATGCCCAATATGGACGGGTATGAAGTTTGTTCTCAATTAAAATCTAATCCGCAGACTCAAGCAATTCCTGTGATTTTCGTAAGCGCCCTCAATGAAGTGGATGATGAAACTAAAGGATTTGATTTAGGGGCTGTTGACTACATCACAAAGCCCCTGAGTCCTCCCGTTGTCAAAGCCAGAATTAAAAGTCACCTCACTCTGCAACTGCTAAATCAGGAATTGCAGCAAAAAAACGCAGCATTAGCTCGTGCTACTCGGCTCAAAGACGAGTTTCTGGCTAACATGAGTCACGAACTCAGAACTCCTATGAATGCAATTTTGGGCATGACTGAAGGGCTACAAGATGAAGTTTTTGGCATCGTTAACGAAGCACAAATTAAAGCTTTACAAACTATCGAGCGTAGCGGTTCTCATTTATTAGAATTAATCAATGACATTTTAGATGTCGCCAAAATTGAAGCCGGACAGATAGAATTGGAATGCACCTCAGTTTCAGTGAGTCATGTATGCAAATCTAGTCTGGTATTTATCAAACAGCAGGCACTGCAAAAACGGATTCAGTTAGAGATTAAAATTAACTTGGATCTACCTAACATATTTGTGGATGAACGGCGCATTCGCCAAGTGTTAATTAATCTCCTCAATAATGCGCTTAAATTTACTCCGCCAAAGGGAAAAATCACCCTAGAAGTTAGCCAAGTCTCCCCCGATATAACCGCTATTGATTCGCCTCGTCAACACTTCCTGCGAATTGCTATTATTGATACAGGTATTGGTATTTCTCCAGAAAATATTAAGAAATTATTTCAGCCTTTTGTCCAAATTGATAGTGCCTTAAATCGTCAATATGCGGGTACAGGTTTGGGCTTGGCTTTGGTGAAACAAATCGTTGAACTGCACGGGGGGAGAGTGGGACTAACCAGCGAATTAGGTGTAGGTAGTTGCTTTACGATCGAGTTACCCTATACTCCTGATACTTCTGACACAACTAAAATAAAGGCAGAGGATCGACTAGCCAAAAATTCAAATGAAAACTCGTCATTAGCCAACAAAGTTTGCAGACAAGCCCCCCTGCTCTTACTAGCAGAAGATAACGAAGCTAATGTTAATACGTTTTCTAGCTACCTCGAAGCCAAAGGTTATCATATTATTTTAGCAAAAAATGGTCAAGAAGTTGTAGATATGGCAACAAAGTACCATCCTGATTTAATATTAATGGATATTCAAATGCCGGGAATTGATGGCTTACAAGCAACCAAGCAGATTCGCCTCGATCCTAACTTGATTAATATTCCGATCGTTGCACTTACCGCTCTGGCAATGCCAGAAGATCGCCAGAAATGTTTAAATGCTGGAGCTAATGAATATCTTACTAAACCTGTCCGCCTAAAAGAGTTATCTCGGATAATTCAAACCATGTTATCCCCCTAGAACCAGAAGAGGTAATTAATGATGACCGCTTCAAGCCCCTTAAATAAAAAAAAATTACTGTCTGCGATCGCCAGCGATCCTTTGATCGTGACACCGGATACAACGGTGATGACAGCGATCGCCATTATGGTTAACAGGGGCTTAAGCTACATTTTAGTAGAAGAAGAATCGAGTACAAATCCTGAGAGTAGCTTAATTGGAATTCTAACTAAACGAGATATTGTCCGTATTGTTACTGAGGCTACACCCTTAGATCGGTTGCCAATCCACTCAGTAATGAGCCATCCAGTTATTACTGTCCAAGAATCTGCACTTACTGATATCAAAGCCCTTCTCACCTTATTGCAACAGCAGGGAATTCACCATTTACCTGTGCTGGATGAAAGCGATCGCATAGTTGGTTTACTCACTCAGGATACCTTAACTGAGATATTAGCGCAAACTGTTTTAGAGTTGGGCGATCCAACAGACACACAATCTATTTCGCACCAGTATCAGCGAGTGTTTTCTACAGTAGCTGATGGTATTGCCCTTATAGATCGTAATTATATCTATCGGTTAGTTAACCAAGTCTATTTAGATCGAAATCACAGAAAATGGGAGGAGATCGTTGGGTACTCTGTCCAAGAACTAAATGGCGAAACCATATTTAAAACAACGATTAAGCCTTATCTCGATCGATGTATAGCTGCTGGTGAAACTCAGGAGTACGAAGCATGGTTTGAGTATGAGAAGCTTGGGCGCAGGTTTGTCTCAGTCACCTATTCCCCCTATATTGAAATCGACGGCACAATTTCAGGAGTTGTAGTAACAACCCACGATCGCACAGCGCTCAAGCAAGCAGAAACAGCGTTAGCAGAGAAAGAACAATTTTTACGCAGTATCTATGAAGGTGTAGAGCAGGCAATTTTTACGGTTGATGTTTTAGAGGATGGAGAGTTTCGATTGATGGGCCATAACCCTACTGCTGAAAGATTAACGGGTAAATTAACTAAAGAGATCCAAGGGACTTCACCTGGTAAAAAAGTCCGCCGCTATGCCGATTGTATCGAGGCAGGAGTTCCGATCACCTATGAGGAATGCTTGGTCTTCGAGAAAACACTGACTTGGTGGATGACAACACTAAACCCGATTCGAGATGCCTCATCCCGGATTTGTCGCATTGTCGGTACTAGCGCTAATATTACTGAGCGCAAGCAAGCAGAATCACAACTCAAAATTCAAAATTTCATCTTAGAAAAAATCGCCAAGGCAGACCCTTTATCCGATATTTTAGATGCTTTGCTGCAAGCAATAGAAATGCAACTGATGGATGCCATCTGTTCAATTATGCTGTGCGATCGCGATGGCAAATTGCATACTGGTGTTGCGCCTCAATTGCCAGAAGCTTATCTGCGGGCTACAGATGGAGTCTCCATCGGTGAAGGAGTTGGCTCCTGTGGCACCGCTGCCTTTCGCCAGGAAACCGTGATTGTTTCCGATATTGCCACAGATCCGCTTTGGCAAGATTTTAAAGAATTGGCTTTAGAACATGGACTGCGGGCTTGTTGGTCAATACCTATAATCAGCAATGATGGTCTAGTTGTGGGAACATTTGGTGTTTATTATCGCGAAATTCATACACCAAGCCAACAAGAACTCTCAGTAGTCGCCCTAGCAACAAATATTGCTGGCATTGCCATTGAACGCCAACAAGCTACTCATGTACTAGAACAGTTGAACCAGGAATTAGAAACTAAAGTTAAAGAACGCACTGCTGCTTTAGTCATCAGTGAAGAACGCTGGCAGTTAGCTTTGAAGGGTTCTAATGACGGAATTTGGGATTGGAATCTGAAAACCGATAAAATTTTCTTCTCAAGTCGGTGGAAGCAGATGCGTGGCTTCACTGATGATGAAATTCGCAATTCCCCTGATGAGTGCTTAAGCCGAATACATCCCGATGACTACGATCGCGTCATGGCTGCTGTTAAGGAGCACTTTGCTGGCAGAACAGAGTTCTTAGAAGTTGAGTATCGGGTAAAACGCAAAGATGGCAGTTATATGTGGGTGCTAGATCGTGCCCAGGTGTTGCGCGATGAGTCGGGTGAAATTGTTCGCCTGAGCGGTTCCGATAGTGACATCACCCAGCGCAAACTGGCAGAGGAAGCTTTGCGAGAAAGCGAACGCCGTTATGCTACCTTAGCTGCTGCGGCTCCGGTTGCGATTTTCCGGTTTGATGCGCCTTTGAACTGTGTCTATGTCAACGATCGCTGGAGCGAAATGACTGGTAGACCCAAAGCATCTGCTTTGGGTAGGGGATGGATTGAAGCCTTACACCCAGAAGATCGGGATTTTCTGGTTGCTAAATATGCTCAAGACTATGCTCAGTCGGCTTCAGGACATCACATCATCAAGAACGGTGAGGGTAGGCATCTACGCCCAGATGGTAGCGTTAATTGGTTCTATGTCCAAGTGGCAGAGGAAATCAATGCTGCGGGTGAAACGATCGGCTATATCGGCACCTTAACAGATATTAGCGATCGCAAACAGGCAGAAGCTGAACTAGAAAAGTCACGCCAAAATTATTACTCTCTCATTCAATCTGTGAATGGTATTGTTTGGGAATATGACATACAAAATAATCACTTTACTTTTGTGAGTGACAAAGCAGAAGAGTTATTAGGATACCCTATTGAAGCTTGGCTCACTGAACCTAATTTTTGGACAAATCACGTCTATGCCGAAGATATTGTCACTGCTGAAAAACTATTTGATGATGCGATTCAAAATCAAAAAAGCTGTGAACTGGAATATCGAATGGTGGCGGCCGATGGTAGCTTGGTGTGGGTATACGATATATCCAGCCTCAAATTTGATCAAAACGGTAACGCTACAATGTCTAGCGGTGTTTTAATTGATATTAGGAAACGCAAGCAGACAGAGGCAGCCCTTCAGCTCAGTGAAGAACGCTTCCGTAAGGCATTTGATCATACAGTAGTTGGGATGTGTCTGGTTTCTCTTGAAGGTAAATACTTTAAAGTTAATGCTTCACTATGTACTTTTTTGGGCTACAGTGAAACCGAACTCCTGCAACTGAGATTTCAGGATATTACCCATCCTGACGATCTAGCAAACAATCTAGAATTTGCAAGGCAAATATTAGCAGGAGAAATTAACAGTTATCATATTGAAAAGCGTTATTTTACTAAACAAGGGCTATTGGTTTGGGGATTGTTAAGTGTCTCTCTAGTTAGGGATCTCCATGAAAAACCTCTTTATTTTGTTTCCCAAATTCAGGATATTACCGATCGCAAACAAGCTGAAATTGCCTTACAAAGCAGTGAAAACCGCTTCCGGCGGATGTTTGATTCCAGTGTAGTTGGTATGATCTTTGCTGATTTTCAGGGGTATATTATCGATGCCAACGATCGCTTCTTGCAGATGGTTGGCTACACCAGAGAGGAACTAAACGCTGGAATGATTCATTGGGATGAGATGACACCCCCCGAATATTTACCCGCTGATTTTGCCGCGATGGATCGCATGATACAATATGGGGAGATCGATCCCTGGGAAAAGGAATACTACCGTAAGGATGGTAGTCGGATTTCTGTCTTGATCGGAATGGCATTTCTCCCAGACTCAGAAGATCAAAGCATTTGTGTGGTAGTAGATATTAGCGATCGCAAACAAGCCGAACTTGCTCTACAAGAAAGCCAGCGTTTCATTCAAAAAATTGCCGACTCATCCCCTAATATTCTTTATCTTTACGATCTGCAAGCACAGCGTAATCTATATGTCAACCATGAAATTACCTCGATCTTGGGCTATAAACCTGAAGTGATTCAGGCAATGGGAACTAATTTCACTCGAAATCTGATGCACCCCGACGATCTGAGGTTAGTCTTACCAGCTTACTCTAAGCAAATAAGCATGGCTCAGGATGGCGAAATTGTTGAAACTGAATATCGGATGAGACATACGAATGGGGAATGGCGATGGCTCCACAGTCGAGATTCTGTCTTTAGTCGCGATGCTAGTGGGAAAGTTAAGCAAATCATTGGCAACGCTCAAGACATTACTGAACGCAAACGTCTGGAGCAAGCACAAAACCGCCTAATTGCTATCCTAGAAGCCTCAACTGATTACATCCTTATTGCTGATTTAACAGGTAACACGATCTGGAACAATAGAGCGCTTAAAAAACTTCGGGGACTTGATACTGATGCAGTGGTTACTCAGCAAAAACCGACTGATTACCATCCCCAGTGGGCCGTTGAAATGCTCGAACAGCAGGCTATACCTGTTGCGATCGCAAAGGGAAGCTGGGTTGGAGAAAATATATTGCTAGATCCTGAAAATCAACAAATTCCAGTCTCTCAATTGCTCCTAGCTCATAAATCTCCCCAGGGAGAAGTGGAATTTTTCTCAACCATTATGCGAGATATGCGAATTTACAAAGAATATGAACAGCAGCTAGAGCGAACGAATGCGGAACTAATCCGCGCTACCCGACTCAAAGACGAATTTCTCGCCAACATGAGCCACGAACTCCGCACTCCCCTTAACGCCATTTTGGGCATGACTGAAGGGTTACAAGAAGAAGTATTTGGGAGTGTTAATGAATCACAAATTAAAGCTTTACAAACTATTGAACACAGTGGCGAACACTTGTTAGAATTAATCAACGATATTTTAGATATAGCCAAAATTGAATCCGGTCAAATGGAACTGGAGTGCACCTCAGTTTCCATCAATCATCTGTGTCAATCTAGTCTGGCATTCATCAAACAACTTGCTCTCAAAAAAGGCATCCAGCTAGAAATTAAAATTCCACTATATTTACCAAATTTATTGATTGATGAACGGCGCATCCGCCAAGTCTTAATTAACCTGCTTAACAACGCTGTTAAATTTACCCCAAATGGGGGACGGATCACTCTAGAAGTCAGCCGTCACAGGGGAGAGGGGGAGATGGGGAGAGGGGGAGATGGGGAGATGGGGGGTTTTGAGTCTCTTCCGAGTCCCCCATCCGAGTCTCCCAGGAACTACCTGCGAATTGCCATTATTGATACAGGCATCGGTATCGCTCCAGAAAATATCAATAAATTGTTTCAGCCTTTCATCCAAATTGATAGCGCCTTAAATCGTCAATATGCCGGCACTGGATTGGGGTTAGCTTTAGTGAAACGCATTGTTGAACTACACGGTGGGGAAGTGGGTTTAACTAGCGAGGTGGGGGTAGGAAGTTGCTTTACGATTTACCTTCCCGACAATACAACAATACCATTTTCTGATGAGCTAGAATCCCAGGATACAGGGGGCATTGAACCCAGCCCAACCCCACAGTCAGGCTCTCCCTTAATTTTACTGGTAGAAGATAATGAAGCAAATATTATTACACTTTCTAGCTACCTGGGAGCTAAGGGCTATCGCATTATATTAGCAAAAAATGGTCAAGAAGCTATTGACTTTGCCACAACTCACCAGCCTAACTTGATTTTAATGGATATCCAAATGCCAGGAATGGATGGATTAGAGGCGATGAGACAGATTCGCCTCAATCCTAATTTGGTGAAGATTCCAATTGTGGCGCTGACTGCCTTAGCTATGACGGGCGATCGCGAGCGTTGTATTGCCGCTGGAGCAGATGATTATATCACTAAGCCAATCAAGCTAAAGCAATTAGCAGCTACTATTCAGGAGCTTTTACCTCCTCAATCAAGCTCACCCTTAAACTACTAATCAGGTATTACTTCAGCGTGCTATAAGTAGCGCGATCGCAATAAGCTTGCATCAGTAATTGCTTGAGATCCGCAATCAGAGGATAGCGAGGATTTGCCCCAGTGCATTGATCGTCAAAAGCACGATCTGCCATTTCTTCTACATGGGCAAAGAAAAAGTCATCGCTGACACCTTGGGCTGAGAGTACATCTTGAATTGTGGCAGGAATATCGACTTTACTTTTTAAATCTTCCACTGCCTCGATTAACTTCTCAACTTTTTCTTCTTCAGTTTCACCGCCCAAGTTTAGATAGTTCGCAATCTGGGCATAGCGCCACTTGCTATTAGGATACTTATTTTGCGAAAAAATCGCTTGCTTAAAGGGAACATCCGTAGCATTGTAACGAATTATATGAGAAATCATCAGTGCATTGGCTAAACCATGAGCAATGTGACAAGTTCCCCCTAATTGGTGAGCGATTGAATGACAAATTCCTAAGAAAGCGTTAGCAAATGCCATGCCTGCGATCGTGGCAGCATAATGGACTTTTTCCCGTGCTTTAGGATCGTTAGCGCCATTTTTGTAAGCACTGGGCAGATATTTAAACAACAGACGAATCGCTTCTAGAGCTAATCCATTGGTATATTCAGAAGCTAGTACCGAAACGTAAGCTTCAATGGCGTGGGTCAGTGCATCAATCCCACCATAAGCAGTGAGTCGTTTCGGCATATTCAGCGTCAATTCTGGATCGACGATCGCGATATTAGGAGTCAGAGCATAATCGGCAAGAGGATATTTTATCCCCGATTTCTCATCAGTGACTACTGCAAAAGGTGTAACTTCTGAACCAGTTCCCGATGTGGTGGGAATTGATACCATGATTGCTTTTGCACCTAATGGTGGCAGTTCATAGACGCGCTTGCGAATATCCATAAACGGCATTGCCAATCCTTCAAACTCGATATCGGGATGTTCGTACATCAACCACATTACCTTCGCAGCATCCATCGGCGAACCCCCGCCAAAGGCAATAATTACATCGGGGTGGAAACTTTTACAGATTTCTAAACCTTTGCGAACTGTGGCTAACGAAGGATCTGGTTCAACATCATAAAAAGTATAGTGAGCAATGCCGAGTTCTTCCAAACTATCAGTGATTTCTGTTGTCAAACCTAGTTCAAACAAGGGGCGATCGGTGACAATTAAAGCTCGTTTCTTACCCACTAGATCCCGCAGTGCAACAGGTAAACATCCAGATTTGAAGTAAATTTTAGGTGGAATGCGAAACCATAGCATATTCTCACGGCGCTCGGCGGCAGTTTTGATATTGAGTAGATGATGTGGTGTCACGTTTTCGGAAATGGAATTACCACCCCAGCTACCACAACCAAGGGTCAATGAAGGATCGAGACGGAAATTGTAAAGATCGCCGATCGCACCTTGAGAAGATGGTGTATTAATCAGCACCCGCGAGGTTTCAACCTTGCTTTCAAAATAGCGAATATGCTCTTGATTGTTAGGCGCTGTGTACAGAGCCGAAGTATGTCCGTGACCGCCAAACAAGATCAATTCCTCTGCTTTTTCTACGGCATCCTTAAAATCTTTAGCTCGATACATAGCCAAAATTGGCGATAGTTTTTCATAAGCAAAGGGTTCGTCTTTAGAAATTGCTTCTACTTCCCCAATCAAAACTCTGGTATTTTCTGGGATTTCAAAACCAGCAACTTCGGCAATTTTGATCACCGATTGTCCCACGATTGCAGCATTCAAATGCCCATCAGTTAAAATCACTTTTCGCACTCGATCGCGCTCTTCTGCATTGAGGAAATATGCACCGCGCTTGATAAATTCCTGTCTTACGACTTCATAGACTGCATCTACCACAATTACCGATTGTTCGGAAGCGCAAATCGTGCCGTTGTCAAAGGTTTTACTCAAAATGATAGAACTCACCGCCATCTGAATATGTGCAGTTTCATCAACGATCGCGGGAGTATTACCTGCACCTACGCCGATTGAAGGATGTCCTGAAGAGTAGGCAGCTTTGACCATACCAGGGCCCCCTGTTGCCAAAATCAGCTTAATATCGTGGTGCTGCATCAAAGCTTGGGAAAGTGGCACGGTTGGTTCATCGATCCAGCCGATAATATCTGGTGGCGCACCGGCAGCTACGGCAGCATTAAGTACAATTTTTGCCGCTGCGATCGTGCAGTCTTTAGCATGAGGATGGGGGGAGAAAACGATCCCATTTCTCGTTTTTAAAGCAATCAAAGACTTAAAGATGGTGGTGGAAGTGGGATTGGTGACAGGCACAATTCCTGCTAGTAGTCCGACAGGTTCGGCAATGCGTTCGTAGCCAAAGTGTTTGTCTGATTCAATCACGCCACAAGTTTTATCATTCTTGTATTTGTTGTAAATCATTTCTGAGGCAAAATGATTTTTGATGGCTTTATCTTCGATTACGCCCATTCCTGATTCTTTTACCGCAGCTTTGGCTAGGGGAATGCGGGCGGCATTAGCGGCGATCGCAGCTTGTTTAAAGATGCGGTCTACTTGCTCTTGGCTATAAGTAGCAAATTCAATTTGAGCTGCTTTTACTCTTTCGATTAACAATTCCAATTCATCAATATTTGTGACTTTCATTTTCAATTCTCCTCATTTTTCTGTTGCGAGTTTAGTGTGAATGGTGATGCTTAAAGCGAACTCGCACTAATCGCCTCGATATCGCGATCGCGAAATATGTCAATCGTTTTCTGCACCAGTTCAGAAGGGGCGGCTGGTGTATCTTTTAACTCGTAAGCAAGCCCCAGTTGTTCCCATTTATATTCTCCCATTTTATGAAATGGGAGAATTTCCACTCTTTCTACGTTTTTGAGCGTAGCGATAAAATCTGCTAGTTGATTAATGTTGGCGATGTTATCAGTGAGATTCGGCACTAAGACAAAACGAATCCAAGTGGGTTTGCCAATCTCGCTGAGATATGTTGCCATTGCCAAGGTTGGCTCAATCGAAACGCTGGTAACTTTGTAATAGAGTTCAGGAATGTAGGATTTGATATCTAGTAGCACTAGATCCGTCATTTCTAGAACTGGTTTAGCTACTTCTAAAGCGCAATAACCAGAGGTGTCCAGGGCAGTATGTAAACCTAGTTGATGACAGCGAGTGAATATCTCTCTAGTAAATTCAGGCTGCATCAAGGGTTCACCCCCGCTTACTGTCACGCCGCCTTTGCGAATGTAGGATTTACATTTTTTAATCTCATCGATCAGATAGTCAACTGTGACTTCTTTACCATCATGAGTATTACGACAATCAGGATTATGACAATAGAGACAACGTAAGGGACAACCCTGAGTGAAGATAATAAAACGAATTCCTGGCCCGTCAACTGTACCGAAGGTTTCGACTGAATGAATGCGTCCAATTCCAGACATTAAGTTTTTAGCTACTAATAAGGTTTCAAGGCGATGATAAATTAGGCATTCGGTTCTATGGCGTGTAATTTTTTTGAATCAAGTTGCTGACATTGACTTTCTTTTTCCAACTGCCGCCTGTAAAGCCGTGCCATTCTATATACATAGCTTTAACCTCCAATTTTTGGCGATTTCTAAACAGAGCAATCGCTTTTCTTTTACATTCATTATAAACTTAATCTCTCAGTTTCAAGGAAAAGGCGAGCGATCGTTACAAAAGTTAACAACTTGATAGTATCATGACAATTAAAGGTAAAAATAGATATATTCTTAAATTAAAATTAAGAATCTCGGAGACTCAATTTGTTTTTAATACTCTCTATTTACATTAGTCTCCAGTATTTGTACAATAGCGATCGCGCCCGTGTTCTTTAGCTTGATATAGCGCTTTGTCAGCATGACCAACCAGCGTATCTGGCGGAACTTCTAAGGTTGGGATCAGGCAGGCGATGCCTAGACTAACTGTGATGATATCCTTTACATTAGAATGTTCGTGGGGAATCGCTAAATTATGAATTGTTTGCTGAATGTGTGCTGCTACATTAATCCCTCCCGCTAAATCTGTATTGGGGAGAAGTATCACAAATTCTTCGCCGCCGTAACGCGCCACTAAATCAGCGGGACGATGAACTTCCTGCTGTACTGCTTGCGCTATCTTGATTAGACAATCATCACCTGCTAGATGACCATAATAGTCATTGTAGGATTTGAACTTGTCAACATCGAACAAAATTAGTGAAAGTGGCTGTTGTTCTCGCGCCAAGCGCGGCCATTCCCTTTGCAGACGCTCGTTAAAACAACGACGGTTAGCAACTTGAGTCAAACCATCCAAATTGGCCAGTAATTCTAGTTTATGATTGGCATCTTGGAGAGCCATTTCGACTTGTTTTCGAGCCGTGATATCACGAATGGTAATGGCAAAACCATCTCCTAACTTAACTGCTACAAAGTGATACCAAGAAGACTCTCCTGACGGAGAGTAAAAATCCTGTTTAAATGGTTCTCCCGTCTCAACAATTTCAACAAAACGAGTAAATAGTTCTGGCTCAAAACGGCTGAGAAATTTCTTTAATGCTAGCTTGCCGATCATATCTTCACGCCTACTGCCAAAGGCTCTAGCAATTACAGGATTGACTACTAAACAACGAAAATCTTCAATATCTCCTGTTGTGGGGTCACGGACAGCTTGCATTGCCGCAATGCCATCAAGGGAACTATTCAAAACACTAGACAGTAATGCTCTAGACTGATAAAGTACTTCTTCTGTTTCCTTGCGTTTAGCAATTTCTTGTTCCAAAAGTCGTTGCTGGCGTTGGATGGCTAACTGATTTTCCAGACGCGCTACAACTTCTTCAATCTGAAAGGGTTTGGTAAGGTAATCAACTCCACCTAAATCAAAGGCAGTCACCTTGTCAAAAACATCATCTAAAGCACTAATAAATATTACTGGAATTGTGCGTAAACTTTCATCTTTTTTAATAGCTTTGCAGACTTGATAGCCATCCATTTCTGGCATTTTGATATCTAAAAGAATCACATCCGGTCGCTTCACTTGCACTGTTTTTAGTGCCATTCTGCCACTGGTGACGCTGCGAACAGTGTAGCCGAGGTTAAGGAGCAAATCGCTTAAAAGTTGCAGATTGTCTGGAATGTCATCTACTAGAAGAATATTTCCTTTACTTTCTGTTTCCGAGTTAGTATTCATTTAGTTATTAGGGGTTCCACTAAGTCAACCAACTGTTCAAATTCAAAGTATCGAGCAAGTTTTGTTAGTGATTGTATCAAATGAGTATCTATCTCTGGAATTTGTCCTACCAGTTGTAAGACGAGGTTTGTATTAGCCTCAAGTGCTGCTTCGTATAGTTGACGAATCCATTCTCTAGGCATACAGGTTAGCTGTTGCGATGTCAAAATGGTTTCCGGTAGATCGTCTATTGTGGGCAAATTTGTTTCTGCATAGATATATTTTACACCTAAATGCTTAGCCAGTGTGTCAAAAATGCTGGTTTCAGTAAAGGGTTTGCGAACAAAGTCATCGCATCCAGCCGAAAGCACGATCGCTTTTTCTTCTTCTAATACGCTGGCAGTTAAAGCAATCACCGCTGTAGCATTGCCTTTAGTAGTGGATTTAATATATTTTGTAGCTTCATAACCATCCATAACGGGCATTCTCATATCCATCCAAATTAGGTGTGGTTCCCACTCATCCCAAATCGCGATCGCTTCTTTGCCATTACTAGCTTCTTTGACCTCAAATCCTAACGGAGTCAGTAGTTTAATTAATAATTGGCGATTAATGAGTTTATCATCTACTGTAAGAATTTTGTAGGTAGGTTGACCAGGAGCAAGTGCTAGCACTCTTGGCTGTTCTTCTGTACTCTTGTTGACTGTTTTTTGCCCCAATTTTGCCTGAATATAGAATTGAAAATTTGTACCTCTTCCTAATTCGCTTTCTACCGAAATATCCCCACCCATCAGTTGCACAAATTTCCGACTGATGACCAAACCTAAACCCGTTCCTTCCTGCATCTCTTTGCCTGCTTGCGCTTGGGTAAAGGCATCAAAGAGTTTAGGTAGTTCTGCGGCGGCAATCCCTACCCCAGTATCGCTCACCCGAAAATGAAGAGTAAAAACATCTTCACCATTTTCTGTTTTTTCATCCCCCTTAAAAACACTTATTTTAATAAATCCATCCTGAGTAAACTTAATGGCATTACTAACTAAATTAATTAAGACTTGACGGAGTTTAATTTCATCAGTACAAATATAAAGAGGGATGGATTCGCCGCGCTCAAATATCAAGTTTAATCCGGCATTTTTTGCTCGCAAATGCAGCATATCTTCTAAATCATCAAGCAAGCGATAGAGATCGAATTCTTTATAATTGAGGGTTGTTTTACCTGCTTCAATTTTAGATAAATCGAGAATATTATTAATTAACGTTAGTAAATATTCCCCACTGCGATAGATGATGCCTGCATTTTCGCATAGATCGGCAGGCAGGTTATTGGCTCGCAACATTAATTGAGAAAAGCCGAGAATAGCATTGAGAGGCGAGCGCAATTCATGGCTCATGTTGGCAATAAACGTACTTTTAGCTTGATTCGCAACTTCCGCTTTTTCTTTAGCAATTGCTAATTCTGAAGTTCGTTCCTGTACCCGATTTTCTAAGGTTTCAAAAGAGGTTTGTAACTGACTCGCCATACTATTAAATGAATCCGCGAGAGTTTTTACCTCGGCAATGCCTTGATTTTTCACACTCTGACTAGCCTGATTATATTCTGCGGTCAAATTTTGCCACTCACCCTTGGCAATTGCCTGACTTGCTCGATTTAAGCGCAAAATCGGATTAGTAATCCAGCGAGCGGTGACAATACCACTGCCTGTGGCGACAAGGAGAGTGATAGCAGAGAATAAAACTGTTAGTCTGGCAGTTGCCTGAATTTCTGCCATGAAGTCAGAGTCTGGAATAACTACCACTAACAACCAATTTAAACCGTATTCATCTTGATAAGGTTCAATGTGAGCAAACAGTGTTTTCCCCTCAAATGGGATTCGGAAGTGAAGATCGTTTGGAATATGGCGGAAATCGCCATATTGCTGTCTTAGGTAGTTGGCAATCGCCCTTGTCTGAGGATCGTGACTTTTGGTAGCCGGTAGACGGATTAAACCTCCCTCGTCATTTTTTAAATAAGGGGTTTCTAGCGTTGATGTCGCTATTAAATCTCCAGAATGCTCAATGATAAATGTTTTTCCTGAAGGCGAGAAATTTAGCTTATTCAAGAATGTGCTGATTCCAGCTAAGATAATGCCACTGTTAAAAACGCCTTGTAATTTTCCCCGATCGTCATAAACTGGAACTATAGCATTAATACCTAATGTAGTTGGTACTTTATAAACAAAAATTGGCGACCAAGTTTGTTTTTTAGCCTTTTTTGCCGCAATATACCAATCTGTTAACCGTACATCAATTGGCATCATATAGACAAATTTTCTAGCTCTTCCTTGGTTGTCAACTAGATAATATTTACGTTTTGTGATATCTGGAAGCCTTGCTTCACTCAATGTTAGTGTGCCTTGCTGCAAATCTTCGCCAGACAACTGACTGGCTTTTTCCACTACTTCCTTGCTGAGAAGTCGAAAATAGGCGATCTGTTCTCCCTGTTCATTGGCAAAGTAAGTAGATGTGAGGCTCGGAGAAAGATTAGTTTGCTGCCAAAGATGCGATCGCACTTGTTCAAGATCATTAATGTTGAGGAGACTTTGTTGGAAAGCATTATAATTAAGAGCTACAGTTTGTTGTTGAATTTGCAGGGAGGTATTAAGGCGATCGTGTATCCGTTTTGTTGCTTGAGCCATCATCCGATTTGCTAAGTTTTCTACTGCCTCCTGTCCACTGTGATAGGACAGAAAACCTACCAATCCCACTGCTCCGACAATTTGCAAGACAAACGGGACAATTAGCACTAATCTCAGGGGAATTTGTCTAGTTTTTTGGGATTGATTGGGGCGAGTTTTAATCATGGCTTATCAATGGTTCAAGTCAATCAAAAATTTTCTAAAGAGGCTTGTAGGGTGCCTCAGCTAGAACACTTATTAGGCACGAAGCGCTTATTTACTGACGCAGCCTGCAATAGTTCTTTCCATTTAGAACAGCTTACTTTTTCTATCCCAAGCATCCGGCGCGAAGCCTGTATATAACCTTAAGTATATCTTACATCTGTCGCTGCTTAGAGAGAATATAGGAAATCAACTAACTACTCAAAGTTTAAACAATAAATAAGTTTTGTTAAAAATTGCCATAAATCTTATCAATTTAATAGAATTTACTAATTTTCAGCCGCCATTTTTGTTAAAACTCTCAGGAATGCAACGATCGGCAACAAAGCTCAAAAAATGCAGATTCCTTACATTGTAGATTAGGTTGCAAATTTTAGAGGGTTAGGTTAATCTAGGTGATGAATAGAAAAATTAAAGCTAAAAAATAGCATTGATAGATCGCTAGGATTCAGGAGAATGAAATGAAAACAATTTCAAAGAATCAAAGGTCTGTAAGCGATCCTGCCCATGACATTTGGAAAGAGCAGCGCCATCCTCTTGATTGTATTTTTCATCCCCGCTCCGTTGCTGTAATTGGTGCAAGTGAAAGAGAAGGAAGTGTGGGACGAACATTGCTTTGGAACTTGATTCGTAGTCCCTTTGGTGGTACGGTTTTTCCTGTTAATCCTCAACGTCCTAGTGTATTGGGGATCAAGTCTTATCCTAACATTGCTAGCGTGCCGGAAGTGGTCGATTTGGTAGTTATTGCTACACCTGCGGCGACAGTTCCACAAGTCATTAGAGAATGTGTAGCGGTTGGGGTAAAAGGCGCAATTATTGTTTCTGCGGGTTTTAAAGAGATTGGTGAGGCGGGTGTAGCTTTAGAACAACAAGTTCTCGCAGAAGCGCAGCGCGGAGGAATGCGAATTATTGGGCCAAATTGTCTCGGCGTAATGAATCCAATTGCAGGATTAAATGCGACTTTTGCAGGTGCGATCGCGCGTTCTGGTAACGTAGCTTTCATTAGTCAAAGTGGGGCGCTCTGCACTTCTATTTTAGACTGGAGCTTAGGCGAAAATGTAGGATTTAGCGCCTTCGTTTCCATCGGTTCCATGCTCGATGTTGGTTGGGGAGATTTAATTGAATATCTCGGTGACGATCCTCAAACTCACAGCATTGTTTTGTACATGGAATCAATCGGTAATGCTCACTCATTTCTTTCTGCTGCTCGCGAAGTAGCAATGGATAAACCGATTATTGTGCTAAAAGTTGGACAAACTGACGCTGCTGCTAAAGCTGCGGCTTCCCATACAGGAGCTTTAACTGGCAGTGATGAAGTTTTAAATGCTGCTTTCCGTCGCTGTGGAGTGTTGCGCGTGCATACGATTTCTGACCTCTTTGATATGGCAGAAATTCTGGCGAAACAACCGCGCCCAAAAGGAAATCGGCTGTCAATTGTTACTAATGCTGGGGGGCCAGGAGCGATCGCGACTGATGCGTTAATCAGTGGCGGCGGCACGCTATCAGAATTAGCACCAGAGACAATACAGCAACTAAATCAATTTTTACCCCCTCAATGGAGTCACCATAATCCGATTGATATTTTAGGTGATGCTAGTAGCGATCGCTATGCCCAAACCTTAGAAGTAGTTGCCTCCGATCCTAATAGTGATGGCTTGCTAGTGATTTTAACTCCTCAAGCGATGACTAACCCCACGCAAACGGCAGAAAAACTCAAAGCTTATAGTCAATTAGGCAAGCCCATCTTATCAAGTTGGATGGGCGGGACAGAAGTTGCAGCAGGAACGCAAATTCTCAATCAAGCCAATATTCCCACCTTTCCCTATCCCGATACTGCCGTCAGATTATTTAACTATATGTGGCAGTATACTTATAACCTGCGTGGCATTTATGAAACTCCTTCCTTACCTGCGGATTCCGAAATTCATGCACCCGATCGCAATTTAGCCGAGCAAATTTTATCGGCAGCAACTAGCGGCGATCGCAGTCTGTTAACAGAATACGAATCCAAGCAATTACTTGCTACCTATGGCATACCCACAATCCCCACAGAAATTGCTACCAGCGAGCTCGAAGCTGTGAAAATTGCCGATCGCTTCGGTTATCCCGTAGTTCTAAAACTGCATTCCGACATCATCACTCACAAAACTGATGTTGGTGGCGTGCATCTAAGTCTATGCGATGCGTTAGCTGTCAAGCGAGCATTTGAGGCGATCGCATCAAAAGTAGGTTCAATTAATCCCGAAGCATTTTTGGGCGTAACCGTGCAACCGATGGTCAAAATCGAAGGCTACGAACTAATTTTAGGTAGCAGTCTCGATCCCCAATTTGGCCCGGTGATGCTCTTTGGTATGGGTGGTCAATTAGTAGAAATATTTCAAGATCGCGCCTTGGCATTACCTCCCTTAAACACTACCTTGGCGCGACGAATGATGGAACAAACCCGCATTTATAAAGCCCTACAAGGTGTACGCGGTAGAAAAGCGATCGATTTAGCAAAACTCGAACAGCTATTAGTTAGCTTCAGTCAATTAATAGTTGAACAGCCACAGATTCGCGAAATTGATATCAATCCCCTGCTGGTTTCACCTGAAGGTGCGATCGCGCTAGATGCTCGTGTAGTTCTCCATACAACCGCAGATTCTGCCGCCTATAGACCTATACCAGCCATTCGTCCCTATCCTACCAAATATGTACAGCAATGGGAATCACGGAAAGGCGATCGCATAACCATCCGACCAATTCGCCCAGAAGATGAGCCGCTGATGGTGCAGTTCCATAAAAATCTCTCAGAAGAAAGCGTCTATTTGCGTTATGCTCATACCGTAAAGCTAAAGCAACGCATCGCTCACGAACGCTTGACTCGCATTTGTTTTATCGATTACGATCGCGAAATGCTCTTAGTCGCCGATTACAAAAATCCACAAACGTCAGAACATGAAATTTTGGCAGTCGCACGGCTGAGTAAGTTACACGGGAAAAACGAAGCCGAATTTGCTTTGATCGTCAGCGATCGCTATCAAGATATAGGCTTGGGCACAGAACTATTAAGACGGCTATTAGAAGTTGGAAAAGAAGAAAAACTTGATGCGATCGTCGGTTATATTCTCACCAGCAATTACAAAATGCAGAGTCTTTGTCGGAAGCTAGGATTTCAATTCCAACCAGAGCAAGAGGAAGGAATGTTGAAGGTTGTTTTTGTGGAAGCTCTGAACTAATGCCAGAATTAACGACGATCGGCTGTTCGACATTTAAAAGAATATTTGTAGGGTGCTAGGATGCTTCAGCCCTTGGACTCGTCCCGATCTCAGCCCAAGGCTTTCCCTTACAAACGTAAGTGTTGTAGCTGACGCACTGACGTACTCGCGCCATCGTTGCTAGTCGGTTTTAATGTGTAACAGTTTAGTAGGAGCTGATATGCTATTCATTTGGTGTACTGATGCAATTAGTGCAATTTACCCGATGAATAGCTTTTTTATACCTAATTCTTAAAATTGTCCCAAGTATAGATAGTTATAATAACTAATTAGACTTCTGACCGTTAATTACCTACATTGGTTTTATGAATAACGCTTCTGTTTTAGTCGTTGATGATGAACCCGATAACTTTGACGTGATTGAAACCTTTTTGCCCGAACTCGGCTACAATTTACACTACGCTGCTAGCGGTCAAGACGCGATCGCTTCCCTCAACCTTTTTCACCCAGATGTCATTTTGCTAGATGTAATGATGCCAGGAATAGACGGCATAGAAGTCTGTCAACGCATTAAAGCTATGCCGCAATGGGAAGCAGTGCCGATCATCATGGTGACAGCCCTGACTACCAAAACGGATCTCGCAAGATGTTTCGAGGCAGGGGCAGATGATTTTATCAGCAAACCTGTCAATCGTTTGGAGTTAATAGCGAGGGTGCGATCTATGTTACGCATCCATCGACAATATCAGCAATTAGCAACCTTTAATGCTCGATTAGAAGCAACGGTGCAACAGCGCACTGCCGAGTTGCAAACTATGATTTTTCAGGATGCACTCACAACTTTACCCAGTCGGACTTTCTTACTTCAAAAATTGGCTGAGGTTATACAAGCTAGGGAATTTTCCTTTGCAGTGGTTTATCTAGACTGCGATCAGTTTAAACTGGTGAATGGTTCCTTTGGTCATGCCGTCGGCAATAAATTGCTACTCGCCATGACAGAACGGTTACAGCATTATCTGCGTCCCGGCGATGTGCTAGCACGTATAGGTGAAGATGAGTTTTGCTTTTTGCTGTATCAAATTGATGACGCGATCGCCCTTGACCCATTCATCCAATCTATTCTTAGGAGCTTTGATACAGCTTTTGTCGTTGCCGATTGTGAAATCTTTATGACTGCTTGTATAGGGATTGCTTTAGGCAGTAGTGCTTATCAACAACCAGAAGAACCATTGCAAGATGCCGATACCGCAATGTATAAAGCTAAACTACATGGGAAAGGCTGCTATCAACTCTTCGATCGCCAGATGTCCTTGGCAATACTGAACCGGCTGACGCTGGAAAATGATTTGCAGCGAGCATTGGAACATCAAGAGTTTGTCACCTACTACCAGCCGATTATAAATTTAAAAACCGAAAAACTTTGCGGATTTGAAGCACTGGTGCGCTGGCAAAATCCCGATCGGGGCATGGTTTCACCAGCAGAATTTATCCCCTGTATGGAGGAAACAGGGTTGATTGTACCAGTAGGGATGGTGGTGTTTAAGCAGGCGTGTCAGCAACTTGGCATCTGGCAGGAAAAGGGTTGGACAGAGTTAACCATGAGCGTTAACCTTTCGGTGCGGCAATTTTCTTGCCCAACGCTTTTGAGTGATATCGATCGGGTGTTGGCAGAAACTTTTGTTAACCCCGCTCACCTCAAACTAGAAATTACCGAAAGCGCGATCGTAGAAAATGCTCAGATGGCGATCGCACTGACTGAACAATTGCGATCGCGGCAAATTGAGATCAGCATTGATGACTTCGGCACTGGATATTCTTCCCTCGGTTATCTGCACCGCTTTCCAGTCGATAACCTCAAAATCGATCGCTCTTTTGTAGATCAGATCCAACCAGGAAATCGTAACTATCAAGTCGTGAATACCATTATTACTCTGAGTAATCAACTAGAACTTGCTGTTATTGCCGAAGGGATTGAAACGACTCAGCAACTTCAATGGCTCCAACAACTGGGCTGTGAATTTGGACAAGGTTATTTATTTTCTAAACCTCTGGCAGCGGCTGAAATTGAAAGAGTTTTTTTGACCAAATAGTAATAAAATTGTGGCTAGCCTTATGCAATAAATTCAGCAACTATGGATCGGGCATCCAGATTATTAAGGTTTCGAGCTACATTAGAGCTAAAGCCAATCTGCCGGGCACAGTCTGAAACCCCAAGTTATACGGATGGACATTCAAATGCCTGTATGGATAGACTAGAACTCAGATCGCAGATCTACTGCGATCGCAACTTAGTTGATGTTCCCTCACTGCTCTAGTCATAGCGCGCGATCGCGATCGTTGCTTTACCCCCCGGAGGGAATGATTACCTTAGCAAATATGTCAGGCTGAAGCAATAGCAACTACTATTAAATCAATGACATTTGAATTCCATAATTCCCTAATCAAGATCACCCATGAATAAACTATCCATTTTAATCGTTGATGATGAACCTGATAACTTTGACGTGATTGAAACCCTGTTATCAGAGCAAGATTATCAATTGCATTACGCTGCTAATGGTCAAGAGGCAATCGCATTCCTCGACGCATTTGCGCCCGATCTGATTTTGCTGGATGTGATGATGCCAGGAATAGATGGCATCGAAGTTTGTCGGCAAATCAAAGCCCTCCCAAAGTGGCAAGCTGTTCCCATTATTATGGTCACAGCATTAAGCTCAAAATCAGACCTTGCCCATTGTCTAACCGCCGGGGCTGATGACTTTATTAGTAAACCAGTTAATGGAATTGAACTGCGCGCCCGCGTGCATTCAATGCTCAGAATCAAGCAACAGTATGACAATATCCAGAACTTATCTCAAATCCAAGAAAATACCATCGATGTCTTAGAAAAAACCCTCAATGAACTACGTGGGAACTTAGCATCTAGTCTATCCCACGAACTGAATACGCCCCTCAATGGTATCTTAGGCACGATCGGGTTACTCAAGGAAGATATCGAAGACATGGATATCGCCGAAATCCGCGAGCTCTTAACCTGGGCAGATCAATCTGCCCGTCGCCTGGAAAATTTAACGAAAAAATTCCTGATTTATTTAGAACTAGAACTATCTGCAACTCGGAGGCAAAAGCTCGAATTTAACCCAGTTAAATTTTCAGTTTCCACCATTGAAGCCCCTTTGAGAACCCAGGCTCAAAGCCTCAACCGTAACAAAGATATTACCTTTGCACTTGAGGAAGCAGATATCGCTATATCAGAGCGATATCTATCCCTAATTTTTCATGAATTAGTTGATAATGCCCTTAAATTCTCCTTGCCAGAGACGACTATTAAAATTAGCAGTCAAGTTGTAGGAGAGATGATGAATTTATCTGTACATGACTTTGGGCGAGGTATGACAGAAGAGCAAATTGCTAAAATTGGTGCTTTCATGCAGTTTGAGCGCAAAACCTACGAGCAACAGGGCCTTGGTATTGGCTTAAAACTTGTCAAGAAAATTGTTGAAGTGGCAGGAGGAGAGTTTTCAATTACCAGTGTTTATCAACAGGAAACAAAGGTATATTTCAGTTTGCCGATTGCCCACAACAATTAGTGCGAAATATTATTGAATATTCAGATGTGGCAGCATGGTTTTACCCTCGAACCAATTGAGCTACTTGAGTACGAGCTAATACGATAGATTGTACCAAACTTATGCTACCCAAATCGTCATTTTCAAAGCCTTTGCCTATCCAGTCTTGCTAAGCTAAGGGTTGGGAAAATATTGTGGTTAAGGAATTACAAGAACTTCGAGGTGAGACGAGGTACGATGACAGCGATGTTTTTGGCCAGTGGGGATGGAGATGACCACTTTTTGCAGATTCAGATTGCATCTCGTTTCATCTAGAGTGTTGCTAAGGAATTGTTAAAACAAAGCGATCGCTTATTAAAAAAAAAGTAGAGCAATCGTTTTGAGTCAGAAAGTATAAACATTTTATGCCAAATACCAAGAGTATATTATTTTAGCTGAGTCGAGCAGTACATTCTAGAATTAACTTTTGGTTAACTAAAGAATAGGGCTGAATTTCCAAAGCACGACGAAAAGCCACGATTGCTTTTCTGTAATTTCCCAGGGCAGCGTAACATAAACCTTGACCGTGTAATGCTCCAAAATGTATGGGGTTGAGACTGAGGACTACTTCGCAGTCATTAAGGGATTTTTGATACTCGCTTCGAGTGTAATAAATTACAGCTCTCCGGTTCCAGGCTTCGGCAAAATCGGGGCTATCTGAGATAAGTTTAGTGAGAATATCTAAGGCGCGGGAAATCTCGCCAGCATCCAGTAAAATCTGCGATCGCTTCAGCATTTCCATTCCCCAGGGCCCCTTTTGCTCAAACCACGTGCGCCAGAGTTCGGTAGTGGCGCGATCGCGAACCTCTTCATCGGAGTTTTTCAGGTCTTCTAGTAACGCTTTGATAGATGAATCGTCCATTATGTGTTAGGAATGTAGAAAACTTTCTATAAATCAATATTTTTGCATATCTAGATGAAGATTTTAATGCTTTCCTCTACGTTTCCTTATCCACCAGAGCGGGGCGGAACTCAAGTCAGAACGTTTAATTTATTGAAATATTTGAGTCAGCGACATTCTATCGCTCTGGTAACACAGCGATCGCAAGACGTTACAGAGACAGAAATAGAGAAATTACAAGAGTACGTCGAAGAGTTGGCTATTTTCCCCCGTCCGCAGATACTCCAAAGTGTAGGGATATGGGGAAAAGTCAGGCGGTTCGGTCGATTTTTGTTAGAAGGAACACCTCCCAATGTGTTATCTATTTATTCCCAAGCGATGCAGAATTGGATAGATGAATTTGTGCTGGCAGGTAAATGCGATATACTTACCTGCGAACACGGTGTTAATGAGATTTATGTCCGTCCAGAGTGGCGACAAAAATTGTGTACGGTAGTAAATATTCACAGTTCAGTTTATGGCACTTGCCGACAAGTATTAGAAACTGGCATATCAGAAAAACCGTTGCGCGATCGCTTAAATCTCCCTTTACTAGCTCGCTACGAAAAACGCTACTGTTCTAAATTCTCGCGCCTTGTCGTGACAACCGATGAAGATCGACAACAGTTGCAAGAATTGATCGCAACTCCTCAACCAGAGAAAAATCAAAATTGCAAAATAGAAGCGATCCCCAATGGCGTAGATTTAGCAGAATTTCCCTATCGAAAGACAGATCCCGGAGGAAGAAGATTAATATTTATCGGGGCGATGGATAATTTAGCGAATATTGACGCGGTGCGCTTTCTGAGTTTAGAGGTATTGCCAGTTTTGCAGCAACGCTATCCCGACACAACGCTGACTATAGTAGGAGCCAAACCAGTAGCAGAGGTGTTAGAGTTGAGCTTGCAACCGGGAATTACAGTAACAGGTAGAGTCCCTTCAATGGCAGAATATTTGCATCAAGCTACAGTTTGTGCAGTGCCGATGCGAATTGGTTTAGGAATTAAAAATAAAACTTTA
>DATGYA010000024.1:0-3461 GCA_035298405.1 Kamptonema sp. | reverse complement strand
GAGAGAGTCAGCGCAGGTAGCGCAGAAATGATGCTAGTGGCAGGCTTTTCTGGAATTGGAAAAACCGCTGTTGTTAATGAAATTCATAAACCCATTGTCCGGCAAAGGGGTTACTTCATCAAAGGCAAATATGACCAATTTCAACGCAACATTCCCTTTTCTGCCTTTGTGCAAGCCTTCCGAGATTTGATGGGGCAATTATTATCAGAATCGGATGCACAACTACAAACATGGAAAAATCAGATTTTAGCAGCATTGGGAGACAGCGGACAAGTCTTAATTGATGTGATTCCTGAGTTGGAAAATATCATCGGTAAACAGCCACCAGCCACAGAATTGTCAGGAAGTGCGGCTCAAAATCGATTTAATCTGCTCATGCAGAAATTTGTGCAAGTTTTTACGACTCAAGAACATCCTTTAGTGATGTTTTTAGATGACTGGCAATGGGCGGATTCAGCCTCACTCAATTTGCTAAAATTATTGATGCAAGATACAGAATATTTATTGATATTAGGTGCTTATCGAGATAATGAAGTTTCGCCAGTACATCCATTTATACTGACAGTAGATGAACTTGTCAAAACTGGGGCAACGCTAAATACAATTACATTACTACCGTTAAGCGAACCAGATATGAATCGGTTGGTGGCAGATACGCTGAATAGCGACTTATCCGTTGCTCAACCTTTAACCAAATTAGTCTATCAAAAAACTCAAGGTAATCCCTTTTTTGCTACCCAGTTTCTCAAAGCATTATATGATGACCAGCTAATTAGCTTTGATTGGAAAATTCAACATTGGCAATGCGATCTTGCTCAAGTCAAAGCCTTGGCAATTACTGATGATGTAGTGGAGTTCATGGCGTTGCAATTGCAGAAATTGCCGATAGAAACTCAGGATGTTCTCAAACTGGCGGCTTGTATTGGAGCCGAGTTTGATTTGAATACGTTAGTTATTGTTAGCGAACAATCTGCGGGAATAACGGCTACGGCTTTATGGAAAGCATTACAAGAAAGCTTAGTAATTCCTACAACTAAAATCTATAAATTCTTTACGCAGTCAGATAGTAATGAAGTCTTTAAGGCTTCAGCTAATCCCACTTATCGGTTTTTGCACGATCGCGTTCAACAAGCAGCCTATTCCCTAATTCCCGATGACCAAAAACAGGCGACTCATTACCAAATCGGAGAACTGCTGCTCAAACAGATTTCCATACAAGCAAGAGAAGACCGTATTTTTGAAATCGTCAATCAATTAAATTATGGCACTTCTTTAATTAGCGAACAAACACAACGAAATGAACTAGCACAACTTAACCTCACTGCCTGTCGCAAAGCCCGAACTGCTATCGCCTATCAAGCAGCGCGTGAATATGCCGCAGTAGGATTGTCTTTGTTGGGAGAAAATGCTTGGCAACAACAGTATGAAATCAGCCTCGCTTTTCATGAATTAGCAGCGGAAGTGGCAATGCTATGCGGTGACTTTGAGGCGATGGAAAAGTTTATCGATCTTGTCACCGAACAAGCACATTCTTTACTAGAACAGGTCAATGTTTACCGCATTAGAATTCAAGGTAAGACCTCCCAGAGCCAACTCAATGAAGTGCTGGCGATCGGCCTCAATATCTTGCAACAGTTGGGCGCAAACATCAACGAATCACCCACACCCGCAGATATTCAACAGTCAATCCAAGAAATTAGCGAACTAATTGGCGACAGAGAAATTGCAGATTTTGTCTACCTCCCCGTGATGACAGATGCAAATAAAATCGCCATTACCCAGATTGCCAGCAGCATCATGGGAGCAGCTTACACCCGTGGATCTCTTATGTATCCATTACTAGCTACCTTGTTAGTCAAATTATTCCTGCGGCACGGCAATATATCTGTTTCTGCTACTAACTATACTTGTTACAGCTTAGTTCTCTGTAATATGCAGAATATAGATTTAGCTACACAGTTTGGAAAGTTGGCATTGAATGTGGCGGCAAAGTTCGATGATAAAGCAAGTAAAATAGAAGTATTTTTCCTGCTGGGAAGTTTTATCCTCCACCGCAAATCTCACCTCAAAGAAATGTTACCCCTCTTGAGTGAGAGTTATACCCTTGGGCTAGAAGTTGGAAATCTGGAATACGCTGGATATGCGGTTCACAATTTCTGTTTAATTTCTTCTTGGTGCGGTCAACCACTTGCTAACTTGGAGGAAGATACACGCACTTACTACCATGCTTTAGTGCAACTGAAGCAGTTGGGAACAGCTAATTACTGTCTGATTTATTGGCAAGTGGTTTCAAATTTATTAGGTTTGGCAGAGCATCCCACCATCTTGTCTGGATCGGCTTTCCAAGAAACAGAATTTCTCCCTCGGTTGCAGTCTGCAAATGATATATGTGGATTATATATTTTCTACTCGTATAAGTTGATGCTTTGCTTTTTGTTTGGGGAAGTTGAGCCAGCTAATAACTATGCCCTTGAGTGCAGAAACTATTTGATGTCAGGTGCGGGAACAGTTGCCGAACCTGCGTTTTATTTCTATGATTCTTTGGTAGCTATAGCACTATTGAGTCAACCGTTATGGGAAGTATCAACTGTATTAGAGCGAGTAGCAGAAAACCAAACTAAGTTACAGCATTGGGCGGATTATGCGCCCATGAATCACCAGCATAAAGTCGATCTCGTAGAAGCCGAAAAATGTAGAGTTTTAGGACAGAAATCTACAGCCATTGAGCTATACGACAAGGCAATTTTGGGAGCCAAAGCTAATGAATATATCCAAGAAGAAGCACTTAGCAATGAGCTGGCTGGTAAGTTTTATTTAGATTGGGGAAAAGAAAAATTTGCGGCAATCTATATGCAGGAAGCCTACTATTGTTATGCCCGATGGGGAGCCAAAGCTAAGGTGACTGATTTAGAAAAACGTTATCCCCAACTTCTCGCACCCATCCTACAACAGCCTCGCGCTACTGACTCCTTTAAGGAAACATTTGCACGAGGAACAATCTCTGCTACTCACACTTCTAGCAGTGTCTCAGAAACCCTAGATTTGGCAACTTTACTCAAAGCCTCTCAAGCAATTTCTGAAGAAATTGAACTTGATAAACTTCTAACTACTCTCCTAAAAATAGTCATTGCCAATGCGGGAGCAAGTAAATGTGTCTTGCTGCTGAAACAAGATATTGATTTAAAAGTAGTAGCTTTGGTAGCAGAGGGAGAATCGCCACAACTATTACCATCAATTCCTCTAGAATCTAGCTCAGATTTAGCGATTAGTTTGGTGAATATTGTCAAGCGGACTTTAGAACCTGTGGTATTGGCAGATGTCAGAATCAATTCTCAGTTTGCGGCGGATAGTTACATTCAAAAACACCAGCCCAAAAGTGTACTTTGCAGTCCAATTATAAATCAAGGGCAGTTGATTGGAGTTTTATATCTAGAAAATAATCTGACGGTGGGAGCCTTTAC
>DATGYA010000023.1:0-9676 GCA_035298405.1 Kamptonema sp. | reverse complement strand
TGGGGGAGATGGGGGGGATGGGGGAGATGGGGGAGAGAAATTTTCCTCTCTACTTTCCCTACCTTGCCCATCCCGCCCTCTCCCTCAAATTCTGTTGGCTGACGACAATTCAGATATGCGTGATTATGTCAAGCGTATTTTGAGCAAAAATTATGAAGTAGTAGCAGTACGCGACGGTGCTGCGGCTTTGGCTGCCATTGACAAGCAGTTGCCAGATTTGGTACTGACAGATGTAATGATGCCTGTGGTGGATGGTTTCGAGCTACTGCGGCAAATCCGGACAGAGCCTCGTACTAAAGAAATTCCTGTAATCTTGCTCTCGGCTCGCGCTGGGGAAGAATCCAAAATTGAGGGTTTAGAAACAGGAGCCGATGACTACTTGATCAAGCCTTTTTCGGCTCGCGAGTTAATAGCACGGGTGAGAACCACTTTGGAAATGGCATTGCTGCGGCGGGAATCAGCGCGGCGCGATCGCGAACTACGGGCGGAAGCAGAATTTGCCAAGGAACGCCTGGAAGCAGTGCTGGCCAGTATCAGCGATGGTTTTGTAGTGTTTGATGCCCAATGGAGATACACTTATGTCAACGATCGGATCGTCGAAATCCTCGGCAAAAGCAAGGAAGAGTTATTGGGTAAATGTATCTGGGATTTATTTCCAGATCTGGTAAGTACCGAGTATTATCCTCAACTCCACAGAGCTAGCCAAGAGAATGCTTCCATCCAGTTTGAGGCATTTTACCCACCTTGGAATCGCTGGTATGAGAACCGCATTTATCCCTTACAAGATCAGCTTTCTATGTGTGTTGCTGACATCACAGAACGCAAGCAAGCACAGGAAGCGCTGCGCGAGAGTGAAGAGCGCTACAGAATTTTAACGGAAGTATCGCCACAGTTCGTATGGATGGGGGCGAGTGACGGCTCTATCATTTACTGCAATCAGCACTGGTTCGATTATACCGGCTTGACGATGGAACAGACTTCCGGGGACGCATGGGTAGCGGTGCTACACCCAGACGATCGCGATCGCATTTTGAGAATATGGAAAGACGCTGTAGCCAAAGGCACTTACTACGAAGTAGAAATGCGTTTCCGCCGTACTGATGGCGAATATCGCTGGCACGTCGCACGGGGACTGCCTTTTCGAGACCATTTAGGTCAGATTCTTAAGTGGATAGGAATTGGTAACGACATCCACGAGCGTAAGTGTCTCGAAGAAGAACGAGCTAGACACCTCCAACGCGAACAGCAGAGAGTACAAAAGCTCGGACGATTAAATGAAGCGTCAATGGAGATCAATGCAGTATCTTCTCTAGAAGGTACACTCCAATTGATCGCACAACAAGCCTATGAGATTGTAGGCGCTCACCAGTCTTTAGCGATGTTGGTGGTTAATCAAGACTGGGAACAAGCCGCGATCGCAGTTTCCCTTTCACAGAAGTACGCGCAGTGGCATGATTACGCAGAAAAACATGATGGTTCCGGCATTTATGCCTGTGTTTGCAATCTAAACCGCCCGATACGGATGACACAAGCAGAACTAGAAGCCGATCCGCAGTGGCGAGAATTTGGCAAGGAAGCTGACAGACATCCGCCGATGCGTGGTTGGCTGGCTGTACCTCTCACAGATCGAGAAGGGCGAAATATGGGTCTGATCCAGCTATCAGATAAGTATGAGGGAGAGTTTACCGCAGAAGACGAGGCTTTGCTAGTGCAATTGGGTCAGATCGCTGCGATCGCGCTGGAGAATGTACGGCTGTACTCTGCTGAACAAAGTGCTCGCGCCTCTGCTGAAGCCGCGAACCGACTTAAAGACGAGTTTTTAGCCGTGCTTTCTCACGAGTTGCGATCGCCCCTAAACCCGATTTTAGGCTGGTCGAGGCTGCTACGAAGCCGCAAATTTGACGCGGTGGCAACCGATCGCGCTCTTGAGACTATTGAGCGTAATGCTAAGCTGCAAACGCAACTAATTGAAGATTTACTTGATGTCTCTCGCATCCTCCAAGGTAAACTGACGCTGGATGTAACGAATGTGGATCTGGTAGCGACGATTGCAGGAGCAATGGAGACAGTGAATTTAGCTGCGATCGCTAAATCTATTGAACTTCGGACTCAATTTGAAGCAGATCGAATTCTGATTTCCGGCGATGCTAACCGGTTGCAGCAAGTATTCTGGAATCTACTTTCTAATGCTGTCAAGTTTACTCCCGCTGGGGGGTATGTGGAGATTTCCCTAAAGCGTGCGGGAATGTGCGTTCAAATTCGAGTTAGCGATACCGGCAAAGGAATTGATCGGGAGTTTTTACCCTACGTTTTTGAATGTTTCCGTCAGGCAGATAGCACTACAACACGAAAGTTCGGCGGATTGGGTTTAGGATTAGCGATCGTCCGTCATTTGGTAGAACTGCATGGCGGTACTGTTAAGGCTGATAGTGCTGGACTGGGGCTGGGAGCAACATTTGAAGTAATATTACCACTTTTGAACTTAAAAGACTCTTTAAGTGAGGATGAAGTTAATGGGGATGCAGAATCCCTAATTTCTAATCCTTTAGAAGGTATGCGGGTGCTAGTAGTAGATGACGAACCTGACACGCGAGAGTTAATTGCTTTTATACTAAGTGATAGCGGGGCAGAGGTGACTTTATCGGCATCGGCAACAGAAGCACTGGCAACCCTAGCGAGGTTTAAGTTTGATGTATTGGTAAGTGATATTGGGATGGCTGAGATGGACGGCTATATGCTGATAAGTCAGCTTAGGTCTCAGTCTGAGGATCGGGGAGGACAAGTGCCTGCGATCGCTCTTACAGCTTATGCTGGAGAGTTGAATCAGCAGCAGGCTCTCAGAGCAGGTTTTTCATCGCATCTGGCTAAACCTATAGAACCTGCGGATTTAATTGCTGCGATCGCGAACTTTCGATCGCTACCTAATAATATTGATTCCGGTTGGGCTGGAATGAAGGAGAAATAGGAGAAATGAGAATACGCGATCTCATTTTCGGTGCAACCGTAATGAATATTACTGATAGTTATTAGTTAAAATCCAGCACTGTGGAGGTCATTAGGTGTCAGGTTATCATTTATAACTTCGCCATCACGAAATACGACTATGCGACGAGTTTGACGCGCTACATCTGGTTCGTGAGTTACCATTACTACTGTCATGCCGCTGTCATTTAGCTCTGTGAAAATATTCATTACTTCTTGGGTAGTTTTAGTATCCAAAGCGCCCGTAGGTTCATCTGCTAATAATAGTACAGGACGGTTGACTATAGCACGGGCGATCGCCACCCGTTGCTGTTGTCCTCCTGATAGTTGATTAGGTTTATTGTAGAGCCGACTTTCCAAACCAACCCGCGTTAAAGCCACAGTTGCTCGCTCCCGTCTTTCGGCTGAGGGTACGCTGGCATAAACCATCGGCAACATCACATTTTCTAAAGCTGTTAGCTGTGGCAATAAGTGAAATTGCTGGAACACAAAACCCAGTTTTAAGTTGCGAATGCCGGCCAAATCATCCTCTGGCATTTGTGCGACATCCACGCCGTCTAAATAATAGCTGCCGCTGGTGGGACGATCGAGACAGCCGATAATATTCATAGCTGTAGATTTCCCCGATCCCGATGCCCCCATAATCGCGCAATATTCCCCTTGTTTTACTGTCAAGCTAACGCCGTTTAAAGCCCGAACTTCCAAGTCGCCAACGCCATAAACTTTAGTGACATCTTTTAAGCCGATAATGATGGGTTTTTCGGATTCAGAGTTGAGTTCGTCTTCGAGGGTGGGAGAGTAGCTTTCCGAGGCTTGGTATTTCATAGAAAAAATTTAGCGCTGTGTGAGGAAGTAAGCTTGACTATATTTCCAGATTTTAACTACCTATAATAATTCTAAAATATTTTCTTCAAAGTGTCAATTTATAATGAATTAGTAAGTAAAAATAATGAGAGGTTATATTATGAATATGTTCTGCCGCGCGATGACAATTGGACTCAGTTTTGCGATCGCAGCCATTCCCCTCACCACTTTCGCCCAAGATCGCAACGGCGATTACTACAAAGCCCCGCGAGATGGGCGAAATGAAGATTATTATATGAGAGCTTGGTTGGTTGTCGATCCCACACCTCTAAACTGTCGCCGCGCCCCTGGTAGCAAGAATCCAGTGGTGCGTCAATTCGCCAAAGGTAAGGTTATTTTTGCCGAAATTGGTGAAAGCGGCAAACTCAATCCCATCGTTAATGATGAACAAGATAAACCCTGGCTGCGCGTCACTATGGAGGGCGATCTCTGCTACGTAAGAGCTAACTCTCAATATATTCGCCCCAATGGGCCGGGAAGTCATTAAATAAGTTGGTAACAGTTAACAGTTAACAGTTAACAGTTAACAGTTAACCGTTAACCGTTAACCGTTAACTATCAAACCAAAAAATTCTGGACAACATAGTTACCCAACTCTCTACCAGAGGCCAAACCCTCTTGATTAGCACTCATAAAATGAATGCCACCATAAAGACGGCTCATACCAGCTTCATCTGCCGCATTTCCAAAACTATCAAACTTTCGCAAAGAACTATTTGCAGACGGATCTCCGAGATCCACAAAACCAAAATCGTCACCAAAGAAAGAACTCAAAATCGAGTCGGCTGCACCGCTAAACGTGCTGTGTCCAGATATATACTCAGGGAAAGGCGGAGTAGTTAACAAAGGCTGCCAATTTGGATCGGCAACTGTATCGGCATTCCCATCCGTGTCTGCTTGTTGAATCGCTGTCACTGGCCGCCAAGAATTATATTGATACTTAGCATCCCAGGCACAGATGCCTGCATCGGCTAAACCAATATTTAACATCGCAAACAAGCGAGCATTCTCTTCTAAGGAGTTGTCAGCTAGTGTAGATACTTGTTGGGCAATTTGGTTCCAGTGACCGGGGGGAGTAAAAGTGTTGGCACCATCCGCCCAGAATTTGGCAATTGCTGTTTGATCTGGCGATCGCGTCAAGCTATCTTTTGCGCCTATTGCTTTAACAAAATTCACTTCTTCTGCGTACTCAGCACTGTCTAAAGCCGGGGGCGCTGCGGGCTGAAACTGAGAACCGCTAGTCATAGCAAAACAATCAACTTTCGGCCATTGTGGTAACAGCGAAGCGGCAAAAGCAGGCGGAGTGGGTACCCAATCACCAGGTTCAGTTCCCGGCGTGTAAGTCACTGTTGTACTCATACCGTCTTTACTTCTTAAAGCAATAATTTGATCGGCAGCCGAGAGTCCCACTGCAATGCCATCGGTTTTAGCTTGGCTATCAGGAATTGCGGCAAGAGAAGAGGCAATTTTCGCATCAAATTTCGCTTTCTGTGCAGGGTACAAACTTGTTAAAACCCGATCTGCTGCTGCCGCCGCCGCCGCTTCCTCAGAGGCTCCCGCAGGCGCTTCTAACTGCACTTTGTAAGAGCTATGGCTTTTATCAATAGCATTCACAGCGTTATAAATTGCAGTGTGAACCATTGCCATATTGCGGGCCGCTATGGGAGGTACACTACCACCTGTTCGCACGGCATCTAGCAGCGTTGAGTTCCAGTCAGTTACGACATTACCCGATGTAAAAGTTTCAAAGTTATTTTGGGTAATAGTACTAGCATTAACTCCTTGCAACACTGCCAAATACTCGCCTGTAATTTTGTCTCGAATAATCGTATTGTTGCTGTTGCTACCCGTGCCTTGAAAGATATTCAAATCTTCATATTTAACATTGTTGAGTAAGCGTAGGGTATCGCTACCACTGTTAAAATCAGTAATGTAATCAGCTTTGGCGATCGTTTGGCAACCGCAGCCTTCGATCGCAATACCGAAGATGTCGTTTCCTTCACCGCCAGTAAGAGTATCGCTGCCTTTGCCGCCAGTGAGAGTATCATTGCCAGCATCGCCAAAAATTCGGTCGTTACCTTTGGCTCCCCAGATAATATCATCGTCAGCGCCGCCGAAGATGGCATCGTTGCCTTGACCACCGTTGAGCTTGTCTTTACCTTCGTTACCTGCGATCGCATCGTCTCCTTTCTGGCCAAAAACTATATCGTTTCCACCAAAAGCCTCAATGCTATCTGCTTCTGCCGTTCCTTGGAGATAGTCAAAATCTGAAGTACCATTAATGAGCATACTTAAACCTTTATAAGGTTAACAAAATTAGGTAAGTTGTTGGGATGCGACCCATCTTAGCTCCTGGGCGCAATGTATCTAGACAGAGAGACAGGACTTCTAGTTCCCTTTTAATGCTGAGCTAAGTAAATCCACCTAATTAAATATAAGATCGGAATGGCTAAAAAGCTGACTGTATAAACACTCTTCCTTCTTCCTTCTTCCTTCTTCATTCTTCCTTCTTCCTTCTTCAGTTTATAATTCCTTAATAAAATCTAACAAAACTGGATTCACCAACTCAGGGGCTTCATCCTGTGGACAATGTCCCACCCCTGGCAACTCTACAAACTTTTTAACACAAGGAAACTTTGCCAATTCCCGCCCTAGTTCTATAGGTTCCCAAGGGTCATCCGCACCCCATAAAATCACAACTGGACAACTTAAATAAGCTAGCAAATCTTCCGGCAATGGCCCTGAAGAATAACTCGTAAAGGCGACAAATACTGCGACGGCTCCTTTATCTTGTGCAGGTGCCATAATCAGATCGATCAATTCCTCTGTTACTGCTTCAGATCGTTTATAAGCTTGCCGCAAAATCGAACGTACAGTTTTCCGCGTTGCTAACTGATTAAAAAAGAATTGGCTTACCAAATTAACATTTAACAGTTTTTGGGCAATGGGTGCTCCCATACGTCGATACCAAGGTAACTCAGCTCTTTTGCGATCGTGTAGCAGCCGCAGAGAACAATTGAGCAAAGCCACTCCTAAAGCAATTTCAGGAAAATCGAAAGCCGCCTGCATCGCCGCGACACAGCCGATAGAATTCCCCACTAAAAAAGCTGGGCCGCCGACTACTTGCTTACAGAAATCAGCAATTTGTTCGCCCCAAGTTTCAAAAGTGTAGTCAATCTCCTGTTTGGGAGTTGGTTTAGCAGAACCACCAAAGCCGATTAAATCAATCGCGTAGCAGCGACAACTAGCAGCTAATACTGGCAAATTTTTGCGCCAGTGACCCGAAGAAGCCCCAAAGCCGTGTACGAACACAACCGCTGGGCCAAACTCACCTTGAGCTTGGTAGGAAATTGAAAAGCCTCGCCACGTCCAGGTTTGAGTCATTGCAAAGGTAGGAAACAAGTTATAACCGTTATTACTCATCAAGCATACAGCCGCTTGATATAATCGCCGAGACGAATCGCGATCGCCACAATAGTTAAGGTAGGGTTAGCATACCCACAAGTTGGAAATACGGAACTGCTAGCAATGTAAAGGTTACTTAAGCCGTGAACTAGGTAATTTTCATCATTTTTAAGATGTCCCGGTACATCTTTAGTAGCTGACTTGATTTGCTTCGCGATCGCAGGCAATACTCGCGCAATTTGCATAGATAAAAACTTTGATATTTGCTGAGTTTTTTTTAACGAGTCGATATAAACTTTTCCAAAGTGTGTAGGCGGACTAAAGAGATACAGTTTATCGATAGAAGCATCTTCTGATGCAAAGCCAGAAATCATTTTCTTTTTGGTTTTTCTGCTCGATCATAGAGCCGAAACGGGAGCCTCCTACGCCAATTTCAGATACTTGTAGGTTAGTATTGCCCAAAAGCCTGTATTTCATAGGTATCTTTTACAATCCTTTATCGCTATGGCTATCTTACATCAGCAGGCAACAATTAACCATGTCTGCTGTGGCTCAAGCTTAGTAATTTATTAAAATAGGCGATCGCGCTCAGCCCAACGCCCCATCCTCGTTTACATTTTGTAATAAACTAGAGAAGAATGTTAAAGCTAAACCCAAAAATTCATCTAAAGCTGGCTTTGCTGTACGTAGCATTCCTATGTCAGGATGAAAAGTGTAAGCTTGCAGATGTTGCTCGATCTTAAATTTCCACTATGCCGACGACGATCGCTTCCATTTCAGTTGTGCCATTTCTAGGATCTGAAATAGTGCCCGACTACGACAAAGCCCAAGTCGTGATTTTGCCCATTCCCTACGAAGCCACAACCACCTATCGGCGGGGCTGCGAAAATGGGCCAGCAGCACTTCTAGAAGCATCCCACCAACTTGAGTGTTACGATGAGGAACTAGATAGAGAAATCTGCTATGATGTAGGTATTTATACTAACTCTCCAATTGCTGACACTCGCAATGGTCAACGAGTTTCCTCGCTGGAAATGCTGCAAGTAACTCAAAAAACTGTGCAGCAACTCATCGCCGAAAATAAATTTGTCATCGCTTTAGGCGGCGAACATAGCATTACTGCCGGGGTGGTCGAAGCGTACCGCGCCACTTATCCCGATGAACCTTTCACAGTGGTTCAAATTGATGCTCACGGGGATCTACGTCACGAGTATGAAGGCTCTATTTACAATCATGCTTGCGTGATGCGGCGGATAGTTGATATGGGTTTACCGACACTGCAAATAGGCATTCGCGCCATTTGTAAGGAGGAAGCAGATTTGATCAAGGAAAAACAGTTAAATGTATTTCGGGCAAGGGAAATAGCGACACAGCCAGATTGGATGGAACGCGCAATTTCAAGTATCAAAACTCGGCGGGTATTCCTCACAATCGATCTTGACGGCATCGACCCAACTTTAATCCCAGGTGTGGGTACGCCAGAACCAGGCGGACTAAACTGGTATTCTCTCACCGGATTTTTGCGTCGCTTGTGTGAATCCTATGAAGTCATTGGCTGCGATATTATGGAATTAGCCCCAGTTGCAGATTCTGTAGTCTCAGAATTTACAGCAGCGAAATTGACTTATAAACTAATCGGATACCAAGCTCTAGCTCAAGGCTGGTAAGATTTAAGGAACAGGGTTTGAATTATTTTAGGAGAGGGGAAGACAAAATTATCTTCATCTTGTTTCTCTCCTAACAGTGGTGTATTCTATCGAAGTTTTATTGCTGGCTTATTTAGATTGAAATCGAGGGAAAATGAGTTTATTAATGGAAACGACGGGGACTCCAATTGATGGCTATGCTCCTGATTTTGAATTGCCGGGAGTTGATGATGAAGTTCACCATTTAGCTCGATATTTGGAAAATTTTAGAGCGATCGGTGCGATATTTATGTGTAATCACTGTCCTTACGTGCGATTGTATTTAAATCGCCTTAAGCAAATTCAAAGCGATTTTAAAGGTCAAGGTGTGACTTTAATTGGGATTAATGCTAATGATGCCATTCAATATCCCGATGACAGTTTTGAGAATATGAAAACTTTTGCGGCTACCAATGAAATGAATTTTCCCTACATTCGAGATGTTACTCAGGATGTGGCTCAAAGTTTCGGGGCACAGAAAACGCCGCAGGTTTTTTTGTTAGACCAAGATGGGAAGCTGCGCTATAAGGGTTTAATTGATGATAATGCTAACGATCCAGCGGCGGTGCAGGTGCAATATTTGCGAGATGCGATCGCGCAGTTACTTAAAGGCGAACCTGTAACACCTACCTCCACTGAAGCGATCGGCTGTTCCGTTAAGTGGCGTAATGGTTAGTGGCGTAGTGGTTAGTGGTTAGTGGCGTAATGGTTAGTGGTTAGTGGTTAGTGGTTAGTGGTTA
>DATGYA010000022.1:0-2030 GCA_035298405.1 Kamptonema sp. | reverse complement strand
GGTTCAGTAAGAGAAGCGGTGAGCCATTTAGTGAGCTATTTACTGAGCTCAAAGAATGAGCCGAAGTGAGCCGCCAGGCCAATTGGTATCTGGGATATTGGAAATGTGGGAAGGAAATTTAAGTAAAAAACTTTCCCTCACTCAATAAATTCAGTTACAGGCTGTACCAATCCATGAAGACGACACTAACTAAGTGAAAAATGGGTTAGGTGAAGCGCATAACTTTGAATTCTATTTCCCAATAAAAACACAGAGCAATCCAGTTAGAGGTATACTATGTTTGAATTGAACAATACTAATCCTCACCAAAGTTTAACTAATTCTGCCAATCTTGCGGCTACTAACATCCTAAATTCTCAGGTAATGCCAACGGTTTATCAAGACCTTCAACGCTTTGCCACCGATCCCAATGTAAATGAAAAACTTAAGCTTAGCTTCGGCGCTGATTACAATGTTCAAAATGCACAAACAATTTTGGCAAACTGGGTACTTGGCAATTTTAGTAACATTCCATCTATAGAATTAGTGGAACTTGGGGACATTGCTGGAGCGAATGGTGCATTTGCAAAAGAAACAAATAAGATTTATTTGTCAAAGGATATCTTAACCGGAGATAGCATTAATACCGAAGCGGTAAAAAATGTTATTATCGAAGAAATTGGACACTCAATTGATGCTCAGGTGAATGCTGTTGATGCACCGGGAGATGAGGGTGAGATGTTTACCGGTGTTGTTCAGGGGAAAACTTTTGATGCGATGGATTGGGCGAAATTAAAAGCTGAGGATGATAGTGCAACAATTCACTTAAATGGTCAAGAAATTCAGGTTGAAAAAGCATCTCTTCCAGACCCAGGATTGAGAGAACTTGTTCATATACAGGATATTGGTGACAGAATCTTTTCAGAAGGTGCTGTTGCTGGTACTACAGGTCAGTCACGGCGTTTAGAGGGGTTTCAGATCAATCTTGATTCTCCAATTCCAGGCTTAAGCATGGAGTACATGGCTCATATTCAAGATATCGGTGATACACCTTGGGTCAGAGAAGGACAGTATGTTGGTACAAAAGGTCAATCTCGACGGATGGAGGGATTTGCCATACGTCTAACTGGTTCGCAAGCATCTAAGTATGATGTATTTTATCAGGCCCATGTAGAGGGAATAGGTAATACTGCCAGAGTTGGAAATGGTCAATTTATCGGTACTCGTGGTCAGTCTCGACGAGTCGAGGCTATTTCAGTTTGGGTACAACCTAAACCTCAGTTTAGCAATCCCGATATTGACATTCAACTCTCCTATCCCAACGGAGGCTTCACTCAATCACAAATGAACATTTTTGAACAAGCTGCCACTAATTGGGAGAACGTTATTACCAAAGACAAAGTACCGAGTGGAGTTTTGAAGATTGCTATTACTCAAGGTTCAAAGGGAATATTGGGTGGTAACTGGGGGTCAGATATTGCCGCTGAATCTTGGATGGATAATTTCCAAAATTATCGTAACGACTTGACTACTAACTCGTTCAATGGTCAGCCGATTAGCGGGAACAACTTTGATGGAGATGGTCGGATTCATTTCAATAATAGTTTTATTAACAACAACTTCCCAAAAAACAATTTGGTTCGCTTAACTATGCACGAAATCGGTCATACACTAGGTTTGGATGAAGCGCAGAAGGATGGGAGCTTATATGATGCAAAACGAGATAGCCTGATGGATTTAGATGCTCCCCCTCGTGGGCAGGACATGACGATCACTGAGGGTATGAACAAAAAACTAGAATACCTTGGCTACGGAGTTAACCGCAGCCCAATTATTAACTGGTCTTAATGATTTTAGTTTTTGTTTGCTTAGTAAAGCGATCGCACTTCCCCAAAGAAGCGCGATCGCTTTTTATGGGATAATTAAAACTGCGATCGCTTCTACTTGTAGGATGAAATAACTGCTTGCATCTGGCAATTTCCATGACCGACCCCATCCAACAAGAAGCCCGCCAAATTCTCGATAATCTTGCCTTTACCCCCTTCGACCGA
>DATGYA010000021.1:0-1802 GCA_035298405.1 Kamptonema sp. | reverse complement strand
TAATCTCTTGAATTCGTTTCACCCCTTCCCGCATCGAACCGACTAATTTTGGTAGGTCTTCCCGGATGTAGTCCAGTTCAATAGCTTCTATTGTCTCTTGAACTTCTGGATGTAATTGTGGATGTTTTTCTTGAACTATATTCAGCAATCCGAAAATATCGTTGATGTAATCTAGGGCCGGTTGAATATTCCCACTCAGGAAACCTGCAGGATTATTAATCTCGTGGGCAACGCCTGCTACTAAGTTCCCTAATGCTGACATTTTTTCACTTTGAACGATGGTGAGCTGGGCTTCTTTGAGCTCCGTTAAAGCTTGTTGTGCTGCTTGATACAAACGGGCATTTTCTAAGGAAATGGCAGCTTGAGAGCAAATTAGATTCAGGACTTCAATGCGCTCGCTGGTAAAGGCTCCCACCGTCAGATTATTTTCTAGATATAAAACTCCAATCAACTGCCCTTGATTTATAATTGGGCTGCAAAGTACACTTTTGGGTTGGTGTTTTTGAAGGTAAATATCAGCAGTAAACTGAGAACTTGTCCTGGTATTGGGTATAACTAGAGGAGACAAAGTCCGCTTAACAGTATTAATCAAACTAATAGCTACATCTAAGCTAGATTCTAAAGGAATTGAGGGTAACAGTTGTGGCGATTGTCCTTCTGCTACCAAGGCTACTACTTTTAAATCTCTATCTTCTTTGAGTAGTAAAACACACTTATCTGCCCCAGCATTGGCAATGACTATTTCTAGGAGAGTAGTTAAGAGTTTATTAAGTTCAATTTCTCCAGAAATCGCTTGAGAGGCTTTGAGGAGAGTTGCCAAATCTAGTGCTTCAGAGATGCTGGTAGAGGTTTTAGTGGTGGAAGTAATTGTGCTTCGCGCCATCGTTTTCTCCAAGGATTCAGCAACGCGACGTTGTTGCAGAATAGGCGCGAGCAGTTGGGGATAACGCTTTTCTAAATCAATAACTTTGGCTTTGGCTCCCCAGCGGGCATAACAGTAGTAGGCTTCCGTCATGTAGGCTTGAGCTACTTTGTCTTTGCTCCAGTCGAGATAAAATTTGGCTGTAAGTTCATTGGCGATCGCTTCGTCTTGAATATATCCGTTTTCTTTAGCTTCTTTAATCGCCAGATCGTAAAATTCTATAGCTGCTGTTTTTTGACTAAGAACACGATATTTTTCCGCTTCAACTAAATGATATTTGTGCAGTTGATTGGCTGGTGCCACATCAGCCCAGCGTTTAATCTTTTCCTGATTGGCAGTCACCCGTTGCAGAATGCTTTCTTGTTCTGCCTGAGAAACTTGGGAATACTTAGCTAAATGTGTCAGAGAATCATAAGTATGGAAGACTGGAATCAGGGACATCCCTGTAGCTGCACCTAAGTAACTTTCAAGAGTGCTAGCAGCAGCGATCGCCTCATCGATCTGACCAAAAAGATAACACAGCACCAACTTACTGACATAGAAATAGCAGGGAGCCGTTTGATTGCCAGATTGCAGAAAAATTGGCAGATGTTCTGCTTCACTAAAACTATCCCCATTAAACTCCCACGCTACCGTCGAAGTCCCTAACAAATTCAAGATAGCTTGTTGAAATATGGCTCCCTGCTTAGCCATTGTTTCTTGTTTCAATTGAGCGAATTGGACACAGAAAGCAGCACCTTCTAGACTTAAATCGTTCAATTCCTTGCCTGCAAACCAAGCGTGCATCAAATATAGGACGGCACAAATGCCACCCCATTCTAAATCCCCAGTTTCTAATCCGCTCTGATAGCCCTCTCGAAACAACGGTAAAGTGTTACTA
>DATGYA010000020.1:0-17729 GCA_035298405.1 Kamptonema sp. | reverse complement strand
TCTAATTAAATTGAAATTTAAAAAACGCAAAGGCGCAAAGAACACAGAGAAAAAGCATAAATAAAAATAATTACACTGCGAATTTGATTGAGATAACTAACCCTAAATTTTACCTAGCTTTCGTTTTCTGAAATATGGAAATAAATTAAGAGGGGAACTAATACTAATACCATCAGTAGCATCGAAAGGGCAGAGCCGAAGGGCCAGTTACGAGCTTTGAGGAATTGATTTTGAATTAAGTTTCCTACCATCATGGTTTTAGCACCGCCTAAAATATCGGGGGTGATGAAAGCACCGATTGTTGGGATAAATACCAGGAGCGATCCGGCAATGATGCCGCGTTTTGTTAATGGCAGAATGATGCGCCAGAAGGTGCGGAGGTCGTTTGCTCCTAAGTCGTGAGCGGCTTCGACTAATGTAAAATTGAAACGTTCTATGCTAGAATATAATGGCAAAATCATGAAGGGGAGATAGCCATATACTAAACCAATTGTGACGGCAAAGGGGGTGAAAAGTAAGTTTAATGGCTCATTGATTATTTGCAGGCTTTGTAGTGCTACATTAATTACTCCTTTGTTTTGTAAAAGGACGATCCAGGCGTAAGTTCGGACTAGAAAGTTCGTCCAAAAGGGGATAATAACTAGCAATAGTAAGGCATTTTTCCATTTTTGCGATCGCGTGGCGATGAAAAATGCTAGGGGATAGCCAATTAGTAAGCAAGCAGCGGTGGTGATAAAGGCTAGCCAGAGCGATCGCCAAATTACGTCTAAGTAAATATAGCTATCACTATCGGTTAATAAACGTTGATAATTACTAAGAGTAAAGCTCCAGGTAACGCCGCCGTAAGTACCCCGCTCTAAGAAACTATACAATAGTACAATCAGCAGCGGCACAATGAAGAAAATTACTAGCCATGCGGTGGCGGGAAATAATAGCAGTGAAAGGTTTGTTTGTTTCCGGGTTTCGAGAGTCATTTCTGGATATACTAATTACAGAAAAGCAGAAAGGCTGAAATGGCTAGGTCTTTAGTCCTTTGGCTTCACCAGATAGGATTTTCCAAATGTAGGAGGTCAAAACTTACTGCCTCAAGCCAAACTATACCTTATAGGCGAATCTATGCCTAATGGTATTTGTTCATTTGGGAATCTTTTTGAGGGGATTAAACGTCTGATAGTATTGGGATATATTAATAAACTTCGAGCCAAGTAATATGAAGATACAACCGATTGTAGGGCTAGCAACGCTTGCGATCGCGCTCGGTCTCGCCATGCCAGCTCAGGCCGCAAATCGCAGAGATGTCGAGAAGTTATTAGATAGTGGTCGCTGTCCTCGATGCGACCTCAGAGATGCGGATTTGAGGAAAGCTAACTTGCAAGGAGCTGAGTTGCAAAGTGCTAACCTCAGAGGAGCAAACTTGCGCGGAGCTTACCTCAGAAATGCTAACTTAAGTAATGCCGATCTGCGGGGAGCTGATTTAAGGGATGCCGATTTGAGTCGGTCTAACTTGAGGAATGCTAACTTGAGGGAGGCTAACTTAAGGAATGCTGATTTGGAGAGAGCCGAGGTCAGGGGTGTTAACTTCGATAATACCGATTTAAGAGGAGCTAATCTCAAAGATACGGGTTTGCAAGGGGATAATCGAGGGCGCAACAATGACAGGGGGCGCAATGATAATCAAAGGGTAGCAGTCGAGTTTATTTCTCGCAACAAAGACGATGTGAGGATTCAAGTTGAAGGCAATGGTAACAGGCAAGAAATTAGATTAGGCGGCAACAATACTAAAGAAAGGATTTATCTACCAGCCGGAGTTTACAGGCTAAGGTTTTTCGGCAGCCGATCTGGATCTGACTCTTGGAAATCTGGAAAATTGGATTTGGGGCGCGATCGCGCTGATACGATCAGGATTTACTTGAACCGCAGCGATCGCTCCATAGTGGTAGAAAATGACCCCCAAGCCTGGAATTCCGATTAATAGCCTGACTTCACATTTAAACCCGCTCTAGCAGGCTGTGAGTTTCTCTAGCAAGTCTAAATCATTCCTAAAGATTTGTAGGGGTAGTGTCCCCGTGCCTATCCCTAAGCGATCGCAGCACGGGGGATTGCCCCAACCTTTCTATTTAATGAGGTTTGCCAAAACTCTAATGAATGATGTATTATGCTGGTGCATCAGCGTTTTTTAGCTCAGCTAGTGCGGAAAAATTGTGCAAACGCCTCAATTTCCTGAATCCAACCATCCTATTGTCAAATCGCTGTTTCATAACAGCGACCAGGAGTTGCTGACCCTGTTTCAAAATCATCCAGATCAGGGTAAATTCTTCACGGCGATTTTTTGTCGCTATGCTCAAATTGTCTACACGCTAATTCGGCATTCAGTGCGATCGCCCGTGCAGGCTGATTACTTATTTGCTCGAACTTGGCGACATATTTATTACGAATTGCGCGGCCTTGATTTGCGACGCGAGAGTCGAGAAGACACAGAGGGAAATATTACTCTCCAGAACTGGCTGATTAATGTCACAGCTATTTGCATTAATCAAACCGATCTGCCCTCAGTAGAATCAATTCATTACTCATTGCCAGCGGCTCCACCGCCGCTTTGGTGTTACGTCGGACAGGCATTAGAGCAGTTAGCTCCCCTGCTGCGGTTGACTGTTTTAATGGCTCAAACTTTTCGCTGGAGTGAGACGCGAATTGCGACTTATTTACAAGCAGAAGGCGAAGCAATTTCGCCAGCTCAGGTGAAAGCTTTGTTGCAAAAAGGATATCAAAGTTTAGAGGGAAATTTGCCGGAAGATATTCGAGCTATTTACTTGTTGGAGGAGTTGAATTCTCAAGTAGCCGTAAACGCTTAAAAGCATATTTTTAGGGTGGCGCTACCTAGTAGATTTTTAGCTCATTCCCGAACCACATTCCCCTGCCTCTCTTATCAGAATAAAGGGAAAAGGAATAAATGTTTTTAAGTGGGTAAAATGAATAAATTGGTGAGGAGTGAGGGCAGTTAGTATCAAAGCCTCTCTCCTAAAAGCAGAGAGCTTTAGAGAGAGGTCAAAACTATACTCACAGAGTTGAAAGCCGCTGTATTAAGGACAAAAATGGCAGTTTATCAAGTTCGGTTAATGAATCCAGCGATCGCACTCGATCGCACACTTGCAGTACCAGATGACCAATATATTTTAGATATAGCAGAAGAATCAGGTCTCCGCTTGCCTTCAGGATGTAAGCAAGGGGAATGTTCCGCCTGTATTGCCAAGTTGGTAAGTGGTAAAGTGGATCAAAGCGAACAAAAATTTCTGCGATCGTCTGAATTAGAGGCTGGTTATACTATTACTTGTGTAGCTTATCCCCTGTCTGATTGCACCCTGATCACCCATCAAGAACAAGTTTTGTATCAATCATCTCTTTATTATAAACCTAATGGTAATAAGTCGGAATAATGAGCCATGATTTATATAAAAAAATCCGACAAATCCACTAATAATGTTGTGAATCAGGCAAATGGCTGGTCTGAATTCCATCTCCCATCAGGGAAAAAGTTAATATTGATGAACTTGATTCAGATTAGACTTTCTCATACTTGAGGTAGATACTCAAACTTAGCATTTTAGCTATTAAATAGAGGGGCAGACTTAACCTTTTAGCTACTATAGCAAAAATCTATGACAAAAATATAGTGTAAGATTGAGTTTGATTAAGCTTAGCCTTAATCTATTGACAGCTATTAAAGCTATTAACAGGTATAATTAATCCAAACTCCGTATAGGTTGACCCCAAAGCTCGATCGTCTCACACTGTGAACAGGCGAAGCTTTTTAGGATACCTGCACTGGGAGACACTCATAGAGGAAGCATTCAAATGCTACTAAAAGAAGGTAGAAGCAGAGTTCAAATTGAGACAGTATCGCCAGAGATTGATGGAGGTCGCTTTCCAATTAAGCGGACAGTAGGCGAAACTGTTCGCGTTGAGGTTGATATGTTTGGGGACGGACACGACGCGATCGCAGGCGCTATCCTCTACCGTGCTGAAGCCTCTAAAGAGTGGCTAGAATCTCCCCTTTTTCCTCTGTTTAATGACCGTTGGCAAGGAACTTTTACTGTTTCCCAGTTAGGCAAAACTTACTACACTATCACCGCTTGGGTTGACTATTTTTGCAGTTGGCAAAAAGCAATGGTCAAGAAAATAGAAGCGCGACAAGATGTAGCAGTTGACTTACTAATTGGCGTAGAATTAATTCAGCAAGCAAGTCAAAGAGCCATCGGCGATGAAAAATTGCAATTAGAAATATGGGTAGAAACCTTGCGTTCTCTACATAAAGAAACAAGTGAAATTCAAGACGAAAAAGTGCGATCGCCCAGCTTGACAGCTTTAATGGCGAAATATCCCGATCGAAAATTTGCGAGCATCTACGACCAGGAACTAAGCATTGTTGTAGAGCCAGAAAAAGCTCGTTTTAGCACTTGGTATGAAATGTTTCCCCGCTCTTGCGGTGAAGCCGGAAAACACGGCACATTTAAAGACGCTCAAAACCGATTGCCTTACATTGCAGAAATGGGTTTTGATGTGCTTTACTTACCGCCAATTCATCCAATTGGCGATAAGTTTCGCAAAGGTAAAAATAATAGCACTATTGCCGAACCAGACGATGTAGGAGTGCCTTGGGGGATAGGTTCATCAGAAGGCGGACACAAAGCAATTCATCCTCAATTAGGAACAATGGCAGACTTTGAGGAATTTGTCGCTAAAGCTGCTGAATATGGCATGGAAATAGCATTAGATCTAGCTTATCAATGCTCCCCCGACCATCCCTATGTTAAAGAACATCCCAACTGGTTCATGCACAGACCAGACGGCACTATTCAATATGCCGAAAACCCACCTAAAAAGTATCAGGATATTTACCCAATTGACTTTGAAACAGATGATTGGCAAAACCTATGGCAAGAACTCAAAAGCGTTGTGTTATTTTGGATAGACAAAAAAGTAAAAATCTTCCGCGTAGACAATCCTCATACTAAAGCATTTCCTTTTTGGGAGTGGATGATTGGGGAAGTCAAGCAAAATTATCCAGATGTAATCTTTTTAGCCGAAGCATTTACCCGTCCCAAGGTAATGTATCGGTTGGCGAAGTTAGGATTTACTCATTCTTACACTTATTTCACTTGGCGGACTACAAAGTGGGAGCTAACTGAGTATTTCAAGGAATTAACACAGCCGCCAGTATCAGATTTTTTCCGCCCTAATGTGTGGCCAAATACACCTGATATTTTGCATGAATATCTCCAACATGGAGGTCGTCCTGCCTTTATGATTCGGTTGGTTTTGGCTGCAACTTTAGCAGCAAATTATGGAATTTATGGGCCAGCTTATGAGGTTTGTGAAAACCGACCTGCCAAACCGGGTAGTGAAGAATATTTGGACTCAGAGAAATACCAAATTAGGGACTGGGACTTAAATAGTCCTTACACTATCCGACCGTTAATAGAGCGGGTAAACCGAATTCGCCGCGAACATCCGGCCTTGCAAAGTAACAACAATCTAAAATTTCATCCCACTAATAACGAACAAATTATATGCTACAGCAAACAAACTGATGATTTGAGCGATGTAATGCTAATGATTGTTAACCTTGACCCGTATAATACTCAGTGCTGTTGGGTGAGTTTGCCTCTAGAATCGATGGGTATCGATCCAAACAAACTTTACCAGGTTTGCGACTTGGTTGCTGATACTGAATATACCTGGCATGGCGCACACAATTATGTTGAACTTAATCCTAACATACTGCCAGCTCACGTTTTCAAGGTTAGTTGTTAGTGGTTAGTTGTTAGTGGTTAGTTGTTAGCGATCAAAAATCGGTTGTTAGGTGTTAGTCAACGAACAACGAACCACTAACCATTAACAAACAACAAACCACTAACCATTAACAAACAACGAACAACGAACCACTAACAAACAACGAACCACTAACCACTAACCACTAACAATTACGAAAAATGCAACAATCAATCTTGAATGACGATCCTTTGTGGTTTAAAGATGCCATCATTTATGAAGTGCCTGTTCGCGCTTTCGCTGACAGTAATGGTGATGGTATTGGTGATTTTCGCGGGCTGACAGAGAAACTGGATTACTTGCAAGATTTGGGAGTTACAGCTATCTGGGTGCTGCCTTTCTTTCCCTCTCCCCTACGAGACGATGGCTACGATACTTCGGACTATACTAGCGTCAATCCAATTTATGGCAATTTGGAAGATTTCCAAAACCTTTTAGATGCCGCGCACCAGCGGGGAATTCGAGTAATTATTGAGCTAATTGTTAACCATACTTCTGACCAGCATCCTTGGTTTCAACGGGCACGGAGAGCGCCGAAAGGCAGTAAGGAGCGAGATTTTTATGTCTGGAACGATACCCCGGAAAAATATCAAGAAGCGCGGATTATTTTCCAAGATTTTGAGACTTCTAACTGGACTTGGGATGCGGTGGCAAAAGCTTATTATTGGCATCGTTTTTACTCTCATCAGCCCGATCTAAATTATGACAATCCAGCGGTGCGTCAAGCGGTTCTGGATGCTCTTGATTTCTGGCTAGCTATGGGTGTAGATGGGATGCGGATGGATGCCGTACCTTACTTGTATGAGCGGGAGGGTAGTAACTGTGAAAACCTGCCAGAAACTCACGATTTTTTAAAGCAATTACGCCAGCACGTAGACGAGAAATTTCCGAATCGAATGTTACTTGCTGAGGCGAATCAATGGCCGGAAGATGCGGTTCAATATTACGCCGAGGGGGATGAATGTCACATGAACTTTCATTTTCCATTGATGCCGCGTTTGTTTATGTCATTGCAAATGGAAGATAGCTTCCCAATTATTGATATTATCCAGCAAACTCCACCAATTCCTGATAACTGTCAGTGGGCTTTATTTTTACGAAATCACGATGAATTGACTTTGGAAATGGTGAGCGATGAAGATCGGGATTATATGTACCGAGTTTATGCTCAAGATACCCAAGCCAGGATTAATTTAGGCATCCGCCGCCGTTTGGCTCCTTTGATGGGAAATAACCGCCGCCGCATTGAGTTGATGAATGCTCTTTTGCTTTCTCTTCCTGGTACTCCAGTGCTGTACTATGGGGATGAAATTGGGATGGGAGATAATATTTATTTGGGCGATCGCAACGGTGTTAGAACTCCGATGCAGTGGAGTGGCGATCGCAATGCTGGTTTTAGTCGCGCCAATCCTCAAAAGTTATACGCGCCGCCTATTCTTGATCCAGAATATCACTATGAAGCTATCAATGTAGAAGCGCAGCGAGCTAACTTAAATTCGCTGTGGTGGTGGATGAAACGCCTGATTGCAATTAGGCAGCGCTTCCAAGCATTTGGTCGCGGAACTTTTGAATTTTTGTACCCAGAAAATCGCAAAGTCCTAGCTTTCATGCGTAATTATGACGGGGAACATATTCTGGTTGTAGCGAATTTATCGCGCTTTGTGCAGACAGTGGAATTAGAGCTTTCGCCATTTAAAGATGCAGTGCCAATTGAGATTTTTGGTCGCTCTGAATTTCCTCCTATCGGCGATTCGCCTTACTTCCTCAGCCTCGCTCCTCACTCGTTTTACTGGTTTACTCTCACTGTTAAACAAGAAACTTCTACGCAGCAATCACCTCAAGCACAATTGCCTAATTTGATTGTAAGCGGCAACTGGGAGAGTATTTTTACAACCAAAAAATCCACAGTGCAAATTGCGTCTATTTTCCCTAATTATTTGCGTAATTGTCGCTGGTTTGGAGGTAAAGCTCGGACGATTCAAGCAGTACAAATTACTGAAGTGATTCCGATGGCTGGTTCAGGGTTTGCTAACGAAAATTCAGGGGGGACAGTCTCAACAACTTCTTCCCAAAATCTTTTTCCCAATCCCTATTATATAATATTCCTAAAGGTAGATTATACCGAAGGACTTCCCCAAACTTACGTGCTGCCTCTAGGCTACGAACAAATTAGCAGTGTCGGGGATGGTTTGGGTATATTTAGTGAGGGGAATATGGGAAATTATAAGCAAAACCAGCCTTCACAAATACCTCATGCCAAGCAAGCGATCGCGCACATCAAGTTTATTGGCAAAAGTGATGAAGTTGGCGTACTATTCGACGCTGCGGGAGAGAAAGACTTTTTGAGATTACCGCTGGATGCGATCGCAAATTCTCGCCACTACATCGGCGCTGCTGGTGAATTGCTAGCAACGACTACCCATGTATTAACACCAGAGCAAGAAGATTTCTCTCACTTGGAACCCCGTTTGCTCAAAGGAGAACAAAGCAATACGTCAATAGTTTATGGCGATCGCTTCATCCTTAAATTCTTCCGTAAAATTGAGGAAGGTATTAATCCAGACCTGGAAATTGGGCGCTTCCTAACTGAGAAAAACCCGTTCCCACAATATGCCACAGTTGCAGGAGCCTTAGAGTACCGCCGCCCAGGAAGCGAACAGATTACCATCGGAATATTGCACAAATTTATTCCTGAAACTAGGGATGCTTGGTCTTATACCTTGGATAGCTTGAGTAACTATTTTGACCAAGTAATGGTTGTAGGTGCAAAGCATTCGGGAGAAAATTCATCGGGCTATAGCAGCGAAAGTTACTTACCAAATACTTTACCATTGGATGTGCAGCAACCTTCCAACTCCCTAGTCTCTGATTTATCAGTTGAAATACCAGAATTGGCTCGCGAAATCATCGGCACTTATTTAACATCAGCCGAACTTTTAGGCCAGCGGACGGCAGAACTTCATTTAGCTTTAGCCTCGGATTTAGAGAATCCTGATTTTAGCCCAGAAAACTTTACATCGTTTTACCAGCGTTCCATCTATCAGGAGATGAGAAATCTCACGGGCAGGACTTTATTGCTGTTGAAAAAGCGGCTTTTAAAGCTACCCCCATCCGCAAAAAAAATGTCCCAAATTATTCTCAGCCACCCCGAACAACTGATGGGAAAATTCAGGTCAATTTTGAACTTGAAAATCACAGCTCAGCGAATTCGCTGTCACGGCGACTACCATTTAGGTCAAGTTCTTGATACAGGCAAAGACTTCATTATCATTGATTTTGAAGGTGAACCAGCACGCCCTTTGAGCGAAAGGCGTATGAAGCGATCGCCTTTGCGAGATGTTGCAGGAATGGTGCAATCTTTTAACTATGCGGCAACTTTTGCGCTCCGCAAAGAAATAGACAGCGGCATAATTCGCTCTGAAACTATTCCGGTAATGAATCAGTGGGCTAATTTCTGGTATGGGTGGGTTAGCGCTGCTTTCCTCAATAGTTATTTGATGACCGCCGCCGATGCAACTTTCTTACCAAAATCTACTGCTGAACTGCAAGTATTGCTAGATGCTTATATTTTAGAAAAAGCAGTTTATGAGTTGGCTTACGAACTCAATAGCCGCCCCGATTGGGCAGAAATTCCTCTTCAGCGGATTTTACATTTGATTGATTTTCCTATTGAGCAGTTGTAACCTTATCACCACTCGCTATGTCTTTTTCAAGGCATAGCGATTCCAGCTTATTTTTGGCTACTTGTATTTGATTCTTCTTTCAACCTCTTGTCTGGTTCGACCCTGTGGAATAAACCTGTAGTAAAATTGAAATAAAATAATTATTTACTATTTTGACTACTAAATCATTGTTTTTTTTCGCTTAGGGTAGCCAGCGGGGATGATATCCAGCAAAAGGTAGTTCTTCGGGTTGCAATTTAGATTGAGAATTATCTACTGGTATATCTATTAATGGTAATAGCCAAAGGCGGCTATTCGCGATCGCCTCTCCTCCTTTATTGCGGGGACTATCTACTTTTCCAGAATTTTCTGCTGTCACTGATTGGTCAAATATCAAAGCCAACCCATCTGGAGATAAACTCATTTGAGTATCTAGCTGATTGGGCAAAATCAGCAGCGGTTTGATTGTCCCAACTAAACGGCCTTGCTCTTGTATGAGGTCAATAGCTGCAATAAAAGGCTGTTCTTTGTACTCTTCAGTTTTCAGTCGTTCTGCTAATAGACAATATAAGCGTCTAACTTGAGCATTTTTGCCTGTCCTGGGGTCAAATTCGACGCTGAGAATACTACCAGGAATGCGGATGATTTCTTGTTCATCCCCTTGGTTGGTCAACAGGAAAAGCGATCGCGTGTAGTCAGTATTATACTTAACATAAGCCGCGGCTGAATTGTCGGGTGCCATTCCTAAGACTTGCGCGAATTTTGGTAAAAATTCTACGGGATCTGCTTCCGGTTTCAGGGGTACGATCGCTAATCCTTGCTTTTGCGAAATCACCATCGATTTGTTATCTGGCCTAATTATAAAATCACCCCCTTGTTGATTTTCCAAACGCCGAGGTTTTTCGCCTTCTTCCAAAATCCAAGGGCTATAATCGCCTGTAGGATTGCGCCGATTTACTCGCTGAATCACTATAATTTTACCATCGGCAGAGAGGTCAAATTTAAGGTTTTGATATTCTTTAGAATCTAAAACTTTGTCGATTTTACCTATTGGTTCTGGGTGAGGTATTTCCTCTCCGGGGGAGGGAGGATGAATGCCTGTGGTAACAGTATATAGTTCTTGTTCAAGAGTGCCACCAAAACGTGCATTTGAACGATCTGTGGCTGAAAATAGGATGCGATCGCCATTGGGATACGGTTTAAAATCCATCACTACCAAATCTTTTGGAGTCAATAGTATTGGTTTAGGATCGTTGGTCAAATTAACGAGTATTAACCGCCCTTCTTCTTCTCCTTTGACACCAATATAAACAAAGGCGCGATCGCGACTCCGAAAAAAACCTGTGAATGGTTGAATTAATCCTCCCCGTTTCTTCACGGCTGTCTCTGATGGCTGAACTTGCTTATTTTCTCGGTGAAAGTTGTCGGTTGCTCCTTGCAATTGCAAACTGTAAGTCGTACCGTAAGGAGCTGGCTCTATCAGAGTATAAACCATCCGCCGACCAGCCCAACTAAATTTACCGGGAAGAGGCGGATCGAGGCGTAAGTTTGCCTCGACACTGGTATGATTCATGGGGCGGTTAAATGTGAGGATAAAACCCGTATCTTCAGAACCGATTTGTTTTCCTTGCCAGCTAAAGTCCCGCACTTTTGCTGCTGTGCTGTCGCCTAAAAGCAGGAGCATTGCTATTAATACGCTCAGGCTCAACATCGCGATCGTCGCCGCGCGATCGAGTGGCTGAACCCATTTTAAATTTTTTATTTTTGATTTGATATCAGTCATTGTTAAGGGCTAATTGTTAATGGCTAATGGCTAATGGGTAATGGCTAATGGCTAATGGCTAATTGCTACAGGACTTACGTAACTGGCATATATGGTAGGGTGCGTCAGAGGCAAAATCCCTATCATATCAATCAATAACTCTATCTGACGCACCCTACAATCCACTACAGTTAACGGTTAACTAATAATCATAAGGATTTTTAGGTTCTGGAATTGGCTTAAGGGAAGAAGCCAAAATAATTAATTTGCGCTTTCCTTCTAGTTCCTCCGTAGCCATCTCGCCTGCAATTTCTAACCAGCTATCTGCTGGAAAGGCAGTGCGACTTTGCCCTGGTTGCAGTTTAACTGGCAATCCTATAGGATAAGCATCGGCAGCACAACAGGTAATCACAAACCGACCAATCCAGAGATATCCGTTAGGCAAGGAAGGTGGATGAATTACGAATCCTTGAACTTTGACTTTTTGGCCTGTGTATGAGTCTGGTTCTGGATTAAAATTTAATAGTCGCACCCATTCAATAAGCGATCGCTGTTCTGGCTTGGCGGCATTCCGAAATTCTTGAGGTTGCATTCGCGTCACTGGCAATGATTCGGTAATGCCTCGTTCCAAGGCTGTCTGGCTGGTAAATGTTCGGGGCGTAATTATTAAACCCATCAATGCCACGCTCAATAAAAAAATACTGCCCCAACCGGGAGGAAATAGGGTGATATGTTGAATTTCTGTCATCCTGGGAGAGTCAATTACCGCCAATTGTTGTAACGTCTTTTGGCGCTGTTCAATCTGAAATAGTTCATAAATTTTGAATCCTCCAACAAAAATCAAGCCGATTCCCGCTGCTACAGTCAAACCAAAGTAATTGGGATGAATGAGAATGTTTAATTTGCCAGTAAACCAATATTTAAGCAGCAAAATACCCCATACTAAAATAGCTATGGCATCTAACCAAGGGCTGTATCGTCGCAATATTGAAGCTGGGGAAAGTTTAACATTCATTGTTAGTTAGTTGTTAGTTGTTGTTTGTTCGTTGTTGGTTGTTGGTTATGGTTATATTTTACTTTTCACTACTAACCACTAACCACTAACCAATAACCTTTTATTAACTGATATGTAAATTAACGGCGAGAGTGAGTAAAAATGTTAACTGTGCTGCTAGTACAACTAAGTAAATAACTGCTCTTGGCTTAAATATTGAGAGCAATAAACCAATGCCTTTGAGGTCAATCATTGGCCCGAAAACCAAAAATGCTAGTAGCGATCCACTGGTAAATGTTGATGCAAAAGATAGTGCAAAAAAGGAATCAACTGTGGAACAAATCGATACGACTGAGGCTAACAGTAGCATGGCAACGATGGAGGAGATGGGGCCTTGACCAAGACTGAGGATTAGTTCGCGGGGTGCGGCGACTTGAATGGCGGCGGCGATCGCGCTGCCAACTACCAACACTCCTCCTAACTCCCGTAACTCTTGTACCATGCTGTCTAATAGTAGATACAAACGCTCTTTGGAAGGACGGCGGAAAAAAGGCGCGGCTGCTAATTCTCGTTTCTGTTTTGCTGCCGCTTCCTCCCATGCAGATTCTAAGCGCATGGGCCCTCCGGGTTGGCCGAGGAAAAATGTCCCTGACTGTAATAGTGGCGAAACTTTGACTTCTAGTAGCTCTTTTTCGGGTTGCGTTTCTGTTTTGGGTAAAGCACGGGCGATCGCAGGTTGCAGCAAAGGCCGCAAATCTCGCTGTACGCTAAATACCCAACCGATAATTGTCGCTACGAAGAGTGAAAATACTACTCGCAATACCACGATTTCTGGCTGATCCCGAAACGCAGTCCAAGTAGCCCAAATCACGATCGGATTGATCGTAGGTGCAGCCAACAAAAATCCGATCGCGACTGGGGCGGGCACTCCTTGCATTAGTAATCTGCGTGCTACGGGGACATTGCCACATTCGCACACGGGAAACAAAAACCCAATTAAACTGCCGGCGAGAGCGCCTAACAATGGGTGGCGCGGGATGTATGATAAAAGTTTGCGCTCGTCAATGAACCATAGCAGCAAACCTGAGAATAAAACTCCCAGCAACAGGAAAGGCATCGCCTCTACTAACAAGCTGAGAAAAAGGGTGAAAGCACTGTTTAACTGATTTGTCAGCGTGGATTGCATCCCTCACCTATCTATAAATTGTGTTTTTGGTCGCAGACAGTTTTTCAATCATACCAAGTAAATCGCTAAGTTAAGGTTAGGTTAAAAATCCAGAGCGTAATTTTTGAGTATTAATTCATTAGTTATAAATTTATAAAATACGGGTGGATGAAATAATTTTAGTTTTGTACCACTTGAGTTTTAATTGCGGTAAAGATTTATGTCGAGTTTGCCTTCTGCTCAGTTATCCGTCCCGCTTGTGTCGGAAAGTTGCCCGCCAAATCTGGTTTTAGACTCAACGCTAGAACATCTCTTACTCTGGGATTTTCAGGTTGAATCTTCCGATCGCGGACAAAAAGTGACCGAGAAGTTGGAAGCCGATCCCCTGATCCCAGGAGTTATTCTAACAGAGCGCGGTCAGTTGTTGGGGATGATTTCGCGGCGGCGATTTTTTGAATATCTCAGCCGCCCTTACGGTCTGGAATTATTTTTGAAGCGACCCCTAAAATCTTTATACCGCTTTGCTTGTAGGGATATTTTGTTACTGTCGGGAGATACTTTAATTGTGGATGCTGCCCGCCTGTCTTTGCAGCGATCGCCTGAACTACTTTATGAGCCGATTGTGGTAGAGTTATCGGTGCAAAATTATCGACTTTTGGACGTACATCAATTACTGATTGCCCAGTCGCAAATTCACGCCCTGGCTACTCAGTTGCTCAATCAGGCTTACCAAGAGTTGGATGAAGTCTACAGACAATTGCAGCGCCAAGCTTCTCTAGATGGTCTCACCCAAGTAGCAAATCGGCGCAGATTTGATGAATATCTCCGCCAAGAGTGGTTGCAGATGGCGAGGCTGAAAGCACCACTGTCACTAATTATGGCTGATGTTGACTGTTTTAAGCTCTACAACGACGCTTACGGACACCAACAGGGAGACGACTGCTTGAAGGCTGTCGCGGCTGCTATGAGTCAAGCTGTACGCTCTCCATCAGATTTGGTAGCCCGCTATGGAGGTGAGGAATTTGTGGTAATTTTGCCTAATGCTGATGCTGCTGTTGCCCTCGCGATCGCGGAAAAAATTTGCTCGTTTGTCAAAGCACTGGCGATCGCACACCGCAGTTCCCCGGCTTCGGAGTTTGTGAGTTTGAGTTTGGGGGTTGCTTGCACTGTTCCTGACGACAAGCAGGGCATAAGTTACCTCTGTTCACCCGAAAAACTAATTGCTGCTGCTGACTGTGCACTCTATCAAGCCAAAACTCAGGGGCGCGATCGCGTAGTCCTTAGTTTGCCTTGGAATTAGCAGCCACAGCCGATAAACTCGGCTTTAGTCTTGTACTTATTGCTCTTAGGTGCATTCTGCATAGATCTACAATTTTTTAGGGAAAAATATAGCACACCTTTTATAAATGTAAAATTACAACGCTGAAAAGATTAATAATAGGTTAAAAATTAAGAAAACATTAATTAAATACCCATGCTTCCCCTAATTTGAAACACATTTAAAATAATAATATAAAAAATAATTGTCAGAGTTAGTCTATTTTGCCTATAGTAAATATAGTAAGCTATCAGCTTAGCTGTTTGGCAGTTAAAAGAGGATTGTAGCGTGCCTCAGAACTGAAGCGTTTCATAACTAAGCGTAGCCGTTCTAGCTGACGCACTCCCCCTTACTCTAATGCCATTTAAAGGTCGAAGAGGTATCAACAATTTCAGTAATATTGAGGAAAGTTTATGAAAATAAAGCACACCTAAGCACTCGGCTACTTACGTGATTAAGATGACTTCCCGATCCCTGAATACTTAACTTACCCGAAACTTAAGTAACGCCATCATCCAAGTCGGCTGCTTTACCACAAAACCAAGCCTAAGCTTTATATCCAAATAGACATCTTGTAAAAACTCTTGTTTAACAGGCATCTTGCCTGCCTTTGATTAGCTTTTTTGGAGATATCCAATACATCCTTAATCTTCACACAGATAAATTTATGCTTAATACTTCCAGTGTTGAAAAATCAGTAACACCAATGTCCGAAGCTTCGATAAAAGACCTCCGTTTAGATTCAACTATCCAAGAACTACCACTTTATGACTTTCAGATTGAAGCTACCGATTTGGGGATGAAAGTAGCTCAGATGTTTGAATCTAACCCTCTGTTACCGGGAGTCGTCTTGAGAAATGGCAATCAGTTTGCCGGCATGATTTCACGGCGGCGATTTTTAGAATACATCAGCCGACCTTTTGGGCGAGAACTATTTTTGAAACGACCCTTAAAATCTTTATATCGGTTTGCTCAAACTGATACTTTAATTTTTCCCAGCGATACTTTAATCGTAGATGCCGCCCGTCGTTCCTTGCAGCGATCGCAAGAACTTCTTTATGAACCAATAGTCGTGCAGCATCCACCTCAAGTTTACCGAATGTTGGACGTACACCAACTACTCGTCGCTCAATCCTACATTCACGAACTCGCCACTAAATTGCTACGCCAACAAACCCAAGCTCAAATGATTCAAACCGAAAAGCTGGCGAGTCTAGGGCAAATGGTAGCTGGAGTTGCCCACGAAATTAGAAATCCCGTCACCTGCATTTTAGGAAACTTAGGTTTTCTCACCAACTACTCCCAAGACATCATGCGACTACTATCTGCTTACGAGGGAGAAATTACCCACCCCAGCGAAGAAATTGAAGAACTCAAAGAAGAAATAGAATTTCAATTTCTCAAAGAAGATTTGCCCGAAATTATTCAAAGTATGAAAGTGGGGTCAGAACGGTTAAATGAACTTGTCACCAGCCTCCGCAGTTTCTCTCACATGGACGGCGCAAATCGCAAAGAAGCTAACATCCACGAATGTATAGACAGTACATTATTGATTTTGAAAAACCGTCTCAAACACAGCATTAAAGTAGTTAAAAACTATGGAGATTTACCTTTAGTAAGTTGTTACTCAGGCCAAATCAGCCAAGTTTTCATGAACCTAATCAGCAATGCAATTGATGCTCTCGAAGAGGTAAAATGGGAAGGAAGCCATTCACCTGCGATTAAGATTGAAACTGAGTTAATAGAAAGTTATGAGGGAGACAGCATCAGTTCTGAATTAATTAAAAACCTCATATTTGAGCGAAAAGGAGAGATAGACAATTTATCACAGATCGACGATAAACGCGAGTTAATAGTTGCCCAAGAGGAACGAAATACTAAAAAACCTTCTTGGGTAGCTATCCGAATTTCTGACAATGGGCCCGGCATTCCGCCAGAAATTCAGCGGCGAATTTTTGAGGTATTTTTTACTACAAAACCCGTAGGCAAAGGCACGGGTTTGGGATTGGCAATCACCCATCAAATTGTCACTGAAAAGCACAGCGGCAAATTGAATTTGCACTCTACACCCGGTACTGGAACTGAATTTGAAATTTTGCTGCCTTTGGTTTGAGGTGGGTGTGTTTCGCGATCGTTGCGAACTATTACATCTTCGCCCCTACTAAACCGCGATCGCTTCAACAACCTTCTTAACCCCCCCTTCTTGGTGGATCTATCTGGCGATCGCCTTTGCTCGATCCCGATGTCAGCTATAATCCTGTAGAGATTGCCGTCGTCAACCGCAATGCCCGATCGCAATGCGACTAATTCTGTGGATTTAACTCAGGCGTGGCAACTTTAACCTTGAAAGTAAAAGTTTTATGTTAAAATACGAGTCCTTAACCATACTTGAGATCCAATTATGGCTGAAAAATTAATAGTTAAAAACTTTGCTGGCATCAAGGACTTAGAGATTGAAGTCAAGCGAATAAATATACTTATTGGCCCTCAAGCCAGCGGTAAAAGTGTTTGCGCCAAACTTCTATTTTATTTTAAGAACTTCGTCTGGGAAATTTTATCTGTTGTCGAGAACGAGCAGACAAAACGTAATCTGGATTTAAACTATTCCAAGAAATTTGAGGAATATTTTCCTCCAGATTGTTGGGGAAAACAAGATTTTTTTATAAGGTATGAAATTTCCAATGTTTTTATAGAAATTAGAAGACAAGATACCAAAGGTAGGATTTTCCTCAGTTATTCGGAATCATTAAAAAAAGAACTGACAGAACTACGCAATTTCATGAAAGAATTAAAGGAGGCAATCTCTGAAGAAAATACTCTATTTAATAATTTCGATAAGTTATCTTTAATCAGACAATTTTTAAGAGATTACTTGGTAGAATCTCTAAGCAAATCTATCTGTCGAGAGACAGCCTTTAATCAGCTTTTTATTCCTGCTGGGCGCTCCTTTTTTGCTAATCTTCAGAGCAACATTTTTTCCTTTCTGTCAAACAATAATA
>DATGYA010000019.1:0-24443 GCA_035298405.1 Kamptonema sp. | reverse complement strand
AATTTATTTCTTATCTCGCCACAGCCCTAAACAAGTTTCGTGGTTTATCCTCATCTCAATTGCAGTACCAGCCCTACCCTTAATCATACCAGATTTAATCCTGGGAGGTGCACAGTCAACGACAGCTCGATATCTACTTCCAACCTACTTAGCAATGCAGCTTGCAGTTGCTTACCTTTTCGCTAATAAACTAACCGATCCAGTTAAATTGAATCTGCAAAAAATGTGGCAAGTTGCATTCATTGCACTACTATCAATTGGCGTAATCTCCAGTGCCACATTTTCCCAATCAGAACTTTGGTGGAGCAAAGCAGAAGGCAATGTTAACTATCATTTAGCGAAAATCATCAACCAAACAAATAAACCCCTGCTAATTAGCGATGGCTATTTCGTAAAAACATTATCTTTCAGCCACTATCTAGACCCCAAAGTACAATTTCAATTAGTAGCAGAACCAAAAATACCCCAAATTGCCGAGGGTTTCAACGATGTATTTATTTACGACTCCTCCCCCACCCTGCGCGACGAACTAAAGAAAAAGTATAGCCTACAGCCTGTAGAGACAGGTTACTCGATCAGAAATGCTTACAATCCAACTCTGTGGCGACTAGCAAAACAGTAAACAAAATCAAATTATGCTTAATCAAAACAACCCCGAAAAATCCACAATTTTGCTAGTCGTCATTGTTAACTACCGAACAGCTAATTTAACAATCGATTGCTTGCAGTCACTCGCCAGTGAAATCCCAAATTTACCTCAAACCCAGGTGGTAGTAGCTGACAATAACTCCGGCGACGATTCCGTAGCAAAAATAGCCGCCGCTATTGAAAGTAAAGGTTGGAACGAATGGGTATCCTTTGTGCCATTAGAACGCAATGGTGGCTATGCTTTTGGTAACAATGCTTTAATTGAACCAGCACTGCGATCGCCTAATCCGCCGCCCTATTTTCTCCTTCTCAACCCCGATACAATTGTCCGCCCAAATGCCTTAAAAATCCTCCTTGACTTCATGGAAACTAACCCAGAAGCTGGCATTGCTGGCAGTCGCTTAGAAGATCCCGATGGCACACCACAACAATCAGCTTTTCGGTTTCACAGCATTGCTAGTGAAATCGATTATAGCTTACGTTTAGGCGTTGTTTCCAAATTATTAGAGCCTTGGGGTGCTGCCCCTCCCGTTTCCCAAGAAACTTGTCAAACTGATTGGGTTGCTGGTGCTAGTATGATCGTCCGTCGCGAAGTATTTGAAACAATTGGTTTGCTAGATGAAGGCTATTTCATGTATTATGAAGAAATGGACTTTTGCCAGCAAGCAAAAAACTCTGGTTGGAGTTGCTGGTATGTACCAGAAAGTCGAGTTGTACACTTAGTAGGGCAAAGTTCAGGCGTTACCGATACTAAAATTATTGCTAAGCGTCGGCCTCAGTATTGGTTTGATTCTAGGCGGCGCTACTTTGTCAAAAATTATGGGTGGCTGTATGCTGCGATCGCAGATATTTGCTGGGTTTCCGGCTTGCTACTATTCCGGTTGCGCCGCGCCCTTCAGCGCAAGCCAGATACCGATCCACCCCAAATACTAGGCGATTTTCTACGCAGTAGTACATTGATTAAAGGAGCAGATTAAAATTATGGTAGTCCAATCTGAATTAATATCAACAGTGAACGCAGAAGAAAGCAAAACTTTAGGACTATGGGAACAAATTAAAGAAGACTGGATCGCTCACGATCGCGATTGGACAAAGCCGGGATTTCGAGCGGTAGCAGTTCATCGTTTTGGCGTATGGAGAATGAGTATTGAACCCAAATTACTTCGCGCTCCTTTGAGCATTCTTTACCGCTCAATGTACCGCAAAATTCGCAATACTTATGGCATTGATTTACCCTATACTGTTAAACTTGGCCGCCGTGTAGTTATCGAACATCAAGGCGCGATCGTCATTCATGGTTACTGTTCAATTGGGGACGAATGCGTAATCCGCCAAGGCGTAACTCTGGGAAATCGTTATTTAGACCGTCCTTTAGATGCGCCAAAATTAGGCGATCGCGTTAATATTGGCGCTGGTGCAAAAATTCTTGGTAATGTCACTTTAGGAGATGATGTAAATATCGGTGCTAACGCTGTAGTTTTATCAGATATTCCCTCTGGAAAAACCGCCGTCGGTATCCCAGCAAAAATTATTCAATCTAAAAATTCTGATTAGTAACATCTATGAATATTTACCTTCTCTCAGCTCGCGCCTTATATTCAAGTGTCAGCTACGATCCACTTTTTGAATTAGAAGACTTGCTAGTGGAAAGTTGCGGAGCAAAATTGCTCATTCCCACCCAAAGCGATGCGGCGCAATGGGCAAACCAACAGCCAAAATTTGCGTCTCAATTTCTCAATAAAGTTGTGCGCCGCACCACAGGTTCTTATCAACTAGCAGAGGAAGAGCTAGCATCTATAAAAAAGCCGAATGTTTTACTAATAATTGCTTTGTGCGGTGCTGATTTAGCTACCCTTTCCAGTATCTCCAATTGGCGAGATAAATTTGATATTGTTGCTGCTTATATTTTTGATGCTTGGGGTTTTGAGATTTACCCAAAATATACAAATCAATTAGACCGCATATTTGTACCGATGCCGGAATTAATAGAGGATATGCAAAAATATTTCGGTATTCCAGTATCTTCCTTACCTTTTGGAGTCGATGCTCTAACTCATGGTGCTTGCGGCGTTAACCGCCCTATTGATTTGATTAGTTATGGCAGAATTCCTAAGCAATACCATACTGCTTTTAATAAAAAGTTTAACGAGCCTGGTTCAGGACGAATCTATTACCGTTCTACGCCTAGAGCCGGAGAAAATAATCCCAAAATGCCTTATGAAGAGCGCAGAGATAGAGAAGATAGAATGCTGTTATTTAAGATTCTGCGGAGAACTAAGTTATGTCTAGCATTTGATACATTGTATCCGGGAATGCGCGAGTTTCCTCATTCTTTTGTGACGCTGAGGTGGTTTGAAGGTGGCGCTGCTGGATGCGCGCTCGTTGGTAAAAGACCAACTACACCCGCTGCTGAGGAGTTATTAAATTGGGAAGATGCAACTATTGAGTTGCCAGAAGATCCGCAAGCAAGTGTACAATTAATTGAGGAACTTTTGGAGGATGAGTCGCGCCTTAAATCTATCCACAAAAAAAATTATATCGAGAATTTGACTCGCCATGATTGGCGGTGGCGAATTAAAAGTATGCTGGAAGAGTTGAAGATTCCTTTACCAGATCGCCTTGTTCAAGAGTTGTCAAAATTGCTAATGGCTAATTGTTAGTTGTTAGTTGTTAGTTGTTAGTTGTACCCAGTCTCCCGCTCCCCTATCCCTTTTTCGGACAATGCTTGAATCAGTTACTATTCCTAATATTTCTGCTACTGATCCAGATTGGAGTCGCGAAAAATGCGATCGCTGGTGGGAACCGAGTCGTCAACTACTTAAATCTATCCGAAACTATCAAAAGTGGCAAGATAGAGGCGGTATTGCCGGACTTTTTTTATGTAAATGGAATCTGTTTTGGCACAAATTTTGGAGTATTGTAACTGGAGCTGATATTCCTTTAAACTGTCAGTTAGGAGGAGGATTAGTTCTACTTCACCCTAATGGTATTGTCATCCATCCAGGGGCGTATATAGGCCCAAATTGTTTGATTCTGCAACAGGTAACAATTGTAGAAGGGGTGAAAATTGGCGGTCATGTTGATATCGGTGCGGGAGCGAAAATTATTCGCCCTGTCACTATTGGCGATCATGCTAAAATTGGTGCTAATGCTGTGGTAATTTGCGATGTCCCGGCAGAAGCAACGGCGGTAGGAGTTCCGGCAAAAATTATTAATTCGCCTAGCTCTGAATAACAGCTATTTAAAAATAGCGGGCAGAAAAATTTGATGTCTACAACTTTACTAAATCAATTGCGCTCCCCTTTCTTTCTCTCTCTTCTCTTCCTCTGTGTCCTCTGTGCCTTTGCGGTTCATAAAAAAATTTAAAAATATAACCAGGATTGCTATAGTTGCGCTATGAGATATAATTTAGAGAATGTAACCGCAAAGGCGCAGAGGACACAGAGAGAGGAAAGAAGAGGTTATTTGTGAAAATAAAAGTGCAGATTAAATGATTTTTTGGGATTTGAATTTAAGAGGTGAAATTTGAATTTATTAGGGTTAGTTATTATAGGACGCAATGAGGGCGATCGCCTCCAGAGGTGCTTGCTATCAGCAACAGGAAATACAGCGGTTTATGTCGATTCTGGTTCGACAGATGGGAGCGTAGATTTAGCGCGATCGCTATCGGCCGATGTTGTTGAACTCGACTTGTCAATACCCTTTACCGCCGCTCGCGCCCGAAATGCAGGGTTTGCTAGATTGCTGCAAGTTTCCCCCCAAGTTCAATTTGTCCAATTTATTGACGGCGACTGCGAGTTAGTTCCAGGGTGGCTCGATCGCGCTCATCAAGAACTCGCAAAACAACCGGATGTCGCGATCGCTTGCGGCCGCAGACGCGAACGCTTTCCCGAAGCTTCTATTTATAATAAATTGTGTGACATCGAGTGGGATACTCCTATTGGTGAAACTAAAGCCTGTGGCGGCGATGCCATGATGCGAGTAGAAGCTTTTCAACAAGTAGGAGGTTTCAATCCTAATTTAATTGCAGGTGAAGAACCGGAACTGTGTTTGCGATCGCGCCAAAAAGGTTGGAAAATTCTACGCTTAGATGCAGAAATGACCCTCCATGACGCGCAAATGACCACCTTCGCGCAATGGTGGAAACGTTCTCAAAGAGCGGGCCACGCCTACGCCGAAGGAGCTTGGTTGCACGGAAAGGAACCGGAACGCCACTGGGTGAAAGAAAGCCGGAGTATTTGGTTTTGGGGGTTAATTTTGCCACTTTTAGCATTAGGTGGCGTGTGGCTAACTCGCGGCTGGAGCCTATTGTTGTTGAGCGCTTACCCATTGCTAACCTATAGAATTTATAGTTATAAACAGCTTAGTTTAGAAAAAAAATCGGCAGCGCTTTATGCAATATTTTGCGTGTTGGGCAAGTTTTCTCAACTCCAGGGTCAGATTCAATTTCACTTACGTAGATTGTTGGGGCAACGCAGCAATTTAATCGAATACAAAACAGCAGATTCCAGGCAAACAGCTAGCAATTAGCAATTAGCAATCTACTTAATATCAAATTCCTATGAATTCAATGCGTGTAGCGATCGTTACTGGGAACGCATCAATGCGAATGGGCGGTGAGGCCAGCTTGCCGTTTTATTATTTTAAATTAATGCTCGATCGCGGCATCGATGTCTGGATGATATGCCACGATCGCGTCAGGGAAGAACTCCGAGAAGCCTTCCGCGACGAACACTTCCAAAAAATCCGCTTTGTTGAAGATACGGGTTTACAAATAATGATTTGGCGGCTTAGTCAGGGTTTGCCAGGTCGAATCCGGGACTTAATCTTCGGTCAGTGGTTGCACTCGATCGCACAGCGACAAGCGCGGGAAGTAGTGAAGCAGGCGATCGCACAACAAGGCATTCAAATAGTTTTTGAGCCTGCACCCATTACCCCGAAAGGTTTAAGCTTTATGTATGACTTAGGCGTACCTGTAGTCATCGGGCCGCTATGTGGAGGTTTGGAATTTCCGCCAGCATTTCGATATATGGATTCGCGGCTAAGTCAAGTGACGATCGCGGCTGGGCGGTTTTTATCTGCGATCGCACATCAGTTAGTACCCGGAAAATTGCAAGCAGAGGCACTGATTGCCGCCAACAAACGCACAGCGGAAGCTTTGCCAAAAGGTTATAAAGGTAAGCTGTATTATGTAGTAGAAAGCGGGGTAGATTTAGCGATTTGGAAGCCCATAGAACGTTCAGAGTGCGATCGCGACCAACCTGTGCGCTTCGTTTACTCCGGGCGCTTTGTGGACTGGAAAGGCGTTAAGTTTCTCGTCTCAGCATTCCAGCAAGTTGCCCAGCAAACTAATTCAATATTGGAATTGATCGGTGACGGCGAATTGCGGGGAGAAATTGAAGCTCAGGTAGTAGCGCTGAATATCAAAGACAAAGTAAACTTTCATGGGTGGATGGCGCGAGAAGACAGCGCCGCGATCGTCCGCGCCGCCGATGTCTTCGTCATGCCATCCCTGCGGGAGTGCGGCGGGACAGCACTATTAGAAGCAATGGCCCTGGGTTTGCCAGTTGTTGCCACCAACTGGGCGGGGCCTGCGGAATACGTAGACTCTAGCTGCGGCATTCTGGTTGAGCCCAGTTCCCCTGAAGAGTTCGCGAACAATTTAGCCGCAGCAATGGTGCGCCTAGCCGCATCGCCCGAATTGCGAGCTCAAATGGGCAAAGCAGGCACGCAGCGGGTGACTCAGCATTACTTTGACTGGGAATCTAAGACTGACCGCGCGATCGAAATTTTTCAAGAAATTTTGGTAATAGCTAATAGCTAATTGTTAATAGCTAATTGTTAAATTTTCTAGCGGCTTATTAAGTATGAATGTCTTGAAATAGATGCTTGCAAAACGTGGAAAATATTTGTCTCATCTGTGAAAAACTTGCTCCGGGAATTTGAAAAAAAGTATGTAATTAATTTTGTCTAACTACTTATAGCAACCGCCAGGACGGTTAAGACTATCTTAATTGCCGAAACCCTTGCTATTGTTACCTCTTCCTTCTTCCTTCTTCCTTCTTCCTTCTGCTATATGACCAATTTGCAATTGCTGCTAATTGATGGCGATCCAATCTTCCGGCTGGGGCTACGAGCCGCCTGCACTCAGTATCCTGATTTGCAAGTGGTTGCAGAGGTGGAGACTGGGGTTGATATTTTAGCTGTGTTGGGGGCGATCGCGGCTCTTGGCGACGCAAATATGCCAAATTTGGTACTTTGGGATGTAGATGGGCAGATTTTGCCGTCGGAGGATACTGAGCGCGATCGCACCTTGGTTTTGATACTATGTCAACAGCTCAAAACCCAGTACCCCAACCTTCCAGTATTGCTGCTGGGATCGCTGTTCGCACCCACGATTTTGACAGCAGCAAGGCAAGCAGGTGCAAATGGTTACTGTGCTAAAGGTATGGCGGTTGCGGAGATAGTAGCTGCGATTCGTCAAGTAGCATCTGGTGAAAGTTATTGGTCACAGAACTCGCAGGAGCAAGAGAATGTAGGTAATGCCGCGCCCCAAGACGGTTTTGCTTTCCCTAGACGCAGAAAATTACTCACTAATGTTTCTTTGTCGGGAGTGCGGCAAATTGATGCTGCGATCGCTCAAATTAATACACAGTTAGAAGCTTCAAAACAGCTACAAACAGAAGATTTTGCGTCTTTGGTAGATTGGGCTTTCCTCCGGGGTCGTCGTCGTGAATTATTAGCTGCTCGCTGGATTCTCAGTCAACTATTACCTCAGCATCAGGAAGAGAAGAGTACAGGCGATCGCGAACAAATCAACAGGATAATAACTAATTCCCAATTGCCAATTGCTAATTTTCCGGCTGCAATTACCACTTCGCAATTATCTCCTCAGTCTTCAACTACAAATGATTTGCAAGCAGCGTTATTTGATGCAGCAGCAGCAAAATTACAATCTGGTTTAGTTAATCTGACTGGCGTACCATTGGAAATCGATATTTTCCGGTTGACTAAGAAACGGGAATTAATTTATATAATCTTGCGAAAATTGCAGGAGGTACTAGAGGAACTTCGCTTTTCTCAAGTTCAGTTGCAGCAATTATCAGAAAAACGTTCTACTATTGTCCGAGATTTATGGCAAGGTGCGATCGTAGATTTTTTCGGTAAATATTACACGCTACGTATCGATACCGCTAATGTCGTTGCTGACTCCCAATTTTCCTTAAAAAAACAAGCTGCGATCGAAGAAAATTATACATTTGTGCTTCCTACTTCTTCGTTACTATTTTCTGAGGGACAAGAGCGAATAGAAGTTGTGCCAGTATTGCTCAAAGATGTGGATTTTGTGGAAAGATCGATATTAGATAAAATTCCGTTGGTAATTGAGTTTTTTGCTCATTTGCTATTTCAAACTCCCTTAATAATTGATAATGCTTCCTGCGAGGCGGGTAGCCCAGAAGCGATGGTGCGATCGCAAGCAATGCTTGAAAATTTAGCGATTCAAATAGCTAACGGCGCGATCCAGCCGCTCCTCAATAATTTTGCGGATCTCGAAGAAATAAAACAAAAGTTTTATGACCGTCAGTTGATTTCTACGCGAGAAATAGAGCGGTTTCGGAATAACTTATCTTGGAAATATCGAATAGAAAAGTTTATTGGGGAACCGCAGGCAATTTTTGAAAGTCGCTTTTTGCTGTTGGTATTAAATGAGCGGGGAATTCAAAAAACATCTATTTATGCACCGAGAAATCAGGAGTTAGCACAACTTTCTGGCGTGCAGTTGGCGGTGACTCTGGTGTTGGAAACGAGGGATGCGATCGCACCACGTATTCGGTCAATTGTAGCTTTTTTGGGTACGGGTGTTGTTTATGTCCTAACGCAAGTGATTGGACGAGGCATTGGTTTGATCGGACGGGGAATTATTCAAGGTATTGGCAATTATTTACAGGATAGTAAGTTGGAAAAAAAGGGCGATTAACTGCTAATGGCTAATGGCTAATTGTTAGTTGTTAGTTGTTAGTTGTTAGTTGTTAGTTGTACCCAGTCTTCCCTCTCCCCGTCTCTCCCTCTTCCTTCTTCCTTCTTCCTTCTTCCTTCTTCCTTCTTCCTTCTACTTATAACTCTTAACAAATCTAGTTTCGATTTTGAGTAATAGAAAGAGTGTAAGGATGTTGACCTTGGGCGCGATCGCCTACGAAAATAGAGTAAGTCCCCTTATTTCCAAACCCCGAAAACTCTAAATTACCTGCTGCCGCACTTTCTGGTAACACACAAAAACGACCAGTGGGCCCTTGAATTAATATTGTCGGAGCACCAGCAGTTTGCACTCTAATCCGCCAATAAGGTAAATCTTCCCCAACTTGGATAACGAGGTTTGGTGTCGCGGCAATATTGCCGCAGTCACCGCTGTTATTGGGGCCACCAGATGTACCTGAAACACTCAGGGGTTCCTTAAATCCGGGGGCAATTTGTAAAGCCTCAGAACGAACAGCGCCAGCAGTTGCTAAAATCATCGCCAAAGCGATGGGAACTATCCCGCGATCGCGTATCTTCATTTTTATTATTCCTGTTGTTGCGAACACAATGGCGGCATACCCAAGTTTCTCGACGCTAAAGGATAACTGAGGTTCCGTTGAAAATCCGTGTCTAGACCCATTTTTATCCTCTCCCACAATCCCCCCATCCCACTATCTCCTTTTTCTTATTCTTTTGCTAGATAGATCGTTCCGGGAGTCTCGCTGTGCATAGCGTATAAGTTTTCGGCCACCCCCCACCTCAAAAAATAGCGATCGGTGATATAAATGGGTACTGGGAATTGGAGATAGGGGGCTAAGCTTATCCCAAACGGTTAACAGTTAATAGTTAACCGTTAACCGTTAACACACAGAAAATCTAAAATCTAAAATCTATATGGCTAACCCAACCGTAAGCAGCGACATCAATCAACCAGATCCATCATGGCAAGTGTCTAGAGAATTGCCGCTAACGGTTCGCAGGTGCGGTGCTTGGGTAGTTGAAGTATCATTAATTGTTGCTAGTTCCCTAGTGCCATTCACGATCGGGACGCTTGCCAATAATGCCACAAAGAGTGTACCTCTCAACCCCGTAGTTGCTGCTACATCTGAAGCGATCGCGCAAACTCTAGCAATTCCCATCCGCGATCGCAACCCACGAGTTGCCCCCCTAACTAATTTATTCTGGTCTGGTGCACTGATCGCTCCTATAGCTGTAGCGGGATGGCAACTATATTTACTTGCTAAAAAAGGTCAAACTTCCCCCAAACGCTGGTTCGGCGTTAAAGTTGTCTCCGAGTCTGGTACATCGCCAGGGATAGTACGCGCCTTGGCCCGCGAAAGCTTAGGCCGCTGGGGACTACCTTTGGGAATTGCTTATACATTATGGCGCTTTACTGGTGCTTTTCCAGATTTGGTGATTTTAGCTGGAATTAGCAGCTTAATGATGCTGGGAGACGGCATGGCGGCCGGATTCGACCCTAAACGCCGTGCGGGCCATGACCGTTTAGGGCGTACTTTGGTAAAAGATGCGCGATCGCTTCCTCGCCCCAATCCTTTTATAGGCGAAGATTGGACTGACGAAGATGCCGCGATCGCAGCCATTGTCTTAACGCCAGAAACCCCCGCAGATGGCAGTCGCGGGCTTTGGGCCTGGATGCGTCAACACCCTGGTTTCACTCTGCTAACAGTTACTATTTTAGGCATGACATCAGTTTTAGGAACCTTTATTGGCACCCAAGTTTATATTCAAAGTCAGGCAAATTTACGTGATTTTAAGCAGCGAGACGATGAGGTATTTTTAGCTTTAGTAAATAAGTTATCCCCCACTTCACCTAATGGAATAGCGGAAAGAAGGGCAGCGATTCTAGCCTTGGGTGCAGTCGAAGACTCCCGCGCCGTACCGTTATTAGCCGATCTCCTTGGTCAAGAAGAAAATCGCACTCTTGTAGACTCAATTCAGCAAGCTTTAGTGAGTGCAGGTACAAAAGCATTGCCTTATTTGCAGCGATTAAATCAAGCACTTAGTAACGATTTAGATTCTCTGCGCTACGGCGGAAATGCCAAGGAACGGGAGTTAACCAATATCCGGCAAAGGGCCACTCAAAGAGCGATCGCCAAAATTCTCACAGTCTACAGAGGTCAGGTAAATGATGTTGACCTCAGCCGCACAGATTTAAGTCAAACAGTCTCCGGCCCCGCTCAATTCACTTTAGTATTAGAAAAAGCCGATCTGTCAGGAATTAGCTTGCGAAGTGCCAATCTTACTAATGCTATTTTACCCGGAGTCCGCTTTTACGGAGCCGGAAAAGATGGTCGTTTCGGTACTTTTGATGATTGGATTGCTGATTTGAGCGGTGCTAATTTTGAAAGCGCAAACCTAACTGGTGCTTTTTTAAGTAATGTGATGATGAACCGCACTAATTTTCTGCGAGCAACCCTGAATAAAGCTAATTTGTCGAATGGCAATTTAAGCGGCGCTAATTTCAGCAGCGCTTTGTTGATCGGAGCTGATTTGCGGCAAGCTTTGCTAAAAGATGCCAGTTTTACAGGTGCAGATTTAGGAAGTGCCAATTTGTCAGGAGCAAATTTGGAAAATGCGCGTTTTGGGCAAGCAAAAGCTCAAGGCGCTCAATTGCAAAGAACAAATTTGATAAAATCCGATTGGCAAGGAGCCGATTTATCGGGAGCAGATTTGAGCCAAGCTAACCTAAGAAATGCAGATTTGAGCTCAGTTAAACTTGCTAGTGCAAATTTAAGTAATACTCAACTGCAAGATGCTAATTTTCGGAATGCAGATGTAAGTTTAGTGAATTTCCGAGGTGCTAATATCGCGGGTGCTAACTTCAAAGGAGCAACTTTTGTCAGCACTAAGCAAAATCGACCCGATCAATTTATTCAAAGTCCGGCTGTTGCTTCTAAATCAGGTCGTTTACAAGGAGTTGATTTTACAGATGTTAAGAATTTAGAGGCTAGTCAAATCGCTTATATCTGTTTGCAGGGAGGCATTCATCCCCGCTGTCCCCAGAAGAATTAATAGTTTCTAGATAGTGTAGGGGCGGGTTAACCTAAATACTTCTTCATTAGAGACAAATTTTATAAACCCGCCCCGGCCATATTTGTTGGTAACTTCAGGTTGTATAATAAACCCTTGGAATGCACCACTAGGCAAATTAATTTATGAACGTAGCCGACGACAAAACTATTGTTAGGGAATATTTTAACTCTACTGGCTTCGATCGCTGGCAACGAATTTACGGCGACGGCACAGTTAATAAAGTTCAACTCGATATCCGCACAGGACATCAGCGTACAGTTGATACAGTGCTAGAATGGCTCATCGCTGATGGCAATTTGCCAGGGCTCTTAGTCTGCGATGCTGGCTGCGGCGTGGGTAGCCTAAGCATTCCCCTAGCTGAAGCTGGGGCGATTGTCAATGCTAGCGATATCTCGGAAAAGATGGTAGAGGAAGCTTTTTACAGAGCTAATATGGTTCCGGGAAAAGCAAATAATGTGTCGTTTACGGCTCAAGATTTGCAGGCTTTGAGTGGTAGATACCATACGGTTATTTGTTTGGATGTACTCATCCACTATCCTCAAGATCAAGCCGATGCGATGATTAGCCACTTGAGTTCTATAACTGAATCGCGACTAATTCTCAGTTTCGCTCCGAAAACTTTAGCCCTCACTGCACTTAAGAAAATTGGGGAATTTTTTCCAGGGCCAAGTAAAGCTACTCGTGCTTATCAACACCGGGAAACTGATATTATCAATATCTTACAGAGCAACGGCTTTACAATTAGGCGACAGGCGATGACTAGCACTAGCTTTTACTATTCTCGCTTACTGGAAGCTGTGCGGCACTAGGTTATGATAATTCAATACGGTTCAGTTAAGGCTTATAAAGTTAATACCATCTTAACTGAACTGTGTTGAGTTATAATTATCTTACTGGGAACTTTAAATAAAATAATCACTAAAATAGCTTTTATAGCAACTGGCAAATAGGTTAATAAAATCTTTTTTAATTTTTTGGGTTGATTTAGGTAATGAAATTTATTCTAAATCAACCCTTATATATAGTGTAGCTTCACAATGTCAATACCTACAACAACCTTTCGCATAACACCTAATTTTTTAACTTCCATTTAGTTTGGAAATACCTCATTGGAAAACATTTCTGTCAGCGTCCGCAGATACGGTAAAAATACCATTACATCTTCAGCAGGCAAACGATCGTGTATTTCCCAGAACAAAACTAGCAGCATATCCTGTACTAATTTCCAGCTTACATGAAGTCTGGGATAGAGCATCACGCAGAGGGGAAAGAGTTCCTGCTGTACGGGGCGGATGCTATTTTCTAAGGCACACAGGCATAAATAGCTTTGAAAAATTTCTACATCTCGGATGCTAGAAAGTTTCACCATTGTATCAGTTAGATAGCCGCTGCTGCTGCGGTAGCCTTGATGCTGAGCCCTGACGCGCTCGTACACTGCACCAGCAATTTGAGTAGTGTTTTGTAACAAATGCTGCACTGCTATCAAGGATTTTGAGGTGCTATTGTGAGTCCCTGCGGCAGTTTTGATTTCTCCAAAGGGGATGTGCAGGTAATCATCTATACTTTTTAAGTAAGGTATAAACTGCAATTGCTCTGCTTGAGAAAGACTCTCTAACAAGAATCGGCCGAGGTAATGAAACTCCATTGTCACAAATCCCAGAACTAAGGGATCTGCTTGGGAGTATTTGCTTCGCAGTTCAATAATATTTCTGCCCACTAATACCGACAAGCGAGAAGCAGATTCTTGCTCGGCAAAAGCATCAATTGCTTTTGCATATAAATTCCGAGCGTCGGCAGTGATTTGGGCTGGATTAATTAAGTCGGGACTGATGGCGTGGCGTTGAATATCTTCGCCTAAAAGATTTTGTACTTCGCCCCAAGCTATATTACTGGCTACCTTGAGAGTATCTGTCAGTTTGTCAACTGTTCTAGCCCGATTGCCCTCAAATTCTTGTAATTGCTGAGCTTTAGGAGCTTGGATCTGCGATCGCTTCTCGTGAGACGTAACTGTACTGTAATACTTCTTTGCCCAGTTAACTGCTATAGAAGAAACGTTTGACTCGGAGATTTGGTCATTCCCAGTTAATTCTGGAGGTTCGACGAGCTGGGAATGCACTACTAAAGTTTCGACTGACTCCCAATCTCTATCTTGAGATAGAGGTAGTTTAGACTCTGAGCTGTTGTTCATAAAAACCTCGATTGTTTTTGTAAAGAAGTCCTAGATCAACTTGCCAAGCCTTGAAAATTCTTACCTTGAGTATGTCACATTTCTTTAGAAATTTTTACCTGCCATTATGCTAATAAAAATTAGCCATTAGGCCTAACTTGAGTAGGTGTTTGGAAAGACATATCTGGTAAAAACTCTTGAGGGGCAAATATTCTTCCTACTTTTGACTTTATTTTCGCCCTCTAATAGCTGCGAATTTCTTTGCATCTGCACCCATCCGAATCTACTGACTAATCAGTAAAAATTATATAATAGTCAGTAAGTTTCTCACCTACTATAAGTGAAGAGTGCGGTGCTCAGCTATTTCTTAAGAAAAATATTGGGATCTATTTAATAGCTTTTAAGGTATACTACTATAGAGCTAAATAGTAAGCTTTTTGTGCTAATTGGCAGCGAAGAATCTGGGGATTTTAGTGTATTATGTCACATTTCTGAAAAAGACGGCATTTTAGCTGGTATAATCGCTAACAAAGTGGGAAAACAAACCCAAATTGTTCAATAGATCTAGAATATTATCAATCAATTAAAACCAATTAACCTTTATTTATGAAAAATATACCCAATTTCTCGATCGCTGTAGTTGTGGCCGCCTGGGTAAGCGCGATCGCAATTTTCTCAGTACAAAATGCTGCACCTGTATCCTTAAATTTTCTATTTTTCCAATCAATAGAAATGCCTGTAGGAGTAGTATTAGCTTTAAGCGGTACATTAGGAATTATTGGAGGTGCAATACTACAATTTTTGTGGGTTCGCCCCCAAGTTGAAGTAAGCAGAGAAACTAAGAGCGATCGCTATTAACTAGAAAAACAAAATTAAAGCAAGTTTGTAGTAACTGCTATTTACCCTAACCGCGCGATCGCATTTACAACTCTAGAAAAATCCCTTGCAAATTGCTCTCAGTTTTGGTAAAATATGCAATTATCGTACTTATTCTTCAGTATATTTGAAAAATCATTAAGTAATTAAATTTTTTTCCTAAGTTAAATTCTACATTTAACGCAACTTATGGCAATTTGTAACTTGCTACTCGCAAAATTAACTGACCTTTGCGCGGATCGCGGCTGAAAATAAAAGCACCTTCTTGAGTTTCACCGCTTGACAAAAAATCTATTTGCTGTTCTCCACTTTCCACAACTTCTCCATTAACTCGCAGTTCCCCTATAACTTGAACTGACTCAGCAGTTTCGCCACCAGTATTAGTCAGTATAAATGGTATGTAAAATTGCCCTCCTGTTTCGCGCATAGCTGTGTTTTGCGTGACAGAGAGGATGGGAGGTTCGTGTTTGTTAGTCACCCAATTGTAAACTACTAATCCGGTCAGGGTAGCTAGAATAAAAGACGCGATCGTAAATGTCACCCACTCAGCCAGCGATCGCTTTTGTTCGTGTTGTTTATCCTGTGTCATACTGTTAACCTTCCTGCCGCGCCGCCAATTGTTGCAGGTAATCCTAATACTAACGTATAGCTCAACCACACTGACCAAGGATCGCTAAAATTGAGCTTGTCGAAGAAGTACAGCATAAATGTAGATGCCGCAAGTGACACTAAATAAGCCATTATAGTTTCAATGAGCGGCCTTTGAAAAATACCTTGCTGCTGGTAGCGCTTTACTTGGTGGGTAAAGCCTGCGGCAAACACAATGCCGTAGGAAATTAGCAGAGAAATGGTAATAATGGCTAATTGCCAAGGGGGAGATATCGCTGCGGCTAACATGGGAACTTCATCGGTAGGTGCAATACTAAAAGCAATTATGGTAGCACCGATTAAAGTAGCGCCGATATCTGCTAGAGTTGCATTAATAGTGCTTTCTTGTTTTTGATTTTGTTTGTCGTCATCTGAACCTTGATTGCGATCGCCACTTAAAACAGCTCGCGCGATCGCTACTCCTAGAGAAAAGGGTAGTCCTTCAAATATTACTTTTCCCAAAGTTTCTTGCAAGGGAGTATCGAATGTAATTTCCCGCAATAAAAACAGGATAAATGCGGCGCAAAAAATGCCTAGCGCTAGTGATTCCACGCTATCTATTAAAGCATCTTGCAGGCGAATGTTCTTAGTTTTGCGAAAGCCTTCAGTGCGGTTAAGCAGGAAAACGGCAACAAAAGTAGATGCGATCGCGCCTAGCATTTGCAGAGGTTTGGCAAAGGAACCAATCCACCAAACCTCCATTGTATAAAGTAGGGGAATCCCAAATAAAAATCCGCCCGATGCCCCGCGTATTATATCATCTAGTTCATTTGACCAAGAATTTTTTCGATGTTTTTTTTGTTGCATCATTCTTTTGCGAACCGCTACTAAAATAATTTATATTTAATCAAAGCCGACTCTAAATTTATTATATTAATAGTAACATGATTTACCATAACCGCGCGATCGGATAGGCATCAAAAATAGAATCGACACTCAAAATAGGTATTTGTTCTACTATAGCCTGTGCAATTATCAGGCGATCGAAGGGATCTCGGTGATGTAAAGGTAGTGAAGCAACAACCTCAATGTGATCTAGATTAATATCTCAACACTTCGGACAGTTTGCGATCGCTAACGGTAGAATGAGGGTTTCAGGCTTTCGTCTAGGAGCGATCGCTAACGGTAGAATCAGGGTTCTAGGCTTTTACTCAAAAACTGTCCGGAGTATTGATATCTAGTATTCCAATATTGGTAACACTGAGTTGCTGCTGGATAAACTCCATAAAAGGTAGACTAAAATTTAGCCTACCCGTACTGTGCTTAATTGCCATTTCCCAGATACTAGCTGTACTAACTAACTTCTCGTTATTTTCATCCTCAATTAAGGTTTTGACACTAATACTAAGTCTCGGATTGTCGGTGACGTACCAAATAAAGGTATGAGTGTCCAACAATAACCTCATTCCATATACTCCTTAAATTCTTCTAAGGGTTCATCAAAGTCATCGGAGATCCAAACCATGCCTTTAGCACTTCCTGCTTGGCGATCTCCTTTGACTTTTTTGGGTATTACCACTAATTTTACAACAGGTTGGTTATCCTTACTAATCACAACTTCTTCACCCTTAATCGCCGCTTCGATTAATTCACTCAGGTTCTCTTTTGCTTCAATCACATCTATCTGGTGCATAAATTTTATCTCCTGAATATAGTTAACAGTTGAGAGTTAAATGAGATTATTCTTCCTCTGACTCTAGCTGACGGGGAGTAGCTGGAATTGCCGCAATAATTGCATCAATCACTTTTGCCACTGGAATAATTTGCATCCCTAAATCTGGTGGCGTTTGATTGTGAGGAATAATCGCCCGTTTAAACCCTAACTTTGCCGCTTCTCTCAACCTTAATTCCAGTTGCGAAACTGGTCGCACTTGTCCGCCTAAGCCGACTTCTCCTAATAATACAGTCCGTGCATCCACCACGCGATCGCGGAAACTAGCTACTACTGCGATCGCAACTCCCAAATCCGCCGCAGGTTCCTCCACCTTCAACCCGCCCACAGTTGCTACAATCGTATCTAATTTAGATAGTGGAATCCCTACTCTTTTCTCCAAAACTGCTAAAATTTGTTGCAATCTCGCATTATCTACGCCAGTAGTGGCGCGGCGCGGCGAACCAAAACTAGCAGGACTAACTAAAGCCTGAATTTCTACTACAATTGGGCGAGTACCTTCACAAGCAACTGTCGTCGATGTACCCGGAGAAAACTCATCTCGATTACCTAAAAATAACTCCGATGGGTTATCAACTTCTCGCAAACCATTGGCAATCATTTCAAAAACACCAATTTCATGAGTTGCGCCAAAGCGGTTTTTCATGGAACGTAAAAGTCGGTGAGAAGCAAAGCGATCGCCCTCAAAATACAACACCGTATCCACCAAATGCTCTAAAACCCTCGGCCCCGCTAAGCCCCCATCTTTAGTCACATGACCGACAATAAATAAAGTAATATTTGCCCGCTTTGCCACCTGCATCAACGCCGAAGTACATTCCCGTACCTGCGCCACCGAACCAGGAGCCGATGTTAAACTAGCAAAATAAACCGTCTGAATACTGTCAATTACTGCTAGATTTGGTTTCAGCGACTCCAACTCTCGCAAGATTACTTCTAAATCAGTTTCCGGGAGTAAGTAAAAATTATCTGCTGAATTGTCGAGGTTTTCGTCAGCAGCACCTTTAGCTTTTTCCCCACTACCATTAGAATTTTGTCCGCCATTCGCCGACAAATTGACAGGAGTAGCGACACCCAAACGCTGCGATCGCAACTTCACCTGCTGTCCCGACTCCTCCGCACTCACATACAATATTCGATCCTTGCGGGATAATTGATTCGCCACCTGTAACAACAGCGTCGATTTCCCAATTCCCGGTTCCCCCCCAATCAACACCAAAGAACCCGGAACAATCCCCCCTCCCAAAACTCGATCTAATTCCCCATAGCCCGAAGGCCATCGCGACTGTGACTGATCGGCAATCTGTGATAACTTGAAAGATGCTCTAGGCTGACCATTCGACTTATCAGGCGTTAAGTTGCCCGCTTCCCTCGTCGTTACACCAGTCAAACCCCCTCGTGCCATTGGGGATGTCGGAGTCAGGTCTAACTGTTCGTCAAAGGAATCCCACGTCTGACAACTCGGACACCTGCCAAAGTATTGGGGCGACTCGTAGCCGCATTCCCGACAAACATATTGTGTTCGAGGCTTGGCCATTGTTTACAATAATATATAGTAACCTTAACATTTTAAAAAGACTGAATGAAAGCAATGATGAGACTTTCAGGCAAAACACAAGTAATTAAAAAAGTTTGTGTCTTAATGAGTAGGGTACAAAAAATTAACTTATCTGTAATGTAACTTAAGGAGTGTTCGGGAAGTTGGATAACCATAAGGAAAAAATTCTGGTAGTCGATGACGAAGCCAGTATCCGCCGCATTCTGGAAACTCGCCTGTCGATGATCGGCTACGATGTTGTCACTGCTGCTGATGGCGAAGAAGCCCTAGATACCTTTCGCAATACCGATCCTGACCTTGTGGTACTGGATGTAATGATGCCAAAGCTAGATGGTTACGGCGTTTGTCAGGAGTTGCGGAAGGAGTCAGACGTACCGATTATCATGCTGACGGCTTTGGGGGATGTGGCCGATCGGATCACGGGTTTAGAACTAGGGGCCGACGATTATGTTGTCAAGCCTTTTTCTCCGAAGGAATTAGAAGCCCGCATCCGTTCGGTACTGCGGCGGGTTGATAAAAATGGTGCTTCTGGTATTCCTAGTTCCGGCGTTATTCATGTCACCAATATTAGGATTGACACGAATAAGCGTCAGGTTTATAAGGGGGATGAGCGGATTCGGTTAACGGGTATGGAGTTTAGCTTGTTAGAGCTGTTGGTGAGTCGCTCTGGGGAGCCTTTTTCGCGATCGGAAATTTTGCAGGAAGTTTGGGGATATACGCCTGAGCGCCACGTAGACACTCGCGTGGTGGACGTTCATATCTCACGACTAAGGGCGAAGTTAGAAGACGATCCTAGCAATCCTGAGTTAATTCTGACGGCTCGCGGTACTGGTTATTTATTCCAGAGAATTATCGAACCAGGGGAGGTTAGCTAGGAAGGTCAACTTAAGTTAGTGTAGGGCGGAAACGGAGACACCGCCCTTACAAATTTGTGCAATTGATTTAGACTCGCTATAGCAGTTTTTCAATTAGGAAATATGCTATCCTAGAGGAATATAAAAATCTCAAATTTACTAAGGATAATTATGTCACTATCCCTAAAAAATTTACCGATAAATCTCATTACTGATGATGGTGAGCCGATGGAAAGTAATAACCATAGAATTTCAATGAATTTACTTATCCAGTCTCTAAAGTATCATTGGCGAAATCGAGAAGACTTTTTTGTGGGTGGCAATATGTTTGTATATTACAGTGCCAACCAAGTAAGAAATCAAGACTTTAAAGGGCCGGATTTCTTTGTAGTTTTAGATGTAGATGGCAGGGTAAATAGAGATGCTTGGATTGCCTGGGAAGAAGATGGTCGTATGCCAGATGTGGTGATAGAATTAATGTCTCCCTCCACTGCGGAAGGTGATTTAACCACTAAAAAAGATATTTATGAGCGCACATTAAAAACTCAAGATTATTTTGTCTTCGATCCTAATAATCCCAGTTTACTGCAAGGTTGGACGTTAATTAATCGTCGGTATCAACCTTTATCTACTAATGACCAAGGGAGATTATATTGTCAGTCACTAGGTTTATGGTTAGGTGTTTGGCAAGGTAAGATAGAGAATTGTCAAGGTAATTGGTTGCGGTTTTTTGAGGCTGATGGTAATGTCGTTTTACTAGCAGATGAAGCGGCAGGGCAACGAGCTGAATTAGAACGACAGCAGAAGGAATTAGAACGACAGCAGAAGGAGCAAGCTATTCAGCAGAAAGAATTAGAACGACAGCAGAAGGAGCAGGCTATTCAGCAGAAGGAGCAGGCTATTCAGCAATTAGAAATGGAAAGACGGGAAAAAGAAAGGTTGGCGCTCAAATTAAAGGAATTAGGTATTAACCCTGATGAAATCTGAATCATTTTTTTATGGCTAAATCTGACCCTAATAAAATTTTAAGGTTATTACCGTTGGTATCTGGTGCTTTGGCAGGTGTGCTATTGATGGTTAACCGCTTGCTGACACCGGAGTTGACAAGTTCTCAAAGTCGTTCTGATGCTTTAGGGGTGATTTTGAGCGCTTTGCTGATTTTAACGGGTTTGTTGTGGCAACAGGTGCAGGCGCGATCGCCTGATTCAGTACAATTAATTGGAGTTGAGGGTTTTGAACTTGCGCCGGATTTACCGGATGCTGTCAAAACCGAGTTGGCTTGGGTATCGCATTTGTTGTTAACGAATACTGCCACGCGATCGCTCGTAATTTGGTATCGTGGCAAAGTAATTTTACGGCGGGGAATTTTGGGCGCTAACCCAGAAGTTAAGCCAGGGCCAATTTTGCAGCGGGTACTGGATAAAAAAAAGCCAGTTTATTTGGTTAATCTGAATATTTATCCGGGACGCATTGAGTTTGAATATTTACCGGAAAATACTCAGGGTGTGATTTGTCAGCCGATTGGTAACGCAGGTGTGTTAATTTTAGGTGCTAATGCGCCCCGTAGTTATACCAAACAGGATGAAAATTGGGTTGAAGGAATTAGCGATAAAATAGCCGATAGTTTTACTCGCTATTTGAGTGATGCGTTGATTGAGAGTTAAAGTCCTAAAAATATTAAATAAAATGAAAAAGATTGGTGTTTTTGGTTCGGCTATAGATATCGAAGACTCTGTTAATGAAAAAGCCAGAAAAGTTGGAGAGCAAATTGCTAGAACTGGGAATTGTATTATCACAGGAGCCTGTACTGGAATTCCCCTACAGGCTGTACTGGGAGCTAAGAGTTTAGGCGGATATTCTATCGGATTCTCTGCTACATATTCTCCAGAGCATCATCTCGCAGTGATGGAAACGCCTTTGGAATTATACGATGAGATAGTTTGGATACCCCAAGATTATAAGCACAAAGATAATGCAGCCGTTTGTCGCAAATATAGAAATGTTTCATCTGTGGCAGACTCTGATGCAGCTATCTTTATTAGTGGACGTTGGGGAACTCTCAATGAGCTATCAAATGCCTATGACATGGGTAAACTAATTGGAGTTTTAAGTGATACTGGAGGCATGACAGAATATATTTCAATATTAATGGAAGCCTTGAAAAAGAAAACAAGTAGCCAAGTAATATTTGATAATGAACCAGATAATTTGGTTAATCAGATTTGTCAAAAAATGACAGGATGATTTGCAATTTTATGCTACACTAAAATCAAGATTCCAGTCATCACAGAACAAAACTGTTTGCGTAATCTAAAAATATGCAAGGACAAAGCCAACTTAACACTAAGAAAGTATGCTCCTCAGAAGAGAACCAGTTTGATGTTGGTATTGTGGGGTCTGGGATTAGTGGCAGTATCCTAGCCGCAATTCTTGCTAAGCATGATGTTCGCGTTTTGCTTATTGATGCAGACAGCCATCCGAAATTTGCAATTGGGGAATCAACCGTACCCCATACCTCGAAGATGTTAGAATTGATGGCCGATCGCTATGGCGTTCCCGAACTCAAAAATCTTGCTACCTTTCAAGATATTCGTCAAAAGGTAACATCGTCTTGTGGTATTAAACTCGGTTTTGGATTTGTATATCACCGTCAAGAGAAAGACCAAAATCCTCAACAAGTTACTCAAACTTTAATTCCCGGACAACCGGAGAACCACTGGTATCGGCAGGATATTGATGCCTATATGTTTCATACTGCCATACGTTATGGGACAGAATGCCGACAGAAAACAAAAATTATCGACATAAATATTGACGAGCAAGGTGTTGACTTAAAAACAGAACAAGGAGAAAAATTCAGAGTTAAATATTTAGTAGATGGCAGCGGTTATCGTTCTCCCTTAGCTCAAAAATTTGATTTGCGGGAAACGCCAACTCGCATGAAAACTCACTCCCGTACTGTGTTTACTCACATGGTTGGTGTAAAACCTTATGAGGACTGCGTATACTCTAAAAATGTACTCGATCAGCCTGTATCCTGGTCTCAGTGTACGCTGCATCACATCTTTGATGGTGGCTGGATGTGGGTAATTCCTTTCAACAACCATAAAGATGCTACCAACCCTTTGTGCAGCGTTGGTTTGTGCTTGGATTCCCGACGCTTTCCTAAAAATGACACACCACCTGAAGCAGAATGGAAGCAGTTTCTCACCAGGTTTCCTGCGATCGCGAAACAATTTGAAGAAGCCAAACCAGTGCGGAGTTGGACTTCCACCTCTCGCCTGCAATATTCTGTCAAAAAATGCGTAGGCGATCGCTATTGCCTGACATCTCACGCTGCTGGTTTTATCGATGCACTTTTTTCGAGAGGGCTTGCTAATACCACCGCGATTATTGATGCCCTTGCTAATAGAATTCTGCAAGCTGTTGCCGACAACGATTTTTCAACAAAACACTTCGAGTATATAGAACAGTTACAGCAGAATACTATCAATTATAACGATCAATTGGTTAACTGCTCATATATCTCGTTTAGAGACTTCGATCTTTGGAATGCTTGGTTTCGGATGTGGTATCTCGCTGTAGGTTTGGGTGGTTTGAGGTTAGGAATGATGCACAAAAAATTCATTCAAACTGGCGATCCTTCAGTGCTACCTGATGCCCATGAACCATTAGGTTTATTTAATATAGATCCGAAGAATGAGGGATTTAGAAAATTATGGGATGCTGCTGTCGCTATTGTGGAATCGGTAGATACAGGAGAGACTGCACCAAAAGATGCCGCACAAAAAATTATGACTATGCTCGATCGCGCTGACTTTTTACCTCCCGCTTTGAGGTTATCTGACCCAAGTAAGCGTTATATAGATTTCAAAACTGAGGACATTAACCTGCACTTCCTTTCGTGGAAAACATTTTCTACCAGTCCGAGAATAGAAGCAATCTATAGCATTTGAAATAGTAGGTCTGACTTAGGTAAGGGTGCATAATACGCAGTAGATTTTTGTTGATTTAGAACTATTATCTAAGGAAATTTAGCATGACTACATCGCCGACAATAGTGGATAAAGTTCTTGGTATATCGTTATTATTTAAAGAGAGAGTTAAGCTGTTAATGGGCGGTTATAAAATAAGAATGGATGGAGTTGAGACAGAGCATGGAGTTATTTATAAAGGCAATATTGAAAATCCGGAAGAGCCAATTTTATTGCGAATTAATTCTGCTTGCTACACAAGCGACATTTTTGGCTGTCAAAGATGCGACTGTAATTGGCAACTCATGCAAGCAATTGATATAATAGATCGCTCAGAAAATGGTTTAATCATATATCACTTTAACCACGAAGGGAGAGGTGCTGGCTGGACAAATAAATTAAAAACTTATGCGCTTATGGAACAAAGAAATTATACGACATTTGAGGCTTTTTCTCATTTAGGTATTCAAGTAGACCAAAGGAGTTATTATCCGGCTATTTTGATTTTGAAGGATTTGAATATCAAAGTGGTGAACCTGATTAGCAATAATCTGGACAAAGAGAATTTTTTAATCGCCAATGGTGTTAAAGTAAATCAAAGAGTACCTTTGGTTAGTCACAAAAAAGAATGGCAAAAATATTTAATATCAAAAAAAGACCAATTTGGTCATGACATTCAATGATAGATTATTTAGTGATAGTGTTTTTTAAAAGTAGGTCAAGCTTTTTTTGACCTAAAGTAGTTGGTTCTCAATCAATATATTCTGGAAAGTAAACTATGCAATTTAGCGATCGCCTTGTAGAAAAAATCACCCAAACGAGTAATATAGTAGTTGGCATCGATCCGAATTTTGATTTAATGCCAAAGGCTATCCTTCCAGCTAACGGCGATCCTCAAGCTGTTACAAATGCCTTAGTTAATTTTGCAAAACTGGCGATCGATACTGCCTACAATTTGATTCCAGCAGTCAAGTTT
>DATGYA010000018.1:0-12381 GCA_035298405.1 Kamptonema sp. | reverse complement strand
CTTCTACTCTGAAACAAAATGTTAGCCAAAAGTGGGCAATTACACTCTGCTATGAGAAACAGGAAAAACTCGAACCCAGAGTTGCCCAAATTATTGAATATTTAGCACTAAATTGTGAGTTACCTAATGAATGGATGATTGCCGATCTTGATGCTACTGGAAAATGTGGCGATCGCTTGACTAAGAAAGGCAATAATCAGGAAGGATTGTGTTTATTATCTAGTGCGGATTTATTAAGTGTTTTGAACGAAGAAGGTCAAGTCATTGAATTAGATGCAAGCTTGGTTCAAAATGGGGATGAATTGTTTAAAATTTTGATTAGAGATGGGGTGTCTGTTGATTTACTTGGAAGTGGGGAAGTGCTGCCATTGAGTGTTTTGGGTAAATATGTAACTGTTGACAAATCTTTGTTTCTATGGTGTTAAAAGGGCGCGATAGTTAGAAAAGGCGTTCTAGTTTTTTATAAACTTCATCGTCGTTGCGTTTACCAACCAATTGTAGACCATCAAGTTTCGCCATTAGCCAATTGTTTGAGTGTTTCTACAAAGGTTTATGTACCTACAAGTTGAGGGTGATTCAGTGCTGCTTCTGCTGCTGAAAGAAATAACCAGCTAGATAAAGAGAACCGCAGAGGATAGTTAAATTATTCCCAATCGACGCATCTAAACCTGTGAGTAAATCTGGATAAGTTTGACAATGAGATAATTTTGGGCATATACTTAAAGCTAACTTGGCTAACTCTTCTGGTTCAGCAGAACTATGGTCAGGAACGGGTACTAAATAAACGTGATCGCCTGTTTCTAATAAAGCCTTGAAAATATCAGCATGGTCTTTAGTAGAAAGCATACCCATTACCCAGGATTTCCCCTGTTTTTGGGGGGATAAATTATCAAGAGTATTAACATATTGACGTAAGGCAATAGCCGCGGCGGGGTTGTGAGCACCGTCAACTAATAGTTTATGATTTCGCCAAGTTGTCCATTGTAGACGGCCAGACCATTGAGTGTTTGCCATCCCGTTTTGGATAGCAGTTTCCGAAATTTTCCACCCTTGTTGTTGGAGGATTTGGCAAGTTGCGATCGCCAAGGCAGAATTCATTAATTGAATTTCCCCTAATAGCGGCAAAGGATATTTAATTGTCACCCCCGATGAAGGTATATTAGAATGATATTCTGCCGAATTTTTGCCTAAATCTAGGGCAGGTTTTGGCCAGATAGCGGACACATTTAATTGTTCAATGCGTTTTTCAACAACTGCTTTAGCTTCTAAAGGCAATTGTCCAATAATTGCAGGACAATTTTGTTTAAGAATCCCGGCTTTTTCACCAGCGATATCTGCGACAGTAGGGCCGAGAACTTGCCAGTGTTCGCGACTGATAGAAGTGATGATAGAAACCAGGGGAGTTTCACAAACATTGGTAGCGTCTAATCTTCCACCTAAGCCAACTTCGATGACGGCAATATCTACTTTTTTATCGGCAAAATATAGCCAAGCGGCGGCGGTAAATACTTCAAACTGAGTAGGAGACTCACCATCCTTATCAATGGCGTTTACTACTTGCAATAAGTAATTTTCTAATTCTTCTGAAGTGATGGGTTTTTGATTAATGCAAATGCGTTCATTCCAGTCAATTAAATGGGGAGAAGTGTAGCGTCCAACTTGATAGCCTGCGGCGGTTAATATGGAAGAAAGATAGGCGCAAACGGAACCTTTGCCATTTGTCCCGGCTACATGGATGATAGGTATCTTTTGGTGGGGATTGCCTAAGTTATATAATAGTCGTTGAATGCGATCTAGGCCAAGGTTTACGCCGAAGTGTTGGTAGGGTTGGAGGATAGAATCTATTGTCATTTAGGATGCTTAGTTTAATTAATGGGAGTTAAAGATGCAAATATGGATATAATTTCTCTTTTTTCCGGTTGCGGCGGGTTAGATTTAGGTTTTCAAAAAGCAGGTTTTAATGTCCTCTGGGCTAACGAGTACGATAAGTCAATTTGGGATACTTATAAATTTAACCATGTAGACACTCAACTTGACAAGAGAGATATCAGAAATATCAAGTCGGAGGAAATACCTAACTGTCTTGGTATCATCGGCGGGCCCCCTTGTCAAAGTTGGAGTGAAGCGGGTGCAAAACGTGGAATTGATGATAGTAGAGGTCAACTATTCTACGAATATATTAGAATTGTACAGGATAAAAAGCCATTATTTTTTCTAGCCGAAAATGTTAGTGGCATATTAACGGCAAGACACCAGGAAGCTTTTATCAAAATCTTAAATTTATTTGAGGAAGTTGGGTATCAACTTGCCTATAAGTTAGTTAATGCCAAAGACTTTGAAGTACCCCAAGATAGAAGCAGAGTAATCATCGTTGGTTACAGTAAAAGAATGGGTAAAGTTTTCGATTTTCCTCAACCTGGGAACAAGATTTTAACCCTCAAGGATGCGATTGCGGATTTAGAATTAATTGAACCAACTAAGTTTGCTGATAAAGTTAAAATCGATCGCGCAACAATCCCAAACCATGAATATCTGGATATGGGATTTTCTAGTATTTATATGTCAAGAAATCGAGTCAGAAGTTGGTCGGAACCTTCCTTTACAATTCAGGCAGGGGGAAGACACGCACCTTTACATCCTCAAGCGAATAAAATGATTTTAGTCGAAAAGGATAAACGTATTTTCGATCCTAATTCACCTCAGCCTTATCGACGATTATCAGTGAGAGAATGTGCTCGGATACAAACTTTTCCCGATCGCTTTATTTTTAAGTACAATCGTATTGCTGATGGCTATAAAATGGTAGGTAATGCCGTTCCCGTTAATTTAGCTAAAATATTGGCAAGTAAAATACTGGTTGATTTGCAAAACTTTATCGCTCAATAAAAAGTCTCACTCGTTATCCAGAATTGTCAATGCAATTTGATAAATTTGTCGGCGGGGAAGTGCTATTTTTTCTGCTAATTCCCGGCTGGCCTGAGATTTTGTCACCCCCTGACTAATTAACTCTTGCAATTGTGCCTTAATCGCCTCTTCTGATAAAATTGGTGCTACTGTTGAAATACCAGCAATAACTATGGTAAACTCACCTTGGGGTTCGCGATGGGTGTAATGCGCGATCGCATCCCCAACCGTACCCCGCCAAAACTCCTCATACAACTTAGTTAATTCCCTAGCTAAAACTATTTCTCTATCCATTCCCAGAAAAATCCCCAAATCTGCTAATGTTTGCCGCAAACGGTGGGGAGATTCGTATAAAATTATAGTACGAGACTCACTTTGCAAAGCTTCCAAAATTCGCCGCCTTTCCTTTCCTTTGGCAGCTAAAAAACCTTCAAAAATAAATCTATCTGTAGGCAATCCCGAAGCACTTAAAGCTACAATACAAGCACAAGCACCCGGAATCGGAACTATAGTAATATTAGCATCAGTACAAGCTTTAACCAGTTCATAGCCGGGGTCAGAAATTCCTGGCATTCCCGCATCAGTAACTAAGGCAATTGTTTTACCCTGAAGCAACTTATCTATTAACTCTGGAAGTCGCTGATGCCGATTGTGTTCGTGATAACTAATCTGAGGAGTTTTAATCTGAAAATGATGCAACAGTTTACCCGTATGTCGCGTATCCTCAGCGGCAATTATATCAACTTCTTGCAAAACTCGCACAGCCCGAAAAGTCATATCTTCCAAATTACCAATAGGCGTGCCTACAATGTAAAGTATTCCCGATTTTGAATCTTGCTGCATTTTCGTTACTTGATAATTTTTGAAGAGATTGTACTAAGCAAACTAATGAATAAAAACGGCTTATTTTTAGGATTAGTAACATTAGACTTGGCCTATTTAGTTACAGAGTACCCCGCTCAAAATCAGAAAGTTGTTGCTTCTGATTATACTGCTACTGCTGGCGGGCCCGCTACTAATGCAGCAGTGACATTTAGCTACTTAGGCGATCGATCGATGTTATTGGGAGTGTTTGGTTCTCATCCGGTGACTGCACTAATTAAAGCTGATTTAGAAGAGTGTGGTGTTAGCATAACAGATTTAGAGCCAACGCGCTTGGAATCGCCTCCAGTTTCATCTATTATTATTACTCAAAGCACTGGCGATCGCGCAGTAATTTCTATTAACGCTACTAAATCTCAAGTCAGCCAAGGCATCGCTCCTGATATTTTACAAAAAGTTGATATCCTCCTAATTGATGGCCACCAAATGGCAATCAGCCACGAAATTGCTCAACTAGCAAAATCCGAAGGTATTCCCATTGTAGCCGATGCTGGCAGTTGGAAATCTGGATTTGAAAAAATACTGCCTTTGGTTGATTATGCTATTTGTTCAGACAATTTTTATCCACCCAACTGCCACAACAGCGAAGAAGTATTTATCTATTTATCAGCAATAGGAATTCCCCACATCGCCATCACTTACGGAGAAAAACCAATTCAATACCTCAGTGGTGGAATAAGTGGCATAATAAAAGTGCCTCAAATTAATGCTATCGATACTTTAGGCGCAGGCGACATTTTTCACGGAGCTTTTTGCCACTATATTTTACAAGCAAATTTTACAGATGCACTCGCGGCAGCAGCAAAGATAGCCTCTCATTCCTGCCAATCTTTCGGGACTCGCCGCTGGAAAGAGCATAGACCTCGACCAGAAATCAGGTTATAAATAATAAACGGAGCATCTAGTCGGGGAAATTTGATATACAAGCCAGTTAGGTGACAACAGATGCTATTGAAAGCTCTGACCCGTAGGATTTTTAAGGGTTCTAAAAAGATGCCGCTGCGCCTCGCTATGGTAGTACCATTTGTGCTGCAAATTTTTGGCACTGTCGGTTTGACGGGATATGTGTCATTACGCAATGGACAAATAGCTGTCAATGATGTTGCTCACCAATTACAGATAGAAATAGGTAATCGCATCCAAAAAAACCTCAGCGATTACCTAGCAGCACCTCGTATTATCAACCAAATTAATGTCAATGCCGTCAAGCTAAATCAGTTAGATTTACAAGATGCTCGCAAGATGACTCGCCAGTTTTGGAACCAGAGATTTTTATTTGATTCAGCAAAGGTATCGGCTATTTATTTGGGAACGGCTGAAGGAGAATTTTTTGGTATAGGATTGCAAGATAATAAGACTTGGCAAACTGGTAGAGCTGGCAAACAAACTAATGGAATATTTCATAGCTATGGGATTGATAGCGAAGGAAATCCTACAACTTTGCTAGAAGTTAGAAAAAAGTACGATCCTAGAAAGCGACCTTGGTATCAAAAAGCAGTGACAGTGGGTAATTCTGTATGGAGTGAAATTTACCTAGATTTTAAAGATCCTCGATTGAACATTACTTTAGCACAACCTATTTATGACAAAGTAGGCAAAGTGCGCGGAGTAGTAGGTGTTGATTTTATTCTCTCGGATATTGAAGAGTTCCTCAAAACCATAAAAATTGGTAAAACGGGACAGACTTTCATCATAGAACGCTCTGGAGCAATTGTGGCCTCTTCTACAGGGGAAAAACTATTTGTTAAAGATAAAAATGGTGAAATTAAAGACAGAGTGCAGGCAAAAAATAGCTCCACACTTTTGATTAAATCCACTGCTGAATACCTAAGCAATCATGTAGGAAATTTAGCCTCCATTAATAGCAATCAACAGTTCACTTTTGAGATAGCAGGCTCTAAACATTTTCTCCAAGTAACTCCTCTCAAAGATGGGCGAGGTATTGACTGGCTGATTATAGTGGTAGTTCCTGAAGTTGATTTCATGGAGCAAATTCATGCTAATACTCGCACTACAATCTGGCTGTGTTTGGGAGCATTAACTTTAGCTACAGCGTTAGGAATTTTCACTGCTCACTGGATAACTGCCCCCATTTTGCAGTTAAGTGAGGCAACTCAAGCTTTAGCTAATGGGGAATTAAATAAAAAGGTTAAAGAAAAAGGGACAAGAGAATTAAGAATTCTAGCAAGCAGTTTTAACCAAATGGCAACTCAGTTAAGAAAGACTTTTGATGCTTTAGAAAAAACTAATGAAATCTTAGAAATTCGAGTTAAAGAGCGAACAGCAGCCTTGACTAAAAGCGAAGCTCAAAATCGAGCCATACTTGCTGCTATACCGGATTTAATGATTCGGCTTACTAAAGATGGCTTTTATGTAGACTTCCTACCCCCTAAAGATTGGGAATCAATATCGAAACTTGACAGCAATTGGCTTGGCAAGCACATTTCTGAAATGTTGCCGCCAGATATAGCGGAGCTCCAAATACAATATATAGAGAGAGCGATCGCAACTGGTGAAACCCAAGTTTATGAACATCAATTTTGGAGGAGTGGTAAACTCTATGAAGAAGAAGTCCGAATTGTTGTGAGTGGAATCAATGAAATTTTGCTGATTGTTAGAGATATTACTGAACGCAAACGATTAGAAAAAGAACTATCACAAACTAGCAGATTTTTAAATAGTATTGTAGAGAATATTCCCTTAGCTTTGTTTGTTAAAGATGTGAACGATAACTTTAATTATTCACTTTGGAACCGCGCTGCTGAGGAAGTTTATGCTATTCCCCGCACCGAGGTAATCGGACGGAATCTTTACAAGTTCATGGATCGAGAAACTTCCGAGCGCGTGCAGGCAGAACACGAAACCATCATTGCAGGAGGTAAGTTAATTGTAGTTGAGGAAATATTTAATAGCAAATTTAAGGGAAATATCTGGCAGCGGATTATGAAAATGCCTTTGATTAATGAGCAAGGACAGGTGACGCACTTATTGTATATTGGCGAAGATATCACGGAGCGTAAACAGGCAGAGGAAGCGCTGCGAATAGCACAAGAACAATCTGAGCGTTTATTGTTGAATATTTTGCCTAAAACTATTGCCGATCAACTTAAACAAAGCCAAAATGCGATCGCTGAACAATTCGATGATGCTACAATTCTATTTGCCGATATTGTTGGTTTTACTCCCCTTTCGGCCCGCACACCTCCGATAGAATTGGTTAATTTGCTCAATCATATTTTTTCCCAGTTTGACGAATTAGCTGAAATGTACGGTTTGGAGAAAATTAAAACGATTGGAGACGCTTATATGGTGGCGGGTGGTTTGCCAGTACCAATGGAAGATCACGCGAATGCTGTTGCTCAAATGGCTTTAGCTATGCAAGGTGCAATTGCTCGTTTTCAAGCAGAAAAAGGTGAGCCTTTCCAAATTCGGATTGGGATTAATACGGGTGCTGTTGTTGCTGGTGTAATTGGTATTAAAAAATTTATCTACGATCTTTGGGGTAATACGGTGAATGTAGCTAGCCGCATGGAGTCTCAAGGAATGCCAGGGCGAATTCAAGTTACAACTACTACTTATGAACGTTTAAAAGATAAGTATTTGTTTGAAGAGAGGGGCGCGATCGCTATTAAAGGGAAAGGAGAAATGAACACTTATTGGCTCCTTGGTAAAAAAGTTAATTAATTTTAATTAATTGGTGAAAATGTCCGGATTTCATAGTTCCCTCTTTGAAAGATTTTCTAGGTAATGCTTGTGAAGTCGATGCTATTAGCTGCGACGTGCTATAACTATTACACATCTCCCCAAGGTATGTAGTTGGGCTTTAGCCCTCTTTCAAATACAAAAGAGGGCTAAAGCCCAACTACGTACCTAAAGATTAACCGGATCTTGTGATACTTGGCTTTACAAGAGTTATTTGGGAGATGTCTATTGGTAATAGCCTCAAACAGACCCAAACTGTCCCTGAAAAACAGATACTATTTATGTCTGATTCTAAACCCGTGACTATTACTCTTCCTCCTTTGCGAATTACACTGACTGACGAGCAGCAAGTTAATCTGGAATGGCTGACACAAAATTTATCGCAGTTATTGGCATCTGAAACTAAAAAAGAAATTCCTGATAATTTGAAGCGATGGCTCGCACTCAATAAGTTGATGAATCAACCTGATGAGACGATGATTCAAACTTTAGCTAAGATGGGTATTGAGGTTAATTTAGCAACCGAAGAAGTGAGAGCGATCGCAACGAATCCATACTTTCAAGTTTGCCATAGTTTTGTGCAGCTATTGAATAAACTGGAATCGCAGCTACAAATTCAAACCCAATTGGCAACACTGTCTTCTAAATCTGGTACTATTGAACGCAAAAGCTATCTTTCTCGCCAAGACTTTTTAGATAATTACTATGCTACAAATACTCCGGTTATCCTCACGAATGCGATGAGTAATTGGTCGGCAATGCGGTTGTGGACTCCGAACTATCTCAAGTGTCAATACGGTCACGCAACTGTTGAGATTCAAGCTAATCGCCAGTCCGATCCGGAATATGAAATTAATATCGAAAAGCACAAACAAACGGTTTTGTTTGGTAAATATGTAGATTTGGTTGTCAACAATGGTGAAAGCAACGATTATTATATGGTTGCTAATAACCAAAATCTGGAAAGACCAGAATTTAAAAGTTTGCTTAACGATATCGAAATGTTCCCTGAATATTTGAACCCAACGGAGACAAGCGGTAGAGTTTTCTTTTGGTTTGGCCCTGCTGGTACGATTACGCCGCTGCACCATGACCCAGTTAACTTAATTTTGGCTCAAGTTTCGGGACGTAAGCGGGTGAGGATGATTTCACCGGAACAAACGCCTCTGATGTATAATCATATAGGGGTTTTCAGCAAGGTTGATGGCGAAAATCCTGACTTGGAAAAATATCCGCTTTACAAAAATGTTAAAATTTTAGAATTCATTTTGGAACCGGGAGAGGCGCTTTTCATTCCAGTGGGTTGGTGGCATCACGTTAAGTCACTGGATGTCAGTATTTCAGTTTCATTTACTAATTTTTTGTTTCCTAATTATTATGAATGGAAATATCCTCATATTAATTGGTGATGGTTAGTAGTTAATAGCTAGTGGTTAATGCTGATGAAAACGTTAGTAGAACTTGCCGCGATCGCGCGTTCAGTAGGTTGGGGGGCAGGAGATATTTTACAATCTTATTATCGCGGCGATCCTAATGCTGGCGACCTCAACGTTCAAGAAAAAAAAGATGGCCCTGTCACCGCAGCAGATATTGCTGTCAATTCCTACATTCTCGATCAATTACAAACAGTTTTAGATAATCAAGAATTTGGCTATCTTAGTGAAGAAACTTACAAATTTCATTTAGGAAAACGCGGTCAAAGTCCTTTACCCCAGCGTTGGGTTTGGATTATTGACCCTCTCGACGGTACGCGCGATTTTATTGACAGAACCGGCGAATATGCGGTACATATTGCTTTAGTTTGTGATGGCAAACCGATGGTGGCTGTTGTCGTTTGGCCGGAAGCTCAAAAAGTTTATTCAGCTACTTTTGGCGGTGGCGCTTTTGTAGAAAATCGTGACGGTTTGCCTGTACAATTGCAGGTATCTGGGCGCAGCGCGATCGCAGATTTATCTATGGTAGTTAGTCGTTCTCACCGTGACGAACGTTTTAATAAATTATTGCAGCAGTTGCCAATCCAAAATCAACTCGCGATCGGCAGTATTGGCTGCAAAATTGCTACAATTGTTGAGCAAAAAGCAGATATTTATATTGCTCTTTCTGGCAAATCTGCCCCTAAAGATTGGGACTTAGCCGCCCCAGAATTAATTCTCACAGAAGCAGGCGGCAAATTCACTCATTTTGACGGCAGTCCTTTGCAGTACAATCGGGGCGATGTCAATCAATGGGGGGGATTGTTGGCTAGCAATGGTAACAGGCACAGCGAACTATGCCGCCAAGCCGAAAAAATCTTAGCAGATATAGACAAGATTTCACCTTAGCGATCGCATTCCCAAAATAAAATAGGGCGGCTTTTGTCCGCCCTATTTTTTAAGTTTGACTCTCAATAATTCCGCCGCCTAGTAAAATATCCCCATCATACCAAACAGCTCCTTGTCCAGGGGTAATGCCAAACTGTGGATCGTCAAAAATCAATTTGACTCTAGCATCTGCTAAAGGAATGATGCTTACTGGTACAGGGTGGGATCTATAGCGAATTTGTACTTGGGCCCGAATTGGAGCTCCTGGTTCTGCGATCGAAACCCAATTTACCCGATTGACATTACACTCATTTTGTGCAGCATCAGCGCGATCGCCCACAATTACCCGATTTCTGAGCGCATCCAAACCGATTACATAAAGCGGTTGTGACCATGCAATTCCCAAACCCTTTCGCTGCCCAATCGTGTAATGTTGAACCCCATCATGCTGACCCAAAACCCGCCCTTCCTTATCAACAATGTCACCTTTTAACGGTGCAATATACTTGTCCAGAAAAGCCCGCATCGAACCGTTACTTTCCACCAGACACAAATCTTGACTTTCTGGCTTCTCAGCGGTTTTCAACCCAAACTCTGCCGCAATTCGTCTAGTTTCCGCCTTAGTAATATCCCCTAGCGGAAACACTGAACCTGCAAGCATTTCCTGTGTCAAATCGTATAAGAAATAAGACTGGTCTTTCGTGGAATCCACAGCCCGTCGCAACTGATAGCGCTCCAGTTGGGCATCATAAGTAATCTGTGCGTAGTGACCAGTTGCAATCTTGTCAACTCCCAATTCTTGCTGAGCATAGCGCAGCATTGGGCCAAACTTTACAGTTCGATTGCACTGCGAACAAGGCAACGGCGTAATACCCGCGCTATAACCTTCTACCAAATAATCGACAATACTTGCCTGGAACAAATCCCGGCTATCAACAATTTGGTGGGGAATGGCCAATTGTTCGCAAATTTGAGCTGCATCCACCATGCCCTCAGAGCAGCATTGACCCTTGCCCTTCATCAGCCAAAGAGTTAATCCCACCACCTCATATCCTTGATGGTGTAAAATTGCGGCTGCTGTCGAACTATCTACCCCACCGGAGAGGCCTACTACAATTTTGTTCATGGTTGGAATCCCTAATAGGGATTAAGATCGGCAGTCTAATCCCTATTCTAAACTATACGACAGAAGTTGCTGAAAACTTTAACAGCAAGCCTAAGATTGCACCAGTCGCGGAGGAAACCCGGATGCTTTTAAAATCTATCATACTACACAAATACTACTTTTGGACGCTTGTGCTGTTCGGAGTAAATATTAATCTTTTGCCAGCCGCCAGCGGAGCGATCGCGCCCCAGCTTAGCACAGATATACAGAATCATCACCAACTAATCGCTCAAGAGCCTCTATCACCACCTCGCGAGCCCGCCATTCGCCATCCTTCTGCCCCACCGCCACCAGTAGAGCTATATAGCCCTCCATCTTTACCGGATAGCAGAATTCAAAGCGGCCGCTACGCAGTTTATGTCAACGGTGATAGCCCCCTATTACTACAATTTGTGCGGCAGGTAGAACCAGCAGCAACGGTTCTGATGTATAAAGAGCGCCGCGTAATTGCTGCGGGTAACTTTTTTGATGAAATCTCAGCGCGATCGCGCGTAGCGCAACTACAATCTCTCGGCATTGAAGCACAAATTACTAATTTTCAAGACGGTCAAGAATTTAGCGAACTTATACCATATCAACAACCGAATTATTACCCAGTGCCGCCGAGTTTCCCCACAACTCAGCAGCCGAATTTTATCCCAGCTACACCGAATACTCTACCACCGACTAATCCAGCAATAGGCAGTGGACTTTATCAAGTTGTAGTGGATGCTGGTAGCTTTTCCCTCGCACAAGTTCGGCGGGTAGAATCGAGTGCTTTTGTACGGCAATCTGGAAGCGTTCGAGTCATTCAAGCGGGCAGTTTTAGCACTCAATCAAACGCACAGCGGCGCGTTGAAGCCCTGGCATCACTAGGTATTCCAGCAACTATTATTCGTAGCAGTCAGGAATTTAGCAATCCTCTACCAACTCAAGCATTTTCACCCCCAACTCAATCTTATCTCCCTCCTGTTCAACCTTACATTCCTCCAGTCCAGCCTTATGTCTCTCCTGCCCAACCTTATATTCCTCCCGCTCAAAATTTAGGTCAAAATAATGCTAATTCCTATTTTGTAGTAATTTCAGGAAATAAAGGAGATTTACCGCAAATTAGACAAGAAATTCTGCGTTTGGGAGTGTCAGGAAATAGCGTTGTTGCCAGAGATGTACCAGGCGATCCGCACGTTAAAGTTGGGCCATTTCCCGACCAACAAACGGCGGAACGTTGGGAACGTTACCTGCGAGATTCAGGTATTAAGACGGCACGGATTTATTTTGGACAGTATTAGTAAATTGTCAGGTCTAGAGTGCGATCGCTTTCAGCTAAAGGGAAAGCGATCGCTAAAACCTTACACATTTAAACCAGCATAAAATTAGGAGAGGCGATCGCACTCTTATAGCAGAAGGAAGAAGGAAGAAGGAAGAAGGAAGAAGGATGAGGTAATAATA
>DATGYA010000017.1:0-1691 GCA_035298405.1 Kamptonema sp. | reverse complement strand
AACTGATTTGCAAGATGTGGAGGCAATTTTAGAACTGTTACCAGAGATGCCAGCACAACAGCCACAGCTACCCGATTTGTATGCAGCAAGGGATAAGCTTTTTCAGATGCCCTCTGTGGGCGGTTGGAAGTTTGATTCGGGTGAGAATCGCGATCGCTTCTATGCTTTTGCCTCTGCTCTGATTGAAGAGGCCTCAAAACTTGATCAAAATTACACCATAATCCAGCGCTTGCAATCTGACCTCAAGCAAGCAACCGAACGGTGCGACGGATACGGCAACCAGTTGAGGGAAAAGACAGAAACCATTCACAAGCTTACGGCAAAGCTAGGGCAACGTCCGTTTTAGGTATTCAACCGATATCTGTGTAAAAAGTGCAATATAAACTACCATTACCAACTTTCTCGCTTTGGCTGCTGTTGTATGCGTGAGCGCCAGTCCTGCCTACCAACAATTCCTATCGTAGTCTTGCAAAAACCCTTAATTTGCAACAAGTGCTCAAAATCGACTTTTGTACGTACATTTGACATGGCTTGCTATGCGACTAGGGTACTAACTACGAGGATTTAAGAGGTGTCGGAGTACAAAAAATCAATTAAAAAGCAGCGAAAGTTAATTTAACTTAATTAATTTTTGTGAAAATTGGAGGAGAATTTAGGATTTTTGAGGGACAAGTAGGAGATATTAGGAAATAAGAGGGAATAAGAGGAAATAGAAGGGTTCAAATATAAAGCTTTTTGTAGCTTTCACTAACAATTGTGGTGCGTTCCTTCTTACAAAAAGTTGCACCCTCTGTGTGGAAGATGCAACTTACGCTTATTGCTGGCAGGTATTACTTCTTAGAACCTGACCTTTGTAGTAGTCGTAATATCAGTGAGATTAGTACCTGAACCAAGGAGGCAACAGAGCAGATGAAGATAGCGAACGATCGCTCTGCATGAGCATTCTGGTAGCCCGAAAAAAATACTCTTCCACTTTGCTTTTCTTGTACAAAAGTGCGGTAGCACTGCATTCAATAAAGCCAAACAAACTGAACTGCAACTCTTGCTAAAAAACGCTACTGCCTTTGTCTTATAGATTAATATGCAATAGATGGATGGTTAATTGGTTTGAATAAATATCATCTGTAACGTATACTTTCAATAGTAATGCAATTTGAATCTGAGAAGTATGGCAATAGCAGGTAAATTAGAGTTGACGATTAAGGTTAACGAAATTCCAGACAGCGTAAAGACATTCGCTGATAATTCGAGGCAATTTAACGTAGATTGCGACGGTCAAATAGTGACAATCAAACTCAAGCTGAAAGCATTTAAAAAGCTTGAGGAAGCCCAATCAAAATACCCAATGTGGGTAGCCGCCATCACCGGGAAAATGGGAGAATCTACACCCAACGGCTTTGTATTATCAAGCCCCGCCCTCCAAGTGTTTGAGAAAAAACCCAAAGAACCGAAAGCCGCTAACGAAGCTGTTAGCGGCGTTTGAGTAGCAATCTTGCCCCAAGGGACGTTAAGACTGAAACTATTGTGTAGTAAGGGTTTTAGGCTTAGCGTACAATTTGCCCGTTTTGGCACGGTGATACCTATTAGGTAATTATTCTGTGGATTCTCCTGTTATTGCTGAGACACTGGCTCAATCACCAACTCAAACAGCCAAATCAATTTGGAAAACATTTGTTTCTCGTGCAGAAGGG
>DATGYA010000016.1:0-6578 GCA_035298405.1 Kamptonema sp. | reverse complement strand
GATTTCACGCTGAATTTGACTGCGACTGCAACTGAAAGTGGTAATAATGATACTGCTTCATCCTCAACTCTTCCCTTAAAGGTAACTGTTGATGCTGTAGCTGACAAGCCAACTGTCAATGTTAGCAGTCCGGGGGGAGATGCAAACAGCGCGATCGCTCTCGATATTACATCTACTTTAGTAGATAATGATGGCTCTGAAGTCATTGATTCTATTAAAATTGCTGGCGTTCCAGCCACAGCAACTCTATCAGCAGGAACCAACAGCGGCGGCGGTATTTGGACGTTAACTTCTGCTCAGTTGACAGGTTTAACGCTAACTTCAACGGCTGTAGGTACGATTGATTTGAATGTCACGGCTACATCGAAGGAAAATTCTAATAATGATACGGCTACAAGTTTACTCACTCCCTTCAGCGTAAAGGTTAATGACCCTGGTACATTTAATTTCAGCAGTCCTACTTACAGTGTTAATGAAAACGGTGCAAGCGTCACAATTACTGTCGAGCGCACAGGTAGTGCAAATGTTGCTGCTGATGTTAGCTACAGCACTTCAGATGGCAGTGCTAATGCAGTGAGTGACTACACTGCTGTCAATGGTTCTTTGAGTTTTGGGATTGGCGAAAATAGTAAAACTTTTACAATTCCTATTACTGATGACTCCTTGCTAGAAAGCAGTGAAAATGTTAATCTTAGTCTTACTTCTCCCACAAATGGTGCAAGTTTGGGAGTGCAAAAGACGGCAATATTAACAATTGAAGATGATGAGGTTGCTGACCCTGGTACATTTAATTTCAGCATTCCTACTTACAGTGTTAATGAAAACGGTGGAACTGTCACGATTACTGTCGAGCGCACAGGGAGTGCAAATGTTGCTGCTGATGTTAACTACAGCACTTCAGATGGCAGTGCTAATGCAGGGAGTGACTACACTGCTGTCAATGGTTCTTTGAGTTTTGGGATTGGCGAAAGTAGTAAAACTTTTACAATTCCTATTACTGACGACTCATTAATAGAAGGGAATGAAACAGTTAATTTGAGTTTAAATTCTCCCACAAATAGTGCAACTTTGGGAGCTAATTCTCAGGCTGTTTTGACTATTGTAGAAACTACTCCAACGCCGACACCTGTTCCAACGCCAATTCCATCAGTTACGCCAACACCGACACCTGTTGCCACACCAACACCAACACCAGAACCCACTCCAAGACCAATACCAACGCCAATTCCATCAGTTACACCAACGCCGACACCTGTTGCCACACCAACACCAACACCAGAACCGACTCGAACGCCAATACCAACGCCAATTCCATCAGTTACGCCAACGCCGACACCTGTTGCCACACCAACACCAACACCAGAACCCACTCCAACACCAATACCAACGCCAATTCCATCAGTTACACCAACGCCGACACCTGTTGCCACACCAACACCAACACCAGAACCCACTCCAACACCAATACCAACGCCAATTTCATCAGTTACGCCAACACCGACACCAACACCAATTTCATCATTTACGCCAACACCAACACTAATTTCATCAGTTACACCAACTCCGACATTAATTCCTTCTGCTGTGGAAGAAACTGATTGTATTTGCAAACAGATTATCTTACCCAATCTGAGTTCTATTCCTGACCCCAATTCGACCGATCGCACTTTCATTGGTACTGATAGCGATGACATTCTCACTGGTAGTAATGCTAATGATGCTATCAATGGTTTTGGTAGCAGTGATATTTTGTTTGGTGAGCCTGGAAATGATAACATTTATGGTGGCTTTACTAGCGAATTTCCTATTGGTTCGGAAAGCGATCGCGATTTACTTCTCGGCAATGAAGGTAATGATTTTATTAATGGTAATGCTGGCAATGATACTATCTTCGCTGGCAAGGATAATGATGTGGCGATCGCGGGGAAAGATGATGATTTAATTTGGGGCAATCGCGGCAATGATACTATACTTGGCAATGAGGGTGCAGATAGCCTATTTGGAGGCAATTTTAACCCCTTCGATCCTGAATTGAATGGCCGCGATTTGCTATTTGGCGGTACTGGAAATGACTTTTTAAATGGGCAAGAAGGCGAAGATACGCTTTTGGGGAATGAGGATAATGATACCCTACAAGGCGGTAAGGATAATGATGTAGTTTTGGGTGGAGATGGCAATGATTTGATCTTTGGCGATCGCGGTGATGATAGTATCTGTGGTGGCGATGGCAATGATACAATTTTTGGCGATCTTGGTAATGCGATCGCACTTCGTTCTAGCGGTAAAAAAGATTGTATTTGCGGTGGTAGTGGTAATGATTTAATTGTTGCTAGTGAGGGCCAGGATAAGTTACACGGTGATGAAGGCAATGATACTCTTTACGGTGGCAAAGATAACGATACTTTGACGGGGGGAAATGGTGATGACTGGCTTTGCGGGGATTTGGGAGATGATATACTTGCGGGGGGAAGTGGACGCGATCGCTTTGTTTTAAGTTTAGGAGGAAGTGATGCGATCGCAGATTTTACCGTTGGTGAAGATTTACTAATCTTAGCAGATGAGTTGACCTTTGAGCAACTGAGTATAACTCAAGATGTTAGCGGAACTTTAATCGCGATCGCCACAACAAACGAACTTATCGCTACCCTCAACACAGTACAAGCTAATCTGATTACCCAAGAAAATTTTACACTAATTGGGTAATTGCTAAGTCAGGACTTAAGCCAACTAGCACGCATTTTTAGGGTGTACCAGAACTTTAAACCCTGGATCGTATTTGTAAAACTTCATCTGACACACCCTAAAAGTTTATTAAAACGGAACAGTTGCCTAAGCCTATTTTTGATTAACCGCACCAAGTATTAACCCAGTCCGAGGGGGAATACTTAATTCTAGCTGGTTAGTTTCTCCTTCAATTTTCCACGAGACCTCACCGCTACCGTACAAAATTTGGTTAGGATGAGATTTAATATTAGCTGCATTAAAGCTAACTTTTGTAGTAGCAGTTCCGATATTAACAACCACAATTAATTCTTCTTCCCCTAAAATTCTAGCGAAGGCATAAATTGTTCCCTCAGCAAACAAAACTTGGTACAAACCAGTACGGAGGGCAGCATATTTGTGGCGTAAAACTATTAAATACTTGTGGTAATTTAAAACATCAATTTCCCACTGCTGTTCCATCGGAAAGCCTCGGCGAGAGTCAGGATCGAGTGCGCCCATTAAGCCAACTTCATCACCGTAGTAAATGCTAGGAGCACCGGGAAAAGTTAACAGCAGCAAAGTTGCCAGTTCGACGCTAGCTTTATCGCCTCCGGCAATAGAAAGTAACCTAGCAGTATCATGACTTGCTAGTAAATTTAGCTGAGTAAGCTGTATTTCCCAAGGATAGAGTTCTAACAACTCTTGGATTTTTTCGCCGTACTCTTTAGCAAATAATGGGGGGTAGGGATGGTAAGATCGTCCTTCTACCTGCTGGATGTCAACGCGATCGCCTGCTGTAAAAGCAATAGTCGGCCCGGTAAAAAGATAATTCATTACCCCATCAAATTGCGTTCCATCCAGCCATTCTCGTGCATCTAGCCAGACTTCTCCGACAATATAAGCTTCAGGATTAATAGCTTTTACTCTTTCTCGAAATTCCTGCCAAAATCCAGAAGCTTTAATTTCAAAAGGTACGTCTAACCGCCAACCATCAATGCCGAATTTAAGCCAATATTCGGCAACTTCCATAATGTATTCTCGCACTTCTAAATTATCATGATTAAAGACTGGCAATGCACGATTTCCATCCCAACCAACGTAGTTAGCAGGAAATTCACCATTATAAGGAGATAACGGCCAACCTTCAATTTTGAACCAATTTAACCAAGGAGAATAGGGACCATTTTCGAGGATGTCATGGAAGAAGAAAAAACCTCGGCTGGCGTGGTTAAATACACCGTCAAGTACAACTTTAATATTGCGTTTGTGGGCAGCGTCTAAGAGTTCTTTAAAAGCAGGATTTCCGCCTAACATCGGATCGACTTGGTAATAGTCGTGGGTGTGGTAGCGGTGGTTGCTGGCAGATTGAAAAATAGGGGTAAAGTAGATGGCATTTATACCTAAGTCTTCGAGATAATCTAATTGTTCCATTACGCCCCACAAGTCGCCACCTTTGTAGCCTTGGAGAGTAGGAATTTCGTGCCATTCTTCCCAGAGGAAGTTTTGCAGTAGCCGTCTACGGGGTTGTTTGCTTCTGGCGAAGCGGTCTGGGAATATTTGGTAGAATACGGCGTGTTTAACCCAGTCTGGTGTTTGAATTTGCATTTTAGTATGGTTGAGCGTCCATGACTAGGTTACATTTGTGTAGCTGCTTGTGAATCTAACCTTTGGTAGAAAGTAGCCCATAAAAAGGCTTAATAATAAGTATTCAAGTGCGATCGCACTCCACTCTCAAAAGCCTACTAAAATCAGATCCCAACCTAGTAAAAGTTATGGTACAACTACCAGCGAAAACTGTATCATAAATCATCCCTTAGTAGCGTTTGCAGTTCCCTTGACGATCGTAAAACCGACAAACTTCGATCGCTTCATTCCTATCTTGCCAATCTTGTTGCGATTGTTGGTAGCGACGCAAAACAGCTTGAATATTGCCCTTAGAGACTGGTTCTCCCAAGATTTGGGAGAGACTTCGCCACAACTGCGAACCCACTTGTTTGATGTAGTCATATTCGTAACCTAGCTGCTGGGCAATTTCCGAATAGGAACGTTCCTCCCAACTTTCCAGAAACACAGCAGATTGTAGATCGTTGAGTTTTTGTCCCTGGTTAGCAGCTAGTAAAAGTCGATCGACTACGATCAGCGCTTCTTTTCCTTTCATTGCTATTATTTTAACTTATTATTTTTATTTTAAATCTTACTGGTTTCAACCGCACTTGGCAGAAACTCTTAAGGAAAAGTTACAAAAACTTTACAAATGTAACTCACTTTTTCTCACCGGCATGGCAATCTGGCTTGGGTTATCAAGTTAATAACCAGTGTCAGGAGTTGAAAATGGCAGACCTATATATCGTTAAAGCAACAGAACTTAATGTGCGTTCATCCCCTCATGTTGAGGAAAGTAATAAAATTACATCAATACCTGAAGGTCATGTGATTTCCAAAATAAGTGCCGGAGATGGAGATTGGTGGAAAGTTTTAACGATTAAAGATGGACAGACTTTAGAAGGATTTGTAGCGAGTAGATTTTTAAAGCCTGCACCTAATATAATTCAAGCAATCGGCTGGTTTAAAGACCAGTTTAGAAGTAAGATTGAAGCGAAGATTGCAGGTACTCCTTTCAGTCTTGATATACTGGCGGCGATCGCATTGCAAGAAACTTACTATATTTGGGGAAAACTCTACACCACATTATCTGTCGGTGAGGTTTTGAAACTCTGCGTTGGCGATACTATAGATGCCCCTAACCGATCGGCATTTCCAAAGACCAAAGCAGCTTTGTTGAGTGTAAATAAAGGTGATAAAATGTTTGACATTGCCCGCGAAGCTTTAGAAGCTGTAGGAAGTTATGTCAATGATTATCAACGAGTTGCAGATTCTTCTCCTGATAAATTTTGTCATGGCTTTGGTATTTTTCAGCTTGACTTACAGTTTTTTCAAGATGATGCAGATTATTTTCTTCAGAAGAAATGGTATAGTTTCGATGAGTGTTTAAGTAAGTGTACTAACGAACTCAAAGCAGCCATTAAACGGGTCTATGGCTCTGGCAAAACCGCTTTAACAGATCGGGAAAAAGTATATGTAGCTATTGCTTACAATTGTGGAAGCGTGGATTTGTCACGGGGATTCAAACAAGGATATCGAGATGAAAGTGGCAACTACTATGGTGAATATATTTGGGAATACTTGCAGCTTGCTCAATCAGTACCTTAAGTCTTAGGAAGTAATGAAAGCTGCAAGTGCGATGGATGTCGAAATTGATTGATTATCAACACTAATTTTGTTTTTGATTTAAACAGGTATTAAACTATGAACTTCCCTGCGATGTTGGATGTAGCTATTGGCTTGTTTTTCATTTACTTAATTCTCAGTCTTTTAGCTTCAGGTATTCAAGAATTGATTGCTACAGTTTTAGAGTGGAGAGCTAAACAATTAAAGGAAGCAATCCAAATTCTACTTGGTGACACTGAGGCAAACGATCCATCCGCTCAACAAGCAAAAAAAATTGCCGATCGCCTGTGGAAACATCCTCTGATTCAATCTCTGAATCAAAGAAAAATCAGTCGCTCTTCTTTCGGCCCTTCCTATATTCCTTCAAAAATGTTTGCAGCCGCCTTGCTGGAAATTCTCAAAACTGATTACGAGCTTGATATTTCAGGAACAATGGATCAGATATTAGAATCAATCAGGACTAATCAAAAGTTGGATGAAAAAGTAAAAGATCGCATTTATTCTATTGCCTTAGTTGCTCAAAGTCACAGTTTTGAATTTGAACAGAAAGTTGTTTTTTTAGAAAAAGGAATTCAAATTTGGTTCGATGAGTCGATGAAGCGAGCATCTGGTGTCTACAATCGGAATGTTAAGGGAGTAGCTTTTTT
>DATGYA010000015.1:0-5987 GCA_035298405.1 Kamptonema sp. | reverse complement strand
ACCCACTAACAAGATCAACAGATGTGTTGGATCGTTTGTCCTGAGCATCAGCATACCTCCCATAACTAAAGCAGAAAGTACGGTAATTCGAGCAAATTACCGCTTATTAAGGATAGGTTAAAATTAGGTTAACTTAAATAGCACTTACGCAGCGATCGCTGCGATCGCAGATGGAGCAATTCCGGCTGGAGACAGTAAAAGCTTTGTGAATAGGGGATCTATCTGTCAACTCAGACAGGACTTACGCAAAGAAACTGGGTTTGTGAGAAAAATTGTGAGTCTCTTAACGGGACTTAAACAAAAAACACGAGCTAAATGAGTGATAATGGTTACAGAGCAAGCATATAACGTTCAAAGATGAGTCATGAAAGAGACCATGCCCCCTTGCTTTGACCGATGGTGTCAAAGATTTGACGATATCTTTAGTCATACTGCCCAAAAACGGGAGTTTAGGAACTATTTAGGCGGATTATTGGGAGAAAGCGAGCGAAAAAACATTTCCCAGATGGCGGCAAACGCCGTGGGAGTGACATACCACAAATTACACCATTTTTTAACAGCAGCGCCTTGGTCATTCAGTGAACTGAATCAACGCCGCCTAGAAGTAATGAATCAGTGTCACTTGCGCCAAGATTAGTAGAGGATTTAGTCTAATCGTCGATGATTCAGGGCATAGAAAAAGCGGTAATTTTACAGAGGCGGTGCGACGACAATAAATCGGAGAGATTGGAAAAACAGAGAATGGTGTAGTAGCAGTTACCACCCATTTATACGATGGTATCAAGAGCTTGCCCTTAGATGTAGAATTATATCAAAAAGCGGACTCATTACCGGCAGGAAAAGCCGACCCAGAATTTAAAAAGAAACCCGAAATAGCGATAGAGTTAATAGACCAAAGTTTAGCTAGAGGCTATCGACCAGGAATAGTGCTAATTGATGCCGGGTATGGTAATAATACCAGCTTTTTACAAGAATTAGAGAACAGGAAACTAAAATATATCGGAGGCATCGCCAAGAATCGCAAAGTAATAATTCAAAAAAACACCGACCTAAAAGAGGAAAGAAGAGAGGCATTTAATTTTAGTATTTTGTGCCTACACTTTCATAATCTGGCATACCAAAACCGGAGGATTAAGACGCAGGTGGGCAAATAAACCTTTAAACACCTTTACAGAAGCCCTTGAAGCGTTTCGGACAGCCATATCTTTTAGGTTCGTCAAATGGTTGAACGAAAATTGGGACGTATTCTCTGCTTACAAAGCTAGTTTGGGCTTTATTTGGGCTTGAAATTTGTTTAAGTCCCGATATACAATTATGATTTAGTTGACAATGATTCACGCTAAGATAGGGTAAAAAAAATAAGACAAATGCTATTTAAACATCTAATTTTTACCATTCTTTATCCGAACTCGGAGGCAAACGCAATTTCGGAAATCGGTAAAAAGTATCTCCTTCCTCATCTACCTCTAAAACCGCTGAGAAAACCTTCGCTTGCCGCTTTAAATACTGTTCAGCAACAGCAGCTTCTACTCTAGCACTAGCTGCCAGTTGAATCAATGAAACCTGACTTTTTTGTGTTTCTAATAACAGATAAAAAGCCTCATCTAATTGTCGCTGCTGCTTTCTCTCATTAATATTATTCAAAAACAATAATCCTAAGAGAGAACCCAAACCAATTACAAATACAATTTCTAAAATTGCCATAAGCCCAATAAAATCCTTTATAAGTAGTTTTCAATTGAGTAGGTACTACTTGCAATTAGCAATTAGCAATTAGCCTGTAGTACCTATGCAATTGAAAACTTGTGAATTTGCCACTAATCAGCTTGAGGCTGAACCAAATTCTCTGCTCCTTGAATCACCTTAACAGAAATAATTGTATCTCCCTGCTTCAGTTGCTCCAAAACCTCTTTACCTTCAGTCACGTAACCGAAAACAGCATAACGACCATCTAGCAAATTGAGGCCAGCAGGTGTCAATTCCGGTTCAAACAGGAAAAAGAAAAACTGCGAAGAAGCGCTGTCGGGTTCAGATTCGGTTCGCGCCATCGCCACAGCACCATAAGCAGAAAAAGGCAAAACTGGTAGATCGCGATAGCGTCCCGCATCTTCTAGAGTAATTCCATAAGTAGGTTTCTTATCACCTCTGACGAGTACTTCCAAAGGAACATTGCGGTATTTACCCGTAGCTGGATCGGTGAAACCAAATTCCGGGCCTGGCGGATCTCCTGCTTGCAATACATAGGATTCTTCCGAGCGAATAAACTTTAAACCGTCATAGAAACCCCGCTCAACTAAATCTATAAAATTGCCAGCGGTGACAGGGGCACTGTAGCCGTCAACCACGATCGCGATCGCGCCTTTTTCAGTTTGCATCTCTACTGTAGCGCGACCTTTAAGTTGGGGCAGGTTCGCGTAGTCTGAAGGTACTTCAAAAGGAAACTCCTTCACCATCAACTCTTCGATCGCGCTTACTCGATCTAGGAGTTGACCCTTCTGTTGAATCACTTTTTCTCTATCCTTAGTCTCCACTGCCTTTTGCAGTTCTGCAACTCCCTCGTTTAGCTGTGCAATTAAGGTTTTTACTTGGGGCTTTTGTTCATCAGGGATACTCTTGAGGATATCCTCGGAACGCACGCTTAGAATCTTCGCTGCCTTTTTGACATCGTTGCTAATGGGCCCCCAGCGTTTAGCTCGGATGTGGTTGCTAATATCTTCTAAACTGCTTTGGATATCGCGCATTGCATCATTGTCAATAGGTAAAGCGTAGCGCAGCAGGGCTCTACCATCAGTAATGGCATTACCAGCAGGCATACTGCTTTCACGTTTCGCAGCTTGGGAGATTGGACTCAAAGTTAGGGAGATACTGAATAGCAGCAGTGCTAAGATGGCGGCTTTGAGACAGCGTTTGCCAAAATCGATCGAGAAATTACGCAAATCCAGCATAAGTTTAATTTTTATGACCTTTCTCATCTTCCCACAGGGTCGTCCGCCCTCTAACTCAGATGGGAGGCTGCACTTGGCAAAGCGGTGGCAGATGTCAGCTTTTTGGCGATCGCGAAAGTTGTTGACCCCATTGGGCGGTACAATAAAATGCCGATTGTTCTTTTTAAGTCATGATTTCCAGTAACGACTTTCGACCAGGTGTTTCGATTGAGTGGAATAACGGAGTGTGGAAAGTGGTGGAATTCCTCCACGTCAAACCCGGAAAAGGCTCGGCTTTTGTGCGGACTAAATTAAAAAATGTGCAAACCGGAAATGTTGTAGAACATACTTTCCGGGCAGGGGAGAGTTTACCTCAAGCCAACCTGGAAAAGAGCGCCATGCAGCATACCTATAAAGAGGGCGATCAGTTTGTCTTTATGGATATGGAAACTTACGAAGAAACGACTTTGACTAATGCTCAGATTGGCGATCGCGTCAAGTACCTCACAGAAGGTATGGAGGTTAATGTTCTGCGCTGGGGCGACCAAATCCTAGAAGTGGAACTGCCTAATGCTGTTGTCTTGGAAGTGGTGCAAGCCGATCCGGGCGTTAAAGGAGATACTGCTACTGGCGGTAGCAAACCCGCTATTGTCTCAACTGGGGCTCAGGTAATGGTACCGCTATTTATTTCTGCCGGAGAACGGATTCGGATTGATACCCGCACGGATAGTTACCTTGGCCGCGAATAATGGCTCTCCTAAAAAGTTTTGAGTTTTGAGTTTTGAGTTTTGAATTAAAAGACTTATTAGGACTGAGGCATTCTTACGCCTGTAACCTCGATCCCCCTCACTCCCCTTTTTAACTCTGTTGGGGGATCTATAAAACTTTTAAGTCCTGAGTTCCTCAAAACTCAAAACTCAAAACTCAAAACTTAAGAACATCTCAAGCTCAATTTACTTAATTATCCCATTACTGATTAACCTGCTGTGCAACTAGACTTAAACCAGCTTTGCGAACTGCTGACGGTTTTGGACTCTACGGGCATTTCCGAGCTGAACTTAAAAAGTGTGGATTTTGAACTGACGGTGCGTAAAGGCTTTCCGGCAAGGGAACTGGGTGCGACTCCTGCGGTTGGTACTCACAGTTCAGACGCGATCGCCCCTCACGCTAGTATTTTGACTGATACAGGTGCCGCCGATACAGTTCCTAGTTCGGGATTGGCATCTGCCGCTACTTTGCCTGTAAGTTTGGGGGTTGATACGTCTACAGGTGTTGCCTCAACTGTTGCAAATACAACGCGGCCAACAGCGGTGCCGCCGCCGATAGAGCCTAAATTGGTTGAGGTCATTTCCCCGATGGTGGGAACTTTTTACCGGGCTCCAGGGCCAGATGAGCCGCCTTTTGTGCAAGTAGGCGATCGCGTCAAAGTTGGTCAGACTGTCTGCATCATTGAAGCAATGAAGCTGATGAATGAAATCGAGGCGGAGGTGACTGGATCTGTGGTGGAAATTTTGCGTCAGAACGGTGAACCTGTAGAGTACGGTCAACCTTTAATGCGGGTTAATCCGGATTAAGGATTACTTTATTGTTATAAACAGACTAAGTGTTAATATTTGGGGATCAGTTCTTTCAGGTGATTTTGATGAAATCATCCCAGCCTGTACCGCCAGAAGTTGTACAGCAAGTTGCTGAGTATTTCAGCATTCTAAGTGAACCGATGCGTTTGCGGATTTTAAATCTGCTTCGCGACGGTGAAAAGTGCGTGCAAGAGTTGGTAGAAGCTACCGATACCAGTCAAGCTAATGTTTCTAAACATTTGAAGCTGATGCTCCAAGCTGGTATCCTCACTCGCCGGAGTGAAGGTACTTCTGCCTACTATCGCATTGAGGACGAATTGATTTTTGAGCTGTGCAATTTGGTTTGCGATCGCCTTGCTGCACGTATCGAGCAACAAGCCCGACATTTTCGGGAATTTAGTCTGGCTACCAAGCAGTAAGGAGAATTGGTAATTGAGAATAGGCAATGGATAATCCGCGATCTTTTTTCACTCCTTACCCATTGCCAATTACCAATACTTAAAATTACTTGATGCCAAAGTCTTTTTCAAAGGTATCGCGAGTGCTAGGTTGAGCTACCTCTAAGCCTTCACCACCCAAAAGTTTTAAAGGTTTCCCACCCACAGAAATCCAAACTTGGGCATTGGGTTGCAAGCTAGTAGCGGTAAAGATTACTTGCCCCAAGCGACCAATCATGGAAGTGCTACCACCGCCAGAGGTAAATTCCTCTGACAGATCCACATGAACGTTATTCCCATCAATTTTGATGTTCTCAAGTTTCGTGCCTTGAGGGATTTCGCTTTCTGCTCCTGCAACTGTCGGGCCTGCCAATAAGCTATCGAAAGCATTTTGCAGAGCAGCATCTGGTTTCTGGGTGTCTTTGAGCGTTACTTTTGTGGGTACGATCTGAAATTTACCCCCCACATCTTTGAGCCAGTAGACTTGAACTGTTTTTTCCGCTGGTGACTCCAGTGGTAAAGGTTTGGTCGCTTGCGGATTGACAGCCGCCTGGGACTGCTGAGGCTGAGGTGTCTGAGCTTGACTGGGAGTGGGTACGGGGATAATTACAGAGGGTGTTTCGCTGGGAGTAGGGGATGCTATGGGGGCGGTGGGACTCACAGCAGACTGGTGAGGCGAATGTGCGCTCCACCAGGCTATTCCCCCACCCGCTGCTAAAGCTAATCCGCAGACACTTGCAATAATGGCTATAGGGACTTGGCGAAGTTCTTGTCGATCTTTCATCTTAAAATTTCTCCTTAAGGATCGGTCGCTTTAGGCGGTGAGGAGCTACTCCTGATAGCTACATTTGTCCCTGGTTAGATTCTGGAAACGTCTGCGGCGGCTCCCGCAAGCGTTGCCAGGTTTGGTAGATCGAGAGCTTATGTTTAATTTTGGCATTTTCTGGCTTTGTCGGTGGCGATCGCGACCCAAATCAGAGGGGAAACTGTCAATGAAGAGTTTTAGGTTGATGGCTATTCAACTCTCCCTCTCCATGTTGCAGATGAGC
>DATGYA010000014.1:0-8251 GCA_035298405.1 Kamptonema sp. | reverse complement strand
GAATATCAGATTGAAGTGCCACTGCTTTTTTACTGCGGTGGTGGCGGGACTAGCCAGCACGATCAGACGGCTTTGGAAGAGGGCTGGCGATCAGGCATCCGCAGCAACTGCACTACCAAAGAGCGCTGGCATATGGCGATGATTGATAACGAGTGGGGCGACGCTTACCGACACGAGCAGCATTTGGAAATGGTGAAGCGCAACAAACCGCTGATTGCGACAGTGAAAGATATAGAGACGATCGAACAGTTGCCCCTGGCGCTGAAGCAAGCTCGCGAACTTGCCCAATATTGCGGGCGCATAATTCTAATCCCAAAAATTAAATGCTGGCTGCCTGACAAATACTGGTTGGGGTACAGCATTCCGACAGGTCACGGCGGCACTAATATTGAGTGCAATTGGTTCCGCGATCGGTTTGTTCATTTGCTCGGTGGTTCGCCAGACGCACAGGCACAGTTTGCAAAGCAGCTTAACGCGGTTAGCTTGGATGCGAACTACGCCATGAAGTTAGCTAACAAATGGGGACAATCTGCTTGGCAAGGTTGCAGTAATGGCGTGAATGTAGTTGAAGGTTGTTATCCGGCAATGCGGGTATCTTTTCAGAAACAGAAAGAATACTGGCATCCCAAAAAAAATGTTGCACCTTGGGCTGGCGCTCCTCTGTTCGCTTTGCTGACTGATAACTGATGACTTACTACCAGCACTGTAAAAATTGGGGAAGCCTCAATCACAAAAACCTGAAACTTTTACCCGGTAAGCAGTTTAAAACTGAAAGCGGCAGATTGCTAATCTGTTAAGGGTGTTAACATCCTTCGAGGGTTCAAATCCCTCCCTCTCCGTTTTAAGTAAGGCTTTCAGCAAGTTTTTGACTGACTTTACTTTTGTCGATTGAATACGATATATCAAGTTATCGTGATTATCTTGATATATCGTATGCGTGATTTTGGGGAAGCACTGGGGAAAGCAAACGCTCTACAAGCTTAGAAACTCTGTCAGCGTATTTGGGTCAATGCGCTGGCAGTCAATTTCCCGCATTCCTGGGCCCGCAAATTTAGCGTGCATTACTGAAGCCCAGATAAACTTTACACCAGCAGCTTCGGCGCATTGCTGATCTTCAGGGCGATCGCCAATCATCCAACACTCTGATAAATCAGCCAGTGTTTGTGATGCCAGCACTATCATTCCGTTTCCTGGTTTGCGGCAAGTTAGCCTCAACGGATCGGGAGATTTGAACAGTAAAGGCTCATTGTCTCTTGATAGTTGATAGCAACTTTCGCCCCAGTTAGGACAGAAGAAAATCTCTGAGAGCTCGGGGAACAATTGCAAGGTGATGCGCTGTTCTTCGATCGCGCTTTCAAGGCTTTTGTGTCCTGCTACAACACCACCTTGATTGGTGATGCCGATGCAAACAAAGCCTTTGCTTTGGTAATAGCTCAAAGCTTTTTGTGTGCCTTTGATCGCCTTCTGGTCTGTCGGTTCATTAATGAAGGTTTTGCCTGATGCGGTTTCGCGGAGTGTGCCGTCTAAATCGAAAAAGATGGTTTTAGTCATGGTTTTGCAACAAAGTATTTATGTGCTGGTCTGTGGTTTTCTCCTGAAGCTTCGGCAATTGCTTGGATTTTAGCTCCCCCATTGCGTCAGCTCTCAGTAAATTTTTAATTACGTTGTCCTTCATCATGTTTTGAGTGATTGTTTCGAGCAACAATTTGCCACAGTCCTCTAGCGAAAGCTTCGCAATTTGCTGCTGGTAAACTTGCAGCATAAATTGTTGTTCCGTCGTTAAGTCGAGATTTAGTTTTGGTAACATCATTCCTCCGCATCAGCTTCACAGTTATCTGCCAGCCCGATCACCATAATCTCGCCAATTCGGTATCGAACCAACTCATCCTCTCCCTGCAACCACTGAGCTATTTGCTCCGCGCTGTATTTATCTGCCGGGGCATTCCAACCAAACATTTGAGTGACCAAGCTTTGCAAAGTTTCGGGGTGGTACAGCTCGGGCCACCACACTAAAGCTATTTCTCGCATCTTCTCTGCATCGGCGGGAGCTATTGCTGGTGTCGTTTCTGGTTCCTGCTCTGGTGTTGTCGCGGGTGTTGTTTCCGGCGCGGGTTCTGCCAGTTCCGGTTCCGGGGGTGCTGCCTGTGCTATTTCCGTAGTTTCTGTCAGTTCTAGCTGTTGTGAATTGTCGGGAAGTGCGATCGGCTCAGCCGGTGCAAATCTTTCTGGAAATACCAGCATTTCACCCATGTCACCGCTGGGCTGCACATATTGCACTATTAGCTGTGTGCCCTCGTCATTCCAACCGATTGCCCGTGCAGAAACCCAGCGCCCTAGGCGAATTGCTTGGCCGTTGATCGGGAATGGTGCTGTTAGCGACTCCTGAATGGCAACTGGGAGAGCTGCCTGTGCGGTTTCCGGCTTCGAGGAAACCGTCAAAACTGGGTGTGACAGTTCAGCTTTTTCCTCTGTGACAGTTTCGCTGTCAAAAGTGCATTTTACCCCCTCCCCCCCCTGTGACAGTTGGAAGTTGCTGACTATCGGGTTAATGCTTTTGGCAGAGGAAGTTTCAGCGATTTTATAACTGTCACACTCTGAATTTTTGCTAACTATCTGCTGACTATTCTGCTGACTATTTTCTAACCCATGCACTGTATGGATTTCAGAAGAATAGTTAGCAATTGATACTGTGGGTGTGGGGGGGGGAGGGGGTAGTGAAATTTTGTCAGCAACTGTCACAGTGTCAGTTGTCTCGGTTGCTTCAAAATTGGGCAGAAAGTAGAGGTTAAATCGTTTGTCACCGGGGGCGGGTTTGCTGCTTATTAGCCGTTTATTTTCCATCCGCCCCAGCTCGCTGTAAATTGGGCCCCGCTGTTCGCGAGTGACGCCCAACAATTCCATAATTTCAGGGCCAGAAAGCTGTCTTTGTGAGTTTGCTTTTAAGACATTAAGGATTCTGTCTCGGTGAGTTTGCTGTTGCGCTGCCTCTTCCTCATCCATTCCAACTTCGCTTATGAAATCCCATGAATTGTTCTCGGTGTTGAATTCGATATTTAGCGTTGTCCCTTCAGAATCTCGGTTTGTTGCGGTAAAAATCCGTTTCGGACATTTGGGGTCGTGAATGAGTTTTTTCTTGTTATTGGGGTCTGGTTTAGGAATTCGATCGAGCATCCAAGTTCCCCAGCAAGCGCCTACAATCGCCGTTGAGCCACGGGCCCGCTCAACTCCGATCGCGTCGTTACCTTTGTTGGCGTGGTGTACCAAAATACCGGCCGCACGGTAGCGTGTCAGCATATCGTTAAGTGCTATAATATTGTCAGCAAATTCAGCGCTGTTTTCGCTGATTTCCTTGCCAGCAGTGATTTTTTTAAGCGAATCAATCACTACTAAGTCAGGGCGAAATGTCTCCAATTCCGACTCCAGAACTGCCATCTGATCGATACTCCACCGAGGAAAGATGTGCAGATTCTGGCTGTCTTGTTTGCGGAATCCTCGTTTTCTCAATTCCTGCTTTAGCGATTGCGGGGAAGCGTCGGGAGTTATCATCAATACCCGGCCTTGTTTAGTTTTTTGCCCCAGGAATCTTGACTCTCCTGTGGCTACGCAAAATGCCAGATCAACTGCTGCTTTACTTTTCCCGACTTTTGGTAATGCACACAGCAGCACCGTCTCGCCAACCGGTAGCAAACCAGGAACGAGCCACTCGATCGCCTCTGACTCAGAATCAAACAATTCCTCAAGAGTCAGAACGCTGACCTCTGGCGCTTGTGTCCGTTGTTTCATCGCCGCCATTGCTTCTTTAAGCGTCCCAGCGCCCATGCTGTATTTTGGGGCCAGTAGGGCAATTTGGCGACATCGCTCTACTGGGTCTTCCATTTGAAGTAAGGCAAGGAGTTCGAGTTTGAATCGCTCTGCGTCCATGTCTCGTTTTAGCGGCTTGATAATCTTGTTCTCCCAAGAATAATCACCTATACCCGCCTTCTGCCGCACTTTTTCTAGCTTGATATTGGTAGTGAGCTCGTCACTTTCTGATTTCAATATTTCCCGTGCTTGCTCTGCTGCTTCCTCCATAGAAAGCTGGGTGCTAGATGGTTGCAGCTTATGGTTTAGCTGTTTCTGGTAGTCAGGCAGTTGGGCGCGATCGTCCGCAAGATCTGGAATTCTCACCCCTACCCGATCGCCCAACTGCCTCACCACTTCCACAAAATCTTTGCCCGACGGCGAACCGGTGCGACCACCAATTTGATGCAGGAATTCCACCGGGCTCCCACCTGACTGACAGCCAAAACAATAAAAACTTTTCGATTCAGGATATACGGTAAAACTTGGACTTTTGTCTGTGTGCAGGGGACACAACCCCACTAAATTATTGCCAACTTTTTTCAGCTTGACGCGCTCGCCATAAAAACTCTCGGCGTCAAGTATTGGTAAGATATCTTGCTCCAGTATTTCGCTGATTTGCCGCTCCGGCTGCCGATACTGGGGTTGCTGTTTTACCGTCGTGGGTGGCTGCTGAGTACCGCGCATTAAATTGAGCACCCAATCCGGGGTGATCGGCACAAACTCTTCCCAGTTCTCCCAGTCATAATTTTCATCCCAGTTCTCCCAATAATAAGGAGCCTTGGTGTCGGGGTGGATGCTGGGCGGTAGCGTTGAGCACTGGTTCCAGCGAAATTCTAGTTTTTCGGTGGGGTCTGTGTCGGTCATTCCGAAAATTTCTGCAATTTTCTTACCAATTGCTTGGGGGATTGGTTGCAAAGAGCCTGATTCCCAGTCTGCAATTTGTTTCGGGCGCACACCTTCACTGACGCGATCGGCTAATTCTTGCTGGGATAGCCCCAAATTTTCTCGGAGCTTTGCATTGAGAATGTGAAATTTCAGTGGCTTCAAATCCGACCACTCCGCCTGCGGCACTCGCAGCAAAATTTGAAAGTGTCCGGGCTTGCCGGATGTCCAGCTCCGAGTCATTGGGAGAGGCGCGCCTCCGCTGAGCTGTTCGTATTTTCCCAGCGCTGTTTCGCCGTCGAAGTCGATCGCCATTACTCCACCGGATAGCGGGCCCGTTACCAGCGACACCCCAGTCCATGCAGTATGTTTGCCTTCGTTATTAATTTGCGATCGTACCGCCGTTATTAACGTTTCGCGGTCTAATCGTTCCTTGTTCCAACCTGTCCACTTGTTTTGCTTCCCTACGCAGGGTGTCAATGCCCACGATTCGGGCATTTGAGAGATAGCGGCGATAAATGCAGCCGATACTGCTGGATTGTATGAAGTCATGGCCCTACCTTTGTTATCTAAATGTTTGTGGCGTCAGAGTCTGAAAATTGATGCAAGCAACGGATGGAGTGCAATTTGAGCTCGTTGCTCGTGGTTGGCTTATCCAGGAAGCGATCGCCCCTCTGTAAAAGCGATCGCGGAACCAAGTCAAATGCAATGAAAATCTCAGCGCAATATTGTGTCTACATGGCCATCACCTCCTGAGTGAAGTGAACATCTCGCCGACCGCTTCCCGGTGGTGGCGGATTTTTTTTGAGAAAGGCATGGGGGTGGCGGCAGGGTTGAGCTGGAATTCAAGCCCGCCACCGGTTGTTTAGCTAGCTAATTGTAGACCAGCGTATAGACACCTGTCAATTAACTGGTATATAATTGGGGGAGAGTTCTGTGGATGCCAGTGAGAAATTGTCTAAAACCAGTTCTAGAGAAGAGACTACAAATTAAAAACTTGACTGCGTATAGATTTCAGAAATTAACGGGTCTAGGGCGAGGAACTTCGATCCGAATAAATGACCCAAATTGGGTTCCAAGTTCCGACACACTTCAGACCATTTGTGAGACGTTTCGCCTTCAACCTGGTGAGTTCTTATATTGGGTTCCCGATGAATCTGACCTTGCAACCATTAAAGCTTCTACTCTTTCCAAGGTCTAGAACACGCCAGCTTTTATACCAGTTAATTGACACTATGTCAGTTGACTGGTATAATTGTTTTAAGGCAAATCAACCACCGCCGCCAACCCCTGAGAGCTAGCAGCTCAATGACAACGATCTGCTGAAGCGGTGTTCCAGGGCTTCAATCCAGTTCACCAAGGCAATAAATATGCAAACCATAGAGCAAAATCCTCAAATTGATTGGGAAACAGTAAGAATTGCAATTTCCAAGCTAGAAGAAAGTATCGAAACCCTAGATCGCTTGGGGTACGACACGGTTCACTTGGAAGAGACCAAAAACTTTCAAACCTTAACCCAGCACACGCTCAGCCAAATTGTTTTGGATTTACAGGAGTATGTTAATGCCGTGATTCAGGCGGCTGAAAAAAATCATGTTGACCACAGAAGAAGCCACGACTTTGCTGGGCTTGAAGTGTGATCGACTGAAATAGTAAGCAGATTTAATTAGCAGTGAGGTAATAAGTGAAAAAAGAAGCCGATTTCACTGGTTCAGCTAGTCATGCTTTCAAACTTCGTTTTAACGCAATTGATGGGCGCACTCTCCGCCGCAGGTTAAAGCGAAAACAACGCATAGAAGCTAAAAAGCAAGCAAAATTAAGCAGCGAAAAAGAGTAATAAATGGCTAACACAAAAACAGGAGGTCAAAAATCAGCCGCTTTTAAAATTGGCTGTACTTGGCAAGAGTATTCTCAAAAACGCCAATCAGGTTTTAATTGGTGCTCAGTTTGCCGAACTTGGATGCCGCTTGCTTTTTTCAACAACGACGCAAACTCAGTTGATGGTAAGTGCAACAAGTGTAAAAGTTGCAGTCGAGCTATAGATCGTCAGCGGTACAAACCTGTCCCGCTCGATCAACAAAAACCGCGAGGTTTTGCGCCTCATCCTCCTAGAGACGGCGACAAACAGCAAGCCCGCAATCGGGTAAACCGGGAAGTTCGTAAAGGTAAATTACCTCGCGCTCAAACAGTCCCTTGCACCGACTGCGGGCACATTGGGAGCGACAGGCTGCATGAATACGATCACTACCTCGGCTACGCAGCCATCAATCATTTAGCCGTGCAGTGCGTGTGCGTTCCATGTCACAACAAGCGCGAACAGCGGCGGAGAAGCAATGATGAGTAAAGAACCATGCCCGATCGGAATAGAAGATTGCATCCCCAAGGGCAGAAACCGCTGCCCAAACATTACCGCCTGTTACTCGTGGACTAAGCCGTGGCCGCTCCCTCTAACTAGGATTCACAATGGGAATGCTTGCTTAGACCCACTAACTTTTGACTCGCCCTACTGGCTAGTAGATTTTCACTCTTTGTATCCGCCTTTTTCCACTGCTGGAACTATGCAAGAGCGCAATTGGCGAGATTACTTTGCCGATTACGGATACGCACAAGCTGAACCTTTACGGCGTAAAAAACAGGAAAAACAATGACAGATTCAACTGAAAATTATCAACGCCAAATGCAGGAACAATACCAAGCAACAGCAAAATATCGCCCCGATGAATCCGAAGTAACAATGCGCCGGGAATTTTATTCAGTAGATGCAGCGGCAGAATTTAAGCGCGAATTCTGGCCCGCCGATCCGTTTAGAGAAGGTATTTTTGTAGATGCTGCATATCTGGATGTTGCGGACTTAGCCAAACTTTACAAAGCCCGAAAAGTATTGATTGATGCGGGGCATGATAATTTTGCTAAGGATTTGATTAAATACAGATGCTCTCAGGAAAGAACATGGAGTCCGATCGTCAAAGTAAATCCTTTGTATGTCGATGCTCGCCGGCAAAGGACTTGTGAAATTGGTGATTTGCTCAATGCTTTTTACTTTGAGGATTGCGCCGTTTTCGCGAAACTCTATCAAAACATTCAAGCAATGGGCGATCCGCAATTAGACGAGATGCTTCGACAGGTTGAGGAAGCTTTGGGACTTTCCGAAAGAGAGATGAAAGTTATGGAGGTGATGAAATGAAAATTAGATTCCCAGTTAACAATCAATTTGATATTGGGTTTAAGAGTGAAATTCCTTACTTGGGAATTGATACCGATGAAATTGTTTCGTTTCGTCTGACTACCCAAAACAAGCTGCAATTGTGGTTTAGAGGGATTCCCGATTCTGTGATCATTACCGAAGACGAATTAGGTCAAGCATATTTTAAAGATTTGTTGACGTTGGTGTGTGCAGATTTTCGGCATATTGACGACGCTAAACCTCAAATCGCTTTGCTAGCGGAACTTAGCAAACCGCTTGACGCTCACTTGTAAAAATTGAAATGCCCTGCGGTGCGCGAAACACCCAGGGCCGATCGTTCCC
>DATGYA010000013.1:0-15632 GCA_035298405.1 Kamptonema sp. | reverse complement strand
AAGTCAACGATGAGCCTGAAGTCTTCTTGCACAACTTTATGAAAAAAATATAAAGTTATATTATAGTCTTTAAGAGTTAACAAAATTTGGCAATGCTTCTTTTTGTATATTTTTGCTGGACTACCTCTTAGTTTCAGTAATGACTAAATCCTGCCTAAAGCTAAATTAAATAGTTTTTTGAAAACTTTTGCGGACAAAGCTTTCTTGTCTTGATAACTGTAGTAAGTAGATGTACATTTTGCTTATTGGTGAAAAAGACTCTTGACAGGTTTTCTCGGTAAAAATATATTTAGGATGGATTTGGAATAGTTGAATATGACGATCGAACGAGTCAATACTTGGAATCATTCGCTAAGTGGGATCGCCTTTGCGACCAAAAAAATTGCGGCGATGGTTGGTGGGGCCGCAGTTGCTAGCTTTTTCAGTTTCGCAACACCAGTCGAAGCTTTGCAAGTGCAAGTCAAACCCCCGAATCCACAACTGGGAGATACTTTGTCGGTAATGATTCAGGTAGACTCAACCGGGGGAGAAAGTCCGACGGTTTCTGCTAAACAGAAGACTTACCAAGCATTTCCAATGGGTAATGGTCGGTGGCGAGCTCTGCTACCTACAACACCACTAGATGCCTCCGGGAAGGTACAAATCCAAGTTGCCAACGGTAGTGAGAGACAAAATTTAACTGTGCAGGTGCGCGATCGCTCTTTTCCCACCCAATCAATTTGGCTACCTCCGGGTAAGGATAGCGAAGGTACTGACCGCGAATTCGATCGCGTGGACGCATTTAAGGCTTTAGTAACGCCACAGAAGTTCTGGAACGGTCGATTTCTACGACCAAACGACGGAGAAATTACTACTATTTACGGGGTGCGGCGTTACTACAATGGAGTTTTTGCTAAGGATTATTACCATCGGGGTGTAGATTACGCTGGTGCTTATGGTTCCCCAGTTATCGCTGCTGCTGCTGGTCGGATAGCTTTGGTGGGACGAGAGTCGGAAGGGTTCCTAATTCACGGTAATGTGATTGGAATCGATCACGGTCAAGGAGTGGCAACGATATATTTACACTTAAGCCGCATTGATGTTAAAGAGGGGGATTTTGTGAAAGCTGGTCAAGCGATTGGGGCTTTGGGGGCAACAGGGGCGGCCACGGGCCCTCACCTACATTGGGGACTCTACGTACAGGGGCTCTCAGTAGATCCTGTACCTTGGCGGCTAGAGGGTATTGAATAATACTTTTTATTGATTCCGATGAATTGATGGGTCGATTCTAGGGCAATATGAAGGCAGGGGGTGATGAGATTAAGGGTTATGAGTTATAAGTGTTGAGTTGCGATCTGGTTGAGTTGGGCATAAAGCGGGGTGCGATGCCTGCGGACTTCGGTGTGAGCGATCGGTCGAACGCTGGCTACGCCTACGCGCATTTTGGCAATCATCATCAGCATAATTGCCATTCACTCGCAGGCTTATTTGGAGGGCGATCGCAGCGTAAGTGCTGCATTTTCTCCACCCTGAAATTAATGTCACCTATCTCTTACCTAAAAACTCAAAACTCGGAATTTTATTAATGATGCCGTCGAGCGGGGAAGCATTATGAGTATTGAAAAAATTGTCGAACAAGCTTTACAGGACGGTTATTTAACACCGTCGATGGAAGCAGAGGTGGGGCGGATCTGCAATACGGCTTCGGAACTGTCGATTGAAGAGTATATGGCTCTCGACCGTCTGATGGGAGCTTTATTGACAGGGGAAGTAGTAGTTTTACCCCGGAAACAGTTCATAAATGTGATGGAAGAGTTGGTACTCAGCGACGCGATCGCGCGAGTAGCAGAAATTGAGGCGGCGAGCGAGATGACTCTAGATGTGGGAGATATCGCTGCTTATGCTTTGAATAGGCTTCCGCCCCTCTACGCCACTACCGAGGAGGGCGCACACTTTCAAAGAGCGAAAGCAAAAGAGCAACTTCAGGATTTAATTTCGGCTAAAGTTAACGAGGCGATCGCCCGTAACCTGGATCGACCAGATACTCCCAACCCGACTGCTTTGGGTAAGTCTTCTGGAAACGAAGTCCTCTCCCAGCTCACTACGTGGCTGCAAGCTAACGCTACCAATTTTGATCCTCAGCCTCAATAGAGTTCTAGCTAGGGGATGGGGAGGATGGGGAAGGTGGGGAGGATAGGGGAGATGGGGAAGGTGAGGGAGATGGGGAGGATGGGGAAGGTGGAGAAGGTGGGGAGGATGGAGAACGCAAGCTTGGTTTCTAGCAACTGTGCTGCGCTAATCCTGCGGATAGTATACGTCAACAAGGTTTTGAGTTTGACGTAGGAGTTAAGTAATTTTCCCTATCTCCCCCATCTCCCCCATCCTCCCCATCCTCCCCATCTCCCCCATCTCCCCCATCCTCCCATCTAGCTAGCTTCCGAGGAACTACCTGGAGGTGCTATACCCGCTTCCCGACTTCTCTGTTCCCGTTTTTTGCGATCCGCTTGCAGGACATCATTGAGGACAATTCGCGCCTGTGCTATTTTTTCGAGATTGCTGCGGTACAGGTCCAAATCTTTACTAACTTTTTCTTCTGGTAAGTGCAAGGCTGCACAAACTTTCGCGATCGCCTGAACTCGCACCTCTTGGTCTTTAACCAAATCGGGGTCTGCTATTTCCAGCAGTGCGAATAAACCGATCGCCAATAAGCGGCTGTACTTAAATTTAGAGTTCGTCGCGATCGCAGCTATTGAGGCTTGCAAATCACCAGCATCATCAAAGCGGGTCGAACCATCGAGCCACGACAGCAAATCCGCAGCAGAGAGCCGAGAAGCTAAACCATTTAAACGGTTGGCATCCTCCTGGTATCGATGGGGATCGTCTCCCAAAGCCTGACAAAGTCCATTAAAAATCGAAACCTTGTCTTGTTCTGGCGAATACCCTTGCATGAAGCGATCGAAAGCTGTCACCACCCCCAACGCATAAATGGGATCGTAGCGAAAATCGACGTTCACCGAAAGCAAGTGCATTTCTACCATCAACTCTTCCACCACTCGACGGTATATAGAGTTAATAGGGCGAGTGTGAATCGTGTAGAAACTTCGCTTTGTATCTGATACAGTGCTGTTGTTATTCACCTGGTCTTCTAGCTGTCAAATTGCGCCGAGCGTAATGCTGGGCTGTGTGAGGAAAGCCGGACTTTTTGTGCAGCGATCTTGCTGACAAAAATTGCACGTTTTTCAAGGCTTTGCAGTTCAAAACCAGTCAAAAGTTCACATCAGGCACGCTTGCCGATTAGTTAATTTTGCTTTTTCAAGACTAAAGCCATGAACTTTTTGTAACGTAGCGAGCTATAGGGTTTTTATAACCAGAAGCGATCGCGGTGTTACGAAAGTAATGCTTAAGTCCTGCAATTGTTATTGAGCTGCCTATACGATCATACCTTAAGCCGGGATCGCTAGCAGGTCTTACCTATTTAAAGTCTAAAACTCCGACTCTTTATGGCTCTGTTGGGTTGGGCGACTTACTTCGATCTACCCTTTGGCTTAACACAAACAAGCTTTTTTGTCAATACCTATCAAATTAAATCTACATGGCACTTTCTGTTGAATTAATTACTTTAGCCCAATACATGGCAGGCGTTTTCGACAACCGCACTCAAGCGATCGCCGACCCAACTTGGTACGTACATCTCCACCTTTGGCAGAGACCCGTCCCCGTTTCTCTATTCTCCGAACCTAGCATTACTCTCTATCTCGAACAAGCCAACGTACTCAAATTAGATCTGCCTTATCGCCCTCGGATCGTGCAACTAAGGCATAGACCGACAGCACCCGACTCTCTAGAAGTGCAGTATTATCAGCTCAAGGACATAGGAGCCGTGCAGGGAGCAGGTCAGAATCCTGATTTACTCAAACAGCTAACGCCAGAGCAACTAGAACTCCTCCCCGGCTGCACCCTCACAGTTGAGCGGCAAGACTTGGCTCCCAACCTTTATCGGTTTCGTGCCTCTTTGCCCCCCGAAACCCAGTGCTGCTTTACCCACAGGGGTCAAACATACCAAGTAGACTTGGGATTTGAAGCCTCCGCAGCAGAATTTCTCAGCTATGACCGAGGAATTGACCCAACAACAGGTAGAGCCATCTGGGGAGCGCTAATGGGCCCGTTTAAATTTGTCAAGCGCGAGGATTTCGCCTCAGAGGTAATCGGTTAAATGGAGGAAGGAGGAAGAAGGAAGAAGGAAGAAGGAAGAAGAAAAAAAGGAAGAATTCACCTTGGGGTGTTCTTGATATTCCTCATCTCCTAAAATCCCGCATTCCTAAGCTTCTCGCTTCCCGCCTTAACTGGCGCGGGGAACGCCTTCTAGAGCTTCTTCTTCCGTTTCAAAAATTTCAAACACAGAATCCATCATGGTGACTTCAAACACCAATTTGGCTTCTGGATGAACGTTACAAATCCGGAAACTTCCCTTAACTTTATCGGCATCGCGCATTCCAGCCACCAGTGAAGTTAGGCCAGAGCTATCGATAAAGTTAACCTGGCCTAGATTCACTACAACATGGCGACTAAGTTTGGAAATACATTCCTGCAACTTGAGGCGGAATTGCCAAGCGGTTGTGATGTCCAGCCGTCCAGTCGGTGCCAGAACGATAACTGTCGTACCGTCCTGAAGCGTATGGGTTTTTTGATCGATGTGAATCACTGACCCTTCCCTCGAGATTGTAGGTATTGCGGTGGTTGATAATCTCCCAGTAGTTTAACTCAGAGCTGTGACTACAGAGGCATCCAATTAATCCAATCTTGGGGTTTTAAGAATTTCTCGTATAGTTCAGCTTCGGGAGTGTGGGGTTCTGGTTGATAGCCGTATTCCCAGCGTACCAAAGGTGGTAAGGACATGAGGATAGATTCAGTGCGACCGTTGGTTTGGAGACCAAATATAGTACCTCTGTCGTAAACCAAATTAAATTCTACATAGCGACCCCGGCGGTAAAGTTGGAAGTTGCGCTCGCGATCGCCATAAGCCATCGACCGCCGACGCTCTACAATTGGGCAGTAAGCGGGTAAAAATGCCCGTCCGCAATCCTGCACAAAAGCAAACAAATCCTCCCAACTGCGAGGATCTGGCTTTCCAAGTTGGTTGCTATAAGTAGCCGCAGGCCCCTTGGGGTCTGGCCCGCGATAAAGTTCGGTTTGACCGTCTTGGTAGTCAAAAAATAGACCGCCTATGCCTCGCGTTTCTTGGCGGTGCTTGAGATAGAAATATTCGTCACACCATAGTTTAAATGTGGGATAATACTCTGGGTGGTGGCGATCGCAAGCCGCCTTCAAAGTCTGATGAAAATGAGCGGCATCCTCAGCAAAAGGATAATAAGGAGTCAAATCTGCTCCTCCCCCAAACCACCACACATGACCCGCCTCAAAATAGCGATAATTCAAATGCACCGTTGGAATATAAGGATTGCGGGGGTGTAAAACCATCGAAGTCCCCGTCGCATAAAAACCTTTACCCGCCAGTTCTGGGTACTGATTGAGGATTGAAGGTGGCAAAGTTTCGCCCCAAACTTCCGAAAAATTGACCCCTCCCTGCTCAAAAACATCCCCCTGCGTCATCACGCGAGAACGCCCGCCCCCTCCTTCTGGACGTTCCCAGGATTCCTCTTTAAATTTGCCAGTACCATCGAGCTCTTCTAGACCTTGACAAATTTCATCTTGTATGGTTTGCATGAACTGGCTAACCCTACTTTTGGAGTCAGCAGGCAGCAGATGTGAGGCTGCAATGGTTTTCGGAGTTGTAGAAACTGTCATAAGGATTTCAAATGTAAGATTAGAGATTTTTAGATCGGCAATGAATCCAAAATCTAGCAGTGATGCCATTATGCCACTCAAGACGAACAGAGGAACATAAAAAGATACATTAAGAAATAGCAACAAACATATACATCAAAAACCGCAGCTTAAAATTAACTGCTCAAATTCACAGCAAGGGTAGAGAACATAATGTCCAATACGCTCGATATTAGCTCAGTCTTAGAAGTCCTGCGACCAGTACAAGACCCCGAACTCCGCAAGAGTTTGGTGGAGTTGAACATGATTCGCAACATCAAAATAGATAGCGGTCAAGTCAGCTTTACCTTAGTGCTGACTACGCCTGCTTGCCCCTTGCGAGAATTTATTGTTGAAGACTGTCAGAAAGCAGTTAAGCAGTTACCCGGCGTGGAAGGCGTGGAAATAGAAGTCACGGCCGAAACACCGAAGCAAAAAGGAGTCCCCGATCGCCAAGGCATTGAAGGCGTTAAAAATATCTTAGCCATTTCCAGTGGCAAAGGCGGAGTTGGTAAGAGTACGATCGCCGTCAATGTGGCAGTCGCTTTGGCTCAATTAGGCGCTAAAGTAGGCTTGCTAGACGCTGATATCTACGGCCCTAATGACCCGACAATGTTAGGTTTAGCAGACGCGAAAGTAATGGTTACGAAAGGAACTCAAGGAGACATTCTTGAACCTGCGTTTAATTATGGTGTCAAACTGGTGTCGATGGCCTTCTTGATTGACAAAGATCAGCCTGTAATTTGGCGAGGCCCGATGCTAAACGGTATCATCCGCCAATTTCTCTATCAAGTGCAGTGGGGTGAGTTGGACTATTTGATTGTAGATATGCCTCCTGGCACCGGTGACGCGCAGTTGACGATGGCGCAAGCTGTGCCGATGGCGGGGGTGGTAATCGTGACTACGCCGCAGACTGTGGCATTGTTGGATGCTCGCAAGGGTTTAAAGATGTTTCAGCAGTTGGGTGTGCCGGTGTTGGGGATCGTGGAAAATATGAGTTATTTTGTTCCTCCGGATCTGCCTGATAAACAATACGATATTTTTGGATCGGGTGGTGGAGAGAAAACGGCTGCTGAGTTGGGTGTGGCGCTGCTGGGGCGGGTACCACTGGAGATTCCTTTGCGGGAGGGGGGTGATGGGGGTGTGCCGATTGTAGTGGGACAACCGGATTCAGCTTCGGCTAGGGAGTTGAAGGCGATCGCGCAGCGGATTGCAGGTAAAGTTTCTGTAGCTGCCCTTGCTTAGAGAGTTTGTAGGGGCGGGTTCGCCAATAACTCTTGCACGTACTAACAGGCTAAATAAACCCGCCCATAGTTTTGAATATTTGAGGCAACTCAAAACTCTTCTAAGTCCTAGTAAGCTAGAAAGTACCAACTTTACTATCAAACAATTATGATTTTTCCCGGTTCAGCAGTTCGAGTTAAGGATAGCGGCGAGATTTATTACGGCTTTCAAGGACAAGTCCAGCGAGTCACTGACGGCAAAGCAGCCGTTTTATTTGAAGGCGGAAACTGGGATAAACTCATTTCATTCCGCCTGTCGCAACTAGAAGCTGTGGATGCTACAGCCGGTCGCGCCAAAGGGAAATAATATTGCTAATAGCTAATGGCTAATGGCTAATGGCTAATGGCTAATGCGAACTGGCACACTTAAATTAGCTTGTAGGGTGCGTCAGGCGAAGTTATTAATAGAATATAGCGTTTCTCAATTATATGAGGTATAAAAACGACCCCCCCTAGCCCCCCCTTGCAAAGGGGGGGGAACCGGAAAAGCCCGCTTTCTAAGGGGGTTGGGGGTAGATATCTTGTACCTCAGAAGACAGAGAAAGGCTATAGTTTGACTATGTGACGCACCCTACAAATGCGTGCTAGTTGCTTAAGTGTTATGCTAATTATGGTGCTATTAACTTTATTCAATTAGCAATTAGCCATTAGCAATTAGCCATTAGCAATTAGCAAAATATATGCGCCTTCCTCTGCCACAATTTACTGTACAAGATCGCCGCCGCGATCATATTGGCGAAGTGATTGAAACGGCTACTACAGAATTTGTGGCTCAATGTTTGGAACCAGACGACCTAAATTTTCCACCCATGCCGCCTTTTGGTTGTTGGGTGAAGGCGGCGGATGAAGAAACTGGAAATCAGATTTATGGGGTAATTTATCACGCGACAACTTGCCCTATTGATACGGTTCACAGGGCAAGAGCTTTGGGGTTGTCGCTGCAAGATTTAAGGGAGCAACAACCACAGATTTTTGCGATGTTAAAAACAGAGTTTCGAGCGGCAATTGTCGGATTTCAAGGGCCGCCGGAAAGTTTTAATGGTTCTGTGCCAAAAGTAGGAACTATTTATCAGTATATACCGCCGCGTCCGCCACAAATTCACCAAGCAGTTTATTGTTGTGAACCTGATGAGGTGATTAGTTTTAGCGAGCAGTTGGATTTTTTGCGGACGTTACTTGAGGTTAGTAATGCGCCTGTTGATGCGTTGGCGGCTGCGGCGATTCGGGAGATTTATCAATTACGAAGGCGCGATCGCTCTTGGTTAGTGTTGGCGGGGAGAGCTTTGAGTGTTGTGCTTAAGGATGATTACGATCGCTTGAGGGTGATTTTGAGTCAGTTGCATCCTTAGATTAGGATTCGGTCGAAAAGATGTAGAATTGGAAGTTATGGTGACGGTTAAACCAGTCACGCAGACAGTTAAAATAGATTCTCCGCAAGGTAGGGATAGTCCCAGGCTTTTTTGAAGAATCACCAGTAATTTAACTGTGCAGCCTCAACCATAATCTGAAGGTGCGATCGCAGCGTCGCATTCACGATACCGGAAACTGTGCGGATCGATCTCCTCATCCAACTCATCCAGTGGCAGAGATCGACAGGCAAAGGCTGTAACATAGCGATCGCCTATCTAATCAGCAGCGGGATTGCCTCAGTCAGATCAACAGAAATCCTGTCATCAACCGGAAGCACAACGCGGGGTTAATTACCCATGTCATTAACCCATGTTCTAAGCATGGGGTTTTATTTTGGTAGGATTAGCTTACTAGAGAGAATCTAAGTCAGGAACTCAGGGCTAAAGCCACTGAGCTTGTAAGAGCAATCAAAGCAAGCTATTCTGACCAGCCCAAGCCTTAATTGGCTACGTTTTTTGAGTCATGACACCGGGCGAATGCGAAGCTAGTTCCCTGCTCTGTCGCTTGTAGTTAAACAGTTTTAAAGTCACTGAAACAGTGCTGCAAGCCTAACAAGCTCTTAAAACATCGGCGAAGCTAACATTACCCCGCAAGGGAGGCCCCACAAAGGCAACCATTATGCGTACAGGATTGTAAGGCTTGAGATAGTAATTGTCCCATCGAAAGTGCATCACAAAAGCACACCGAGCTAAGCAATCCCAAGGCGGTAATGGACAGAAAGATTCACGGTGGTTAAAACCACCCGCGTCGTTTCCCTCGAGCGGGCTAAAGCCGCTGAGTTTCCCACCTACCGAACTATTTTATGAAAGCAACTAATAGCCGTCAATTTTCCTCAATGGCCGCTCGGACTCTAAAAGTAGTCGGTATTATATTAATATTGTCTGCCGTACTCGACTGCCTCATTCTAGCGATTCCAGGCGAATCGTCAGACATTCTCACCAGAGGCTGGCAAATGGCCCTAACAACTCAGGTAGTTGACCGAGGAATACTTCCCATGACAGGTATCGCCCTCCTATTCACAGGCTTCTGGGTGGACAGTAGTTCTGGAGTTGCCCAAGAACCACGTAATCTTTTCCTCGATCTCAGATTTTGGGCAGTTTTGTTTTCCAGCTTGTTAGGATTGTTCTACCTGCTGCTGGTTCCCGTCCACCTCAATAACACTCGGCTAGAAGTCACCGAAAGCCTTGCTCAAATCGATCGCGAAGCTACGGCAGCCGAAAATCAAGTTAATAACCAACTTAGCAGCGATCAGTTCAAAAATCAGATAGAACAACTCAAAAGCCAGCGCCGCAGCCAGATTGCTAGCGTGCTGGGCAATGAACAAAAACTGCAAGAGGTACTCCAGAGCCCGCAAACTCCCCCAGAGTTAAAAAAATTACTTCTGGAAGCCAAAAGCAATCCTAAAGCCCTTGAGACATTTCTAGATCAACAAGCTCAATCTTTACCAACTCAAGCCCTCGGCGAGATTCGCACCCGCAAGCAGCAAAAAGAAAAAGAGATCAGATTGCGATCGCGCAATTCCAGCTTACAGACTGGAATCAGTAGTTTACTCTTAGCGATCGGGTACATCACTATTGGCTTTTCAGGATTAAAAAGCATAGGGATTTTCCGAGGTCGTCGTAAAGCTTAAATAACCAGAATGGGAGCGCAAAAACCAGGGCATCCCGATATATCCTCACCAGCCTAGCATTGCCCTCACTCAAAGCTTGGAATGTTCTCAATTTATATTCTGACTTACAACGAAGAAATTGACATCGCCGCTTGCATTGAATCGGCGCTGCTGTCGGATGAGATCATTGTAATTGACTCCTTCAGCAGCGATCGCACAGTTGAAATAGCCCGCCGCTATCCCGTACAAATCATCCAGCACCAATTTGAAACACATGGAAAACAGCGAACTTGGATGTTACTAGAAGTTCCCACTAAATACCAATGGGTTTACATTCTCGAAGCAGACGAGCGCATGACACCAGAACTTTTTAATGAATGCTGCGAAGCCATTAAAAATCAAAACTACATCGGTTACTACGTCGCAGAACGAGTAATATTTATGGAGCGATGGATTCGCCGTAGTACCCAATATCCTCGCCACCAAATGCGCCTATTTCGCAAAGAAAAAGTCCGCTTTGGTGACTATGGCCACACGGAACGAGAAATTTGTGACGGGCCTACTAGCTTTTTGAAAGAAACCTATCCTCACTATACCTGTAGTAAAGGACTTTCGCGCTGGATAGAAAAACACAACCGTTACTCTACTGATGAAGCAGCAGAAACTTTGCGCCAATTAGAAGCAGGAAAAGTGAATTGGTGGGATTTGTTTTTTGGCACGACTGAAGTAAATAGGCGCAGAGCCTTAAAAGACATTTCGTTGCGTTTGCCTTTAAGACCATTGGTACGCTTTTTCTATATGTATTTTTTGCTAGGGGGATTTCTAGATGGGCAAGCTGGATTAGCTTGGTGTACGCTGCAAGCTTTCTATGAATATCTAATATTAATCAAGGTTTGGGAAATGAGAAATATGCCTTTGCCAAGTTTAGATGCGGCAGGTAAGCAGCTTCCGACCGAAACTAATGAATTAGAGTTGCATAGGAAATAACAGTTTGACCTATTTTACTGATTTACTAATATTATAGCTCATCAACCTGCAATCTACTGTATGTCTTTTGGTGGACAACGGAAAGTTTATCCTTAAAATATAGTAAAAAAGTTGACGTAATTTATGTGGTACATCTTATGAGTCTTAAGCGTCGAGATTTTTTGTATTTACTGGCTGCTAGCACTGGAGCCATTACTGTGGGCGCTTGCCAAGCGTCAGGAAATAATGTGTCACCTAAAACTCGGTCTACAGAGGGGGCGATCGCAGCTCAAGATGAGACAGGTTTTACATTACCACCTTTGCCTTATGAATATAATGCTTTAGAGCCGTACATTGATGCAGAGACGATGCAGTTTCACCACGACAAACACCACGCGGCTTATATCAAAAATCTCAACGAAGCTATCAATAAATCTTCGCAACTGAAAGGTAAGAGTGCTGAAGCATTATTGAGTGAGATTAACAGTGTACCGGAGGATATTCGCAGGGTGGTTCGTAATAATGGCGGCGGTCATGTTAATCATACTATGTTCTGGGAAATTATGAGTCCTAAAGGTGGGGGTGAACCGACAGGTGCGATCGCAACTGCAATTAACGAAACTTTCGGTAGTTTTGAAGCTTTTAAACAAAAGTTCAATGAAGCAGGAACGAAACGTTTTGGCAGCGGTTGGGTTTGGTTGGTTCGCAATAAAAACGGCAAGCTGGAGATTACAACGACTGCGAATCAAGACAGTCCTTTGATGGATGGCAACTATCCAATTATGGGGAATGATGTTTGGGAACACGCCTACTATCTCAAATATCAAAACCTGCGGGGCGACTACTTAAAAGCTTGGTGGAATGTTGTTAATTGGCCGGCAATTAATGAGCGCTATCAGAAGGCGATCGCTTAGTCTGTAGGGTGCGTCAGACATTAGATTCAACCAAGAAAATAATGGTTTTGGCTTCTGACGCACCCTACTAGCTGTTAAAGTTAATTTTTCCGCAAATAAACGCAGTGGCGGGCGCTATTACTCACAGGAGTTGTGAAGGCTTCGACTGACGCGATCGCGCCTCCTAACTCCTCAATAACCGAGGTCAAATCTGCCTCTTCTTCTACAGTCCAATGACCGCGATAAAGAATAGCTACACCGCCACTTTTTAGCAATGGTAGGGCATATTTAGCACAAACTGATGCCGATGCAACTGCTCTTAGTAAAGCCAGATCGTAGGCTTTGCTATGCTGCGCCTGTCGCACAATTTCCTCTGCCCTGCCCATCAAAGTCACGGTATTTTCGATTGCTAATGACGACAAGACTGTTTCTAGAAAAGAGATTTTTTTGCGAGTTGAATCGAGTAATGTGATGGTAGAATTGGGAAGTGCGATCGCCACTGGCAACCCTGGAAAACCTGCACCCGTTCCAATATCAATTACTTTCGGCATCGACTCTAGGTGCAATTCATCAATTGCATCTGAATTATTGCGCGATCGCAGTGGCAAAATTCCCCGCAAAGAATCCCAAAGATGTTTTTCCCAAAAATCTAGCGGCTCAGTAATTCGAGTTAAATTAAGCTGTTTATTTCCCTCAATAATTAATTCGTAAAGCCGCTGAAATTTTTGCTGTTGCTCATCATTAGGCTGCCACGAAAGCGTTTGCTGCCACAAATCCACCATCTCAGGTAGCGTAACTGTACTAAACATGACTTGTCTCTTTAACTTCTAATTTAGCAGGTTCGACAGACTGCAAATCGCCATGATTTAAAGTCCAACATCTATCAGCAATACTTAACAAATCGCTCGCATCGTGAGTGACAACTAACAAAGTCCAGTGACTTTTTAGCTTATTCAATAAACTCACCAACTGTCGCCGCATCGACCAATCTAACCCCGCTGTTGGCTCATCCAATAACAGCAAATGTGGCTGGCGAATTAACTGTACCGCCAATGCAATCCGACGCTGTTGACCACCGCTTAAAGCGTGGGGCGAAGCGTGTAGTGGCAAATGCCCCAGTCCCACTTCCGTCATCGCTTGGCTAATTTGTTCTTGCCCAATTTCTGGGTGTCCTAACCGCAATTCTTCTAATATTGTACCGCCGCAAAAATGTCGTTCTGGAAACTGAAAGACTAAACCTCCTAACTCTTGCAAATGTTCAGGAGTCAATTCTTGTTCCCGCCAGCGAATATCACCGCTAGTTTTTTCTGCAAGACCCGCCAAAATTTCCAATAGCGTACTCTTCCCAGAGCCGCTGCGACCGACGATCAGCCCCATTTGCTGCGGTGACAATTCTAAGTTAATATTTTTGAGAATGGCTTCTGGGCAGACTGTGGGGTGATAGACTAAGTTTCTCAGATAAAGCATCAAAATGATTGGTAAGTAGAAGGAAGGAAGAAGGAAGAAGGAAGAAGGAAGAAGGAAGAATGCTTATACAGCCAACTTTTTAGCCATCGGTATCTTATGTTTAATTAGGTGGTTTTACTTAATTGCTAATTCGTAACTGGTAAGTTTTCAGGCTGTTGCCATTTCCTCAAATAACTCACATTCCTGAATCTGTATAAAATCTTTTTTAGAGCTGCTATTCCATTAAATCTCACTTTATGATATTATTTAACAATGGTAATCTAAGTTAGACTTTTAAAGTCGCTGATATTTCCATTATTAAAATGTACCGCAAGCACTGCTGAAAATCAACTAAATTGTAGCATTTTTGGGTGTAACATCTGGGAACCTCAAATCCCGACTCTCAGATCCCCAGCTTACAATAGAAATCGACAATAAACCTTGTGGGGCAGGCATCTTGCCTACCTTTGACTAGCTTTTTTACTAGAGGTCTAATTTATTGCTTTCAGAGGCTCAACAATGACGAAAACCCCTTTAGAGTCGGTTATTTACCAGTTTCTTGCTCCCAAACAGGTACTAGGCGCGATCGCCAGCACTACAATTCGACTTACAGCCATAGTTTCCCTTACCGCCCTCAGCTTTTGCGTTAACCCCGCCCTAGCCGGAGATCCCTTTCGCAGCAGCAATCCCCACCCAATTGGTAACAAAACTGAAGCTGCTTTCAAAGCCATGTTTGAACAGGGAAATTACGTTGCAGCAAAAGCTTACGTCGAACAAGCCTTGTCAGCAGAACCAAACGATCCCTTAGTATATGCAATGAAGGCTTCCTTATCCTATATAGATCAAGATTTGGAAGGTCTGAATGCCTATGCTAAAAAAACCCGCGAAGTTGCTGAAAAATTGAGTAAAACTGATTCTTTACGTGGCAATATTTACATAGCAGCAGGTTATTTTTTAGAGGGCGCTTACACAATTGCTAAAGAAGGTACGGCCAAAGGTACATCCCAAGCAATGAATAAACTCCGGCAGGTATTCCAATATCTAGACGTAGCAGAAAAAATAGCCCCCACCGATCCAGAACTTAACTTAGTCAGGGGCTATATGGATTTAATGCTAGCTACAAACCTGCCTTTTTCTAACCCAAATCAAGCGATTCAAAGACTAGAACAGAAGGCATCTCCCCGCTATTTAGCCGATCGTGGAATCGCAGTCGGATATAGAGATTTAGACAAGTACGACCAAGCTCTAAACTCTGTAAATAAAGCCTTAGCAGCAACTCCAAATAATCCCGAGGTACTTTATCTAAAAGCTCAAATTCTCGTTTCCCAAGCGCGTCGTCAAAATAACAACCGAACTTTATTCGACCAAGCTAGGAAAAATTTTGATGCAGCCTTGGCAAAACCAAGTCAACTTCCCCGGCGCTTAGTTGCACAAATCTTTTTTGAGCAGTGCAAAACCCGCAACCGTCTTGATAATGGCAAGCGTGCCTGCGATCCTATGCGCGACGCGATCAGAGATGGCAGCGGTAGCTGGGGGCCAGTCGCATTACCACCGCTATAAAATAAAGATTCATGGAAGTACAATTTCGCGAGTTTGACCAGTTTGATTTGTGGATATGGCTGAAGTTTAGCACTGTGCCTTCAAATGCCGAAAAGCAGTATGTTGAAGAAGTGTTAGATTCTTGGTTTTTTTTAGGAAAACTAGGAGGATTTAATGCAGAAAATCTACAAGTGCAGGATGTAGGAATAGATATCAGCCACATGGATTATGACACTGATATGGCTGATAATAGTATGATGGCGCTCATGCACAATATGGGAGATGTTGAGTATGAGGGACTGTGGGCGCGTTGTTGGTTGGATTTGGGAACCAGCGATGCTCTAGCTATTGATATTCTGATCAATGTTTTCCAACAGCTCAGCAAGGAATTAGTTACCATTGAACAATTAATTATCGGCGGTGAAAATGAAGACTGGCCAGTTGAAAAAGACAGTCGCAAGTCTACTTTAGCCTACGAGAATTAAGAACTGAGAAGGGCTAACGATCCGTAGGGTGCTTCAGAAGCGAACAGTTGCTGGATATGGGAAATACTTATGTACTGACGCACCCTACTATCCTGTTTTAAATGCGGAACAGCTTACCAATTGTTAATTATTTAAGTTATGCACAAACAAGGTGAAATTCGCGTTCTAGCTTTGGGGTTAATTAAAGATGGCGATCGCA
>DATGYA010000012.1:0-10504 GCA_035298405.1 Kamptonema sp. | reverse complement strand
GTCTTTCTGGTGAAAGATTTTCGATTAGTTGCTTAAATTTATGATGTCCTGTCATAATAAACCTTCCTGTTGAAGTTCTTCAATGTATTCGTCGTACAAGCGATCGGCTATGGGTATATACTTTTCATAAAATCGATTATCCCCGGTTTTATCACCTCCAATTAATAATATTGCTGTCCGTCGTGGATCGAAAGCATAAAAAACTCTTAAGGGATTTCCTTCACTTTGAATGCGTAATTCTCTTAGATGAGAATGTTTTGACCCATTGACCCCAGAGGAATAGGGAAAAGGCAAATTTGGCCCTTTTTCTTCGAGTAATTGAACAACACTGGCAATATCTTCTTGATGGGTTTCAGCGAGAACTTCCCACCACTCGCCAAATTGATCGGTATATTCTATCTCCCAAGTCACGCGACTAATTTAGGTCTCTCATGTTTTCTCTATACTATCTTAACATGAATTGGACGGCTGGATCAAACCTACGATCGCCTGAAATCCCTCCTTGGCGATCGCGCCACCAACACTCTATTATAAATCTGCGCGATCGCCACCCTTGAAAACCACTATTTCCCTTTCATGCAGCAAACGGATTTTTGCCAACTCCTAACTGTTGCTTCGAGTTTTCTAACTCTTTCCAAAGCAATTCAATGTCAGAAAAAGCCTGCTCTAAAGAAATCTTCCCATTAGTAGCCAAAGCACTGATGTAACTCACTCGATGAGCAAACTCCTGCAAATTCGCATCAAACACTAAGTTTTCTGGGTTGACATCGCCGTAATAACGGTATTTCGGATATAAAAAATTTGAATTGTTCATCTTATTATCTCCCTTAAATTTGTTTTCCCCTTTGCTATAATATAAACCAAGTTCCCTATAGTGTTAAGTGATGTAAGTATAAAAATATCGGTGATTTATTTCTATCTTAAGAGTGATGTCAAGAACACATAAATATAATCAAAAGCACTAATATAAGTGATGATTATCATTAATAGTAGTGATAAACATCACCACTAATAAATTAAAAATTAAAAATTAAAAATTAAAAATTACTAACAACAATACTAGCGATCGCGCCTCAAACTACATTCTGATGTTAAGTTTAATTAGGTGAAGCTACTTAATAGCTCAATATTTTTACTTACGAAAGCAACTGATGTCTGCAAAAGCGCGTAGGCGTAGCCAGCCGAAGGCATCGCCCCATCTCAAATTCCCCCTCCGTCAAATTTTAATCGCATTCACCCTAGCAGTAACCACAGCTATCGCCGCCATCCATATTTCCCCAGCAGTAATTCCCCTGTTTTCACCACCAATTTTGCAAGCAACACCACCGCCTGAAATCCAGAATATACTTAAAGGTAAACACAAAATCGTCACCGTTGGCGACAGCATCACCGAAGCAGGAAAGTATACAGGAGGTTACGTCTGGCTACTTCAACGCTACTTAGATATGCTTTATCCCGATCAAAAAATTGAAATTATTAACGCGGGAATATCAGGGAACAAATCTACTGATATGCAGGCGCGGTTTCAACGGGATGCGATCGCCAAAAAACCCGATTTAATTACTATCAATGTCGGCGTTAACGATGTCTGGAGTGCCTTCTTCGACTTCTCCACCAACCAACTCCACCCTAAAGGCGAACTACCAGCAGGCGTTCCCCTACCAGTATACCGCCAAAAATTAACAGAAATGGTACAAGCGGCCACGGCCGCAGGCATTCGCGTCGCCCTGCTTTCTCCCACCCCCATCAGAGAAGTGCTCGATGGCCCTGAAAACCGCCGATTGCCAGAGTATATAGCTACTATGCGTACAATAGCATCTCAAAATAATTGCTTATACATCGACCTTAACTCGCCATTCCGCGAAGTGCTAATGACTTATCAAAAACACGCGGGGCGCTCTATCAACCTACTAGCAGCAGACGGCGTGCACCCTAACCAAGCAGGCAACAGGATCATAGCCTATACAATTTTACGCAGTCTCGGCATTCCCGATCGAGATATTCAAAGCGTACAAGTAAAATATTAAAAAGGAAGGAAAAGAGGGAAACCGGGATCGGGAGATTTCTCTCTTCCCGATCTTCTAGATAACTAAATCCTAGTTTTCTAAGAATACTAAATCTTTCTCTCCTAAATAATTAAATTCTTTTCCTTCCCCAGATTTGCTATATGCAAACACAGGATTTTTTAGAGCGGTATCAACAAGGAGAGCGCAACTTTGCCCACATTGACCTCAGTGGCGCGAGTTTGAGCGGGGCAAACCTACGGGAAATTGACCTCACTGGTGCTAACCTCACTGGCGCAAATCTCAGTTGGGCATTTTTGAGTCAGGCTAAATTAATAGGTGCTTGCTTGCGGCGAGCCGATCTCCGTAGCGCCATGCTTACTGGTGCTAATCTTAATCAATCAATTTTAAGTGGGGCAAATCTTACTAAAGTAGATTTACGCCTCGCTTATTTACAAGAAGCAGATTTGAATTGGGCAATACTCCAAGAATCCGATCTCAGCGGTGCCGATCTTCAGAAAACTAAGTCCGATCAAGTTAATCTCGAAAGAGCTAAACTCGACGGAGCCAAATTAATGGAGGCCGAGTTAATGGAGGCAAATCTTAACCGTGCCAGTCTTGCTGGTGCCAATTTAACTAATGCTAATTTGCGGGAAGCACACTTGGCAGGGGCAAATTTACGAGATGCAATTTTAAAGGGTGCAAATTTGATTGAAGCTGACCTCAATGGGGTAGTTTTACGAGGCGCAAATTTGACGGAGGCAGATATGCACCGAGTAATTTTAACAGGAGCGGATTTAACGGAAGCAGTGCTTAATGGTGCTGATTTGAGTCGAGCTAATTTAACGGGTGCTTATCTGTTGAAAGCTAGTTTTAAAAAAGCACATTTGTTGCGAGCAAATCTTCAAGAGGTCTATTTACTGTGGGCAGATTTGACAGAGGCAAATTTGCGGGGTGCTGATTTACGAAAGGCAGATTTGAGCGGGGCTTATCTGAGTGATGCGATATTGAGCGAAGCAGATTTAAGAGAGGCTCTTTTGATTGAGAGCCATCTAATCCGCACGAATTTGGAAGGAGCACAGCTAACGGGATGCTGCATTCATAATTGGCATATTGAGGAAGTTAATTTATCTAAGGTTAATTGCCAATATGTTTTTACTCAGTTTAATTATACTACTAAAAATCCTAGTAATCGTTATCCAGTAGAGAGAGATTTTGAAGCGGGAGAGTTTGGCAGTCAAAATCGAGAAAATAGTTCAGTTATTGAAGTTTTTTTTACAGAATATCCTAATTGGGAAGCGTTGGTTTTTACTCTAGCTAAGATGGAATTGGAAAGTCGAGAACTTAAGCTGAAGATTCAATGCTTTGAAGCGGTAGAAGATAAGTATTTGCTACGTATAGATGCTAATAATTTAGTGAATGCGAAAATATTAGCTGAGGAGATATTGGAGATTTATCCTGATATGTTGCAGCGAGTTTTAAATCAGCGAACTCAGATTTTGCAGTTACTTGACCTGGCTATTCCTGTGAAGAATAAATTGGGTGAAGAAGAGGAAACGCAGCTACCACCGCCACCTCGCCAAGAAGATGTTTCTGATAAACGGCGGGAGATATATAAGGAAATTTCGCGTCAAATTAAGTTTATTTTAATGACTCAAACTCCGGATAAGTTTGTGGAAAGCGTGCAGCGATTGTTAGATTATTTGAAGTTACAGGGAGTTTCGACTGAAGAGCTACAAAAGAAGGTTTTAGGTCAAGTTATTGTGCAGCGAGCTAAGCAAGATCGGGGGTTTCTGGAGCAATTAATGCGGTGGGAAAAAACTGCTAACGATCGCGCGAGGTTTTCGATGGTGGGGGAGGCGGTAAGATTGGCGATCGCGCTGGTTTGGGAACAACAATAAGTAAGAGCAAATCTGGTTGTATTCGCGAGCTGTGCTGATGATATGATGATTGGGGATCAACCTTGATGATGTGACAAAATGCCTCTAGAAACAAACTCAACAGATAAAACAACTACTGGTGCTGATGCTATTGATGAAGCGATCGCATCTGGGCTGGACTTTGATGGTACTCCAATTCCCACAGCTAAACTAGAATTATATAACAAAGTGATGGGTTTAGAAGCCGGAAGACAGCGGAGTGGAGTCTCGAATACAATGCGATCGCGCATCGTGCGGATAGGCGCTAAGCACATTCCCCAAGCAGAGCTCAATCAAATGCTAGCTGATGCCAACTTTGCCCCCCTGAAAGACAAAGAAATTGCTTTTTATTACAGTGGGAAGTAATTGTTAACTGTTAACTGTTAACTGTTAACTCTTAACTGTTAAATAGATTTTTCTGGCTTCACAGTTCGTTCCATTAGCGCTGCCACCGCTTGCTCAGGGGTAATCTTACTATTAATCAAGCGGTAAACTTGAGTAGAAACGGGAACTTCAATATCCTGTTTTTTCGCGAGATCGATCAAAACATTAGTAGTATTTACCCCTTCAGCAGTGCTATGTAACTCTTCCAAAACTTGCTCTAAAGATTTGCCTTGAGCAAGTCCGAAACCAACCCGGTAATTGCGGGAAAGAGAACTATTACAGGTAGCAAGTAAATCTCCTAAACCGGATAGCCCATAAAAAGTTTCAACTTGTGCTCCCAAACGCACACCAACGCGAATCATTTCCGGCAAAGCGCGGGTAAGTAAAGCTGATTTAGCATTAATTCCTAATTGCAAACCGTCGCAGACACCAGCCGCGATCGCGAACACATTTTTTAAAGTTCCCCCTAGTTCAGTACCTAAAGGATCGCTATTAATATAAACTCGAAAAGTTTCCGAACTGTAAATATCTTGTACCCGCTTCGCCGCCTCTAAATCAATACTAGCAGCAACAGTTGCAGTCGGCAAGCCCTGGACAATTTCCTGAGACAAATTAGGGCCAGAAAGTACAACTATTGAGTGTTGGGGAAAAGCATCATGCCAAATTTGAGCCGGAGTGCGCGTAGTAGCAGCATCCAAACCTTTAGTAGCAGTAACGATCGCAGCACTGGCACTCAAACGCCCAGACATAACTAACTCGATAGTAGCCGCGACACCTTTCATAGAAACAGCAGAAACCAAAACATCCGTATCTGTTAAAACCGATTCTAAATTCCAAGAACTGCTGCGCGACCACAAATTAACTTGATGACCATTTTTTTGAGCTAGAATTGCCAGCGCGGAGCCCCAAGCACCTGCTCCCAAGATTGTTAAGTTTGCCATAGAGTTTTATTTAAACTATTGATTGTAAAAATTTTAGTTTCATATTTTTAACCGCAGGTAAACGTAGATAAATCATATCGCAATCTACGTACATCTGCGATTATAAATTCCAAATTGCTACAAACGAGGCCGCATTCCATAATGACGATAACGCCAATAATCCCTGAGAATGCGATCGTGGTCAAAGCAAAGTTGAGTTGGAAACCGCCAGGGTTCAAAAAGTTCTAAATTTTTAGCATCATCAGCCGCTTGAGGTTCCCCTGTTGCTGCGGCTAAAAATACAACACTGAGAGTATGCTGGCGGGGATCGCGATTGGGGTCAGAATAAACGTAGAATTGCTCGATTAATTCTACTTCTAATCCAGTCTCTTCTTGAGCTTCTCGCTTGGCTGCGGTTTCTACATTTTCGCCGTAATCCACAAAGCCACCGGGAATTGCCCAGCCGTGAGGAGGATTGCGACGTTCGATGAGTACAATTGGTCTGGCGGGACGATCGATTAGTTCGATAATGATGTCAACTGTGGGTGTAGGATTGCGGTAAGTCACGGGTATTTGTAAAATTCATGCTAATATTAGCATACTTGGAATTTAGAATTTATGGAATAGTTGTTTAGAGGTAATTTTATGACTGCTAATGTAACTGCTGCCTCAGAAAAATCGACACCGGAAAAATCGAGTAAGTTAACTTACACGGTGATGCTTGAAGAGCAAGAACCAGGAAAATATAGAGCCACAGTATTAGGTTGGCCGGAGTGTCAAGTTTTTGGTTCTACCCGTGAAGAAGCTTTGACAAGTTTGCGCCAACTTGTAACAGAACGTTTAGACAAAGTGGAAATAGTTTCTCTAGAAATTGACCGCCCAAAGCCAGAGCATCCTTGGATGAAGTTTGCAGGTAAGTATAAAGACGATCCGTATTTCGAGGAGATGCAAGCTGATATAGCAGCTTTACGTCGCGAACGAGATGAGCAGATGGAAGCTTATTACCGTCAACTCGATGCGGAGGAAGAGGTAAGGTGACTTTGTGGGTACTCGATACGGATCGTGTTTCACTTTTTCAACAAAATCATCCAATAGTTAGTAGCCGGATTAGATCAGTCAATCCTGAAGAAGTTGCTGTAACAGTTATTACCGCAGAAGAACAATTCTATGGGCGGATGAATCAAATTAGGAGGGCTAACTCAGCAGATTCAATCCTCTCAGCCTATGCAAGGCTGAGAGCTACATTAGATTATTTCAAAACGGTCAATTTGCTGAGTTTCGACCAGGAGGCTTACAATTGTTACAATGAATTAGTGCGCCAAAAAATCCGTATAGGTACGCAAGATTTACGAATTGCTGCTTGTGTGATTTCAAGGCATGGGGTTTTGGTAACTCGCAATCGGCGCGATTTTGAAAGGATTCCGGGTTTGAGATTTGAAGATTGGACAATACAATAATAATCAGGTTCAGGAGTAGCGCGATCGCCTCAGCTCAAAATTAAATTTAAACCGCCGCCTCAGCTCAATTCAAATCCGTAAAATATGACAAAATTAAAGAATTGCTCTTAGCCAACTGCGCTCTTAAAACCACAACCGCAAACAGGCTTAGCGGCAATTACCATTCGTAGGTAAAAGTGTCAAGCTACTCCCTACAAAACCCAAAACTCTATATATTTTAGGTTTCTTATGCCTTTTCGACGATCTAGCGGTCTTTTACTACACCCCACATCCTTTCCCAGTCGGTTTGGTATTGGAGACATGGGACTAGAAGCTTATCGCTTCATTGACTTTTTAGTAGATAACAGTCAACAATACTGGCAAATATTGCCCCTTGGCCCAACAGGACACGGCAATTCCCCCTATATGTGCTACTCGGCAATGGCTGGGAATCCGTTTTTAATTAGCCCAGATCGCTTGCGGGACGAAGGTTTATTAACAGATGAAGACTTCGCTGATTTGCCAGAATTTCCAATCCATACTGTAGATTTCGATCTGGCAATTCAAACTAAAATTCCCCTGCTGCAAAAAGCTAGCAAAAATTTCAAAACTCAAGCAAGTTCGATGCAGCAAATGGAATTTGCGGGGTTTTGCGAAAGCAAAGCTAAATGGCTAGAAGATTATGCCTTATTTATGGCACTAAAAGATACCTTTCAAGGTACTAGCTGGCATACATGGGAACCAGAAATTGCCAACCGCCAACCAGAGGCATTAGACAAGTGGCGGATACAGCTAAATGCTGAAATTTTTTACCACAAATACATCCAGTTCGAGTTTTTTCGCCAGTGGACAGAATTAAAGCGCTATGCCAACTTGCGGAACATTGAAATAATTGGCGACATTCCTATTTATGTAGCCCACGACAGTGCCGATGTTTGGTCTCACCCAGAAACATTTTGCCTGGATGCAGAAACAAATCTTCCGGCTTTAATGGCCGGAGTTCCCCCCGATTACTTCAGTGCTACTGGTCAATTGTGGGGCAACCCAGTTTATAATTGGGAGCAACTACAAGCAGATAACTTTCAGTGGTGGGTGCAGCGTTTCGAGGGGATTTTCGATTACGTAGATGTGACTCGCATTGACCATTTTCGAGGTTTTGAAGCTTACTGGGCAGTTGAACAAGGCCAAGATACCGCTCTCAATGGTAAGTGGATTGAAGCACCGGGAGCAGCTTTATTTGAGGTAATTAAAGAAAGATTTGGTAATTTGCCAATTATTGCCGAAGATTTAGGGGTAATTACTCCCGAAGTAGAAGCATTACGGGATCAATTTGAGTTTCCAGGAATGAAGATTTTGCAATTCGCTTTTGGCTCCGATCCCGCTAATCCTTTTTTGCCTTTCAATTATGTCCGCAATTGTGTAGTTTACACAGGGACTCACGATAATAACACGGCTATAGGTTGGTTTGAACAACTGCAACCTTACGAAAAAGACTGCCTCTTGCAATATTTGGGCGGTGTTGATTCCGAAGGGATAAACTGGTCGTTGATTCGGCTGGCTTTGAGTTCTATTGCGGATTTGGCTATCATCCCCGTTCAGGATCTTTTAGGTTTAGGGAATGATGCCAGAATGAATTTTCCGGGCAAAGAAGAGGGGAATTGGGGTTGGCGGTATCAGCCGAATGCTTTGACGTGGGAGATTGGCGATCGCCTTAATTCCCTGATCAAAGCTTACGGCAGAAGCCCCATCAAGGGATAAGAGATGAGGATTTACACAACTGGTACATATCGGGTATAGGGTACGTCAGAATCGAAAACCTTCGATATTCTTCGTATAACTTTCTATGACGTACCCTACGAGTTGATTTAAGTGTGACAGTTGCTTTTAGTTCTGCCCTTTTAACCTTGATCTTTTCCTTTTTCAGTAGCTGGGGGTTCCTTGGCTTTTAAGACCACTTCTTCTATAGCCCCCGGCTGCCCCAGTTGCTTAGCCTTGCCGTTATTTACAGCCAGCAGCACCCCACCAGCATTGCCAGCTCTAAAAACCAGTTGGTCTTTAGCCTGCCAAGTTCGTTGAGTCCCCACAGGCAAATTACCTTCAAACTCCGTTTTGCCATCAACTTCAATCATCGCCCAAGTCTCTTCTTTGACAGTGACGCTAATACTTACTGGCTGATTAGTTGGTTGGTCTGAAGCATTAGTTGCTTTTACAGGCTCTAAGGGACTCGGTTGGTCTGAAGCATTAGTGATTTTTGCTGAGATTTCGGGAAATGCTGGCTCTGAAGTATTAGTGACTTTTGCCAAGTTCGAGGGAGTTGGCTGGTTTGGAACATTAGCAGGCAATGGCTGTGGCGAGGAAGCATAGTCGTCTCGCACAGCAGCGTCAGGGAATGAAGGCTGCCTGGTATTAGAACTGGGAGCCTGAGCTACTAAACTGCCTTGATTTTCAGGTTGTTTGGTAGCGCTCTTGCTTGCGGCAGCCGATGGTGGCTTAGCTGATGGTTTTGATGCTGTCATGCCCCTTTCTGGCGCGTCAGAGCGGCTCATTACTTGAGATAAACCGTTGACAGAGGCGAGAATCAATAATAGATAAAGCACGTAAAGGTGTGCGGGTCGTAGTTGAACCCAAGGCAAATCTCGCCAAGAGTTTTTTATAGGCTGTAGCATTGGTTCAGAAGGGCAACAATTGGCGAACTGTTCGCCGTCTAAACCCATCGCCTCCGCGTATCGTTTGATCAAGCCTTGAGTATAGACAGGTTCTGGTAGTTCGTTGAGTTCCCCTTCCTCAATGGCTTGTAGCAAGCGCGATCGGATCATTGTTACTACAGACACTCGTTCTAAAGAGATTGAGTGCTGTTCGCGGAATTCGCGGAGTTGAGCGCCAATTTCTGCTAGTTTCTGAGCTCGTTCCGGATCGGTGAGTTCTAGGTTCTTCTTAGTTTTTTTGAAGAGTAAAAAAAATAAATTCTTCGTCATACACTGTGCTCCTTGACATCTACTGGCACATTTACTGATGTGAGGTTAACTTGGTTCCACAAAAAACTCATTTCAGCATCGAGCAGGGGTCGGTAGTGTCCTGGGGGCAATTCCGGCTCTCCCTCGTGCTGCAATAGAATTGGGCCGATGGCCGTGCGGTGTAGGTGAATCACTGGGTATCCCAACTGCTGGGCGACTCGGCGCACCTGTCGATTTCTACCTTCTTTGAGAATTACTTCCAAAAGTGTCTGGGAACTGCCGCGCTCTAGCACTCGGACTTGAGCTGGCAAGGTGATTCTGCCTGATAAGATTACGCCCTGCCGCCACGCTTGCAATACCGATGCTGGGGGATTGCCTTCTACCCAAACTTGATAGGTTTTGGGAACGCAATGGCGTGGATGAGTCAAACCGAAGGTGAGATTACCGTCGTTGGTGAGTAATAGAGCTCCTGTGGATTCTGCATCTAAGCGCCCTACGGGGTGAATGCCACAACCAGCCCGCAGTTTTGGCGGTAGCATATCGAGGACTTTGGTGCGCTTTCCTGGATCGGAGCAGGTTGAAACTACTCCGGCAGGTTTGTTAAGCAACAAGTAGAGCGGCTGGGGTCGGCGCTCTGATTTGACAGGTACTCCGTCAACTTCTATGCGATCCAAGGCCGGATTAGCTTTTTGTCCTAGCTGGACTTTATTGCCATTAACTCGCACTCGTCCAGCAAGAATCATCTCTTCTGCTTGGCGGCGAGAGGCAATGCCCCACTGGGCGAGTATTTTTTGTAGCCTTTCATCCATACACCGGACGGCTTGGGGGTGTGATCTCATCAATAAGTGCCAAGCTAAATCTTTGCACGATTTAGATCGACTATGTACA
>DATGYA010000011.1:0-17587 GCA_035298405.1 Kamptonema sp. | reverse complement strand
CAACCATTTTCCAAACATCACTTCTCAACGCGGCAGACTTAGCAGCCCTAAATATCTGGGCTGCTAATAAACAACCAGAGTTCATTCTAGATAGCTCCTTCTTTTACCGCAACAAAGAGACTAATACCCTTACTGCTTCTGCGACAGCAGTAACAATCAACGAAGCCTTAGCCCTGAAAAACAAAGGTGGTGGCATTTTCATCGGCACAGATCATAATGACTTTACCTACACTGCTAATCAAATATTGACAAACTTCGGGTTTGATGGTCTTTTCACTGGTAATTACAACATTGTCAATAATTTACAAGGGGTTTCCACATCAAATGTTCCCATAGGAAAGCATATTCTCAATGGGAACGGTGGCAACCGAACAATTGAAATAGTTGAGAGCCTTTTTTCCTCTAGTCCTGGTAAGGTAACTCACATTGGTGCTAGCTTCACAACAGGAAGCGGCACAAGCGATATTAACAATCCCAACCCAGAACCTGTACCAGAACCTACTACTATCTTGGGTACTTTAGCCTTTAGCACTTTTGCAGCGCGTTGGCGGATGAAGCGCAAACAGCAACAGAAATCGCTCGATTCATCAGTAGCTTGATCGGAAATAGAGGCGCTCGCCCTTTGAATTGAAAGAGCGATCGCACATTAAATATCAGGGTGTAATTCGAGCAAATCGCCAACAATACTCTGGAGTAAAAATTGTGAATCACCATCAGCATTCAGAAACATTAGATCCCTACATTCAGATATTAGAAAAAACCTCCATTCACCGAACTGCACTGCTCGCGCACTCAGTTTATCAACAAGTCAATGACTTGAAAGCTCTGCAAGTGTTTATGAAATCTCATGTTTTTGCTGTCTGGGATTTTATGACACTTCTCAAAACCTTGCAACGTCGCTTGACTTGTATCGAATTACCTTGGATTCCTCCAATAGATATCCATTCAGCGCGATTAGTTAATGAAATAGTTTTGGTAGAGGAAACAGATGAAATTGCTCCAGGTTATTATTCAAGTCACTTTCATCTCTACCTAGCTGCGATGGAAGAAGTTGGTGCAGATAGCGAACCAATTCGGAGTTTTATTGCTGCGATTCAAGAAGGTTTTCCCGCTAACGAAGCTTTGGTAAATCTATCGATTCCCGAATCTACTAAAAGTTTTGTAATGACTACTTTGAAAGCAGCAAGCGGATTGAATCACGAAGTTGCCGCAGTTTTTCTATTAGGTAGAGAGGATGTAATTCCCAAGATGTTTCAACAAATCCTTACCAAACTAGAAGATGCTCAAGGTATTCCCTGCAATTCCTTTCGTCTTTACCTGGAAAGACACACCCATATTGATGAAGAGCAACACGCACCAATGGGGCAGAAACTATTAAAGAATATTTGTGGCAATGACTCCCAGAAATGGATGCAAGCTGTAAATGCTGCTAACAATGCTCTGAAAGCACGCCATTGTTTGTGGGATGGTATCAATCAGTCAATTCTACAGTAGTTTGAGCGCAAATGAGAGCGATAGCCCTTCCTTTTGAATGGAAAGAGCGATCGCGCTTATTTAAGCTTCTTTGAAAAAGCGAATGATTTCGCGGACGTGATCTAAAACTTGTCCATCAGTGGTGAGTTGAGCGATCGCACTTTGCGCTTCCCTAGCTAGCTGAGTGTGTTCTGCTTGATTTGTAGCTCGTTGATTTTCAAATGCTGCGGTTAAACGGGTTAATTCAGTGCGCGTCGCTTCCCACTGTAGCTGTTGGGATCTTACCCAAGAAGTCGGATTTTCAGGATTTAGTTGTTCTTCGATGCGTTTAACTGTAAATTCAAGATTGGTAAAGCGATTACGAAGTTCGACAATATCTTCGCGGGGATGTAAAAATTGACCGCGAATCATAGCTAAACGCATTGCTAAATATTGGTAAGCGCGTATAGCTGGACGTAAAATAGTTAATAGCAAAGCTGCGCCCGAACTGATATAGCCAACGGCGCTAATACCTGTTATGGCTAGGGTGTAAAGCCCGATAGCTGAGAGGATGTGGAGTGCGATCGCAGCGAATAAAGAACGGCGAGCTAACATTCCTACATATTTGATTTGTTTCTGATCGACTGCAATCCCTTTTTCCGTTGATTCAGCAGCTTGTGCTAAAACTTCTTTGGATTCAAAGTGAATATTCCAAGGCACTGTAACTATTAGCAGCAACCATTCAAAAGTAGCGGCAGCTATTACCCAATCTAGAAAGCTACCTGCGGGTATATGCAGCCATTGAAGAATGCCGAAGATTAGCAATATTAAAATGCCAAATCCGACGCTGAAACCTGCAAAATTATACATTTTGGCTATCTCTAGGTTATGTTGCTACGATTTTGGATAAATTTTTATGAGATCGGTAGAGATAGTGTGACAGTTAGGCAAGTTTCATCGAAGTGTAGCTAAATTTTATAGCAACCGCCAAGGCGCTTAGGGCAAATCCAACTCTTACCTCTGTAATCTGTTAGGTCGTAAGCTGTTCCCTGTTCCCTCTAGGTGCAGCAAGGCGCGACCTCACATTTCCGAGACATTGGCAGGTGCGATCGCGCTAAATCTCTAAAAATGTTGCTCAGACAATGCAGTTATGTTATAATAGCCATGATGCGGGGGTATAGCTCAGTTGGTTAGAGCAGGTGACTCTTAATCTCAAGGTCGTAGGTTCAAGTCCTACTACCCCCATCCTAAGTTTTTAACCATAACAGTGGAAGCTGCGATCGCTTGCTCGTCCTGCGATCGCTCTACTTTCAGCAACTTTAATTGTACGCTTTCGTCTGAATGCGTCTATTTAGCTCAAGAGCGATCGCGCGATCTCCCAATAAAAGAGATGTAGTGACCTGCCAATAACCCCTCATTCCCAACTGAAAAAATTTTTCCCCACCCCCTTGACAAGCATGTAACACGCTTGTAGTATATAAATATGGCAAGCACAGGAGAGGTCAAACACCTCTGTGACAAATGCCAAGTTTGAACCTTGAAAACTGAATATTTATCAAACTTTCAGCGAACATCAATCTGGAAGTCTTGAAACAGAGACTACATTCTTATGTTGTTACTTTACATGAGACTATTCGGTAATGCTCCCACTCGCGAAGAGTCAGAGGAAATATTACCGAATCGGTCAACTCTCAACCAATCTGAGACGGATTTAGAGCAGGAAATTTCGACACGAAGCAGAAACGCGAAACCGACTGAGGAAATCCGCCATATCAGACAAGTTTATCATTTAGAGCGGCGTTTATTGATGTAAAAACTGTCACATTTTGTAAAGATCAAAATCTGGCAATTTTTCTGTTAATAGCATAGCCCTCTGAAGCAGACAATCTACCAAATCCCAATCCAAAATCTACAATTTTAAATTGCAAAAGGAGGTATTAGCATGGTTCACATTCGTTTTGAAGGGCGTTCCTACGATGTTGCAGAAGAACAGCTAGGCCTTACGCCCAATATGAATGATGGAGACGTTAAAGAACGACTCGCACAGCATTTTGATGTCGGGCGCGATCGCTTTAGTTCTTACGTCTTAGATCGTCGTCCAACGGGCGATCTAATTGTACGCCCAGAGGCAGTTTACGGCTAATTTCTGACAATCATTAACGTCTAATTGCAGTGATTAATTAAAGGCGCACCCTAACAAAAGAAGCCTACAAACTGGTAACGTTCGAGCGATCGAATAGTAGGTTCGACCCCTGCCCTCTCCGCTTTTTGGAGAGGAGTAAAAAAACAGCTTCTATGACTTGTGCGCCTCTGAATTATTGCACTATTTGCAAGCTTTTTATCCCGTACCCTAACTGATGAAGCTTACAAACATACGCCTCATAAGCGGGAAGTTGTAGGTTCAAATCCTACCTTCGCCACTGTTGGCGATGTAGCTCAAATGGTAGAGCACCAGTTAAAGAGCTTTTTTAACTTGTGCGGGATAAAAACTAGATAGTTAAAAACCACTTCGCGCCCCAACTAAGGAAGCTTACATACTAGCTCATGGTTGAGCATTTCTCTCTAAAGAAAAGGTCACGGGTTCAACTCCCGTATATGTAGCCAAGGCTTTCTTAACTTGCGCGAGGTGATTTTAACTGCTTTAAAAATAGACGTTAATTATGGGTTTTTACCAAAAATAAAACGATGAATGATGTTGAAATTGAACCTGAATTTGATGTGATTCTATTAGAAGTTCCAGCCGATAGAATAATTGCAGTTATCAAGACAATTAGAAGCATCACAAATCTGCCACTGTTAGAAGCTAAAAATTTTGTGAACTCGCTGCCAAGGGTAGTTAAAGAAGCTGTAGACTATAACTCTTGTGGCGATATTAAGCAAAAGCTAGAAGCAGCAGGTGGAAAAGTTTTGATTAAAACTCGCTGACAATTATTAGCTGTTAAAAATTAAGGTTTTCACTTCGCACCCTAACTGATAAAGCCTACACACTTTACTAACTATAGGGCTCTAAGGTAGCGATATTCGGGCGACCGACCTAGCGAAGCATTCCAAGTCTCTTGTTAGATGAGGTTTGCGCGTCCACTGCCAGGTAAAACTGGTAAGAACAGCCGTGCTTAAAGCTTTTTCGACTTGTGCGGAGGATTTTACCTCAGCATTTTTTAGGGTGTTCTGATTGAATTGATAATTGCTCTCAAATAAAGGGTATTTATGAGCGAACACCGCTTAGGTGAAAATGTGATTGAGCGCCCTCGTTCAGGGTGGAGAATCAGCTTAAAAAAGGTGACTGGGTACAGGAAACACCTAACAAAGATTACGGAAGAAGCAAGTACAGATGGACTTCTTAGACCTTACTTAATTAAGCCGAGAAACAAGACAAAACACTTTTCTGATTGTCTTGGCCCGCTGTACCGTTGGCTGCGTTCAAAAGTAGGGAAACTCTGGGATGATGTTTATAGAGAAATGTCTCAGTTGGTTGATATCACTACCTTATCGGGTCAGCATATCCTTTCTCATGTGTGGAATTATGTAGAACGAAATGTTGTGATAATTGACGGGGTTCCTTACTCTAAAAGATATTTCCATTCTTCCCCGTTATATCCCCTGGGTTATTCCCAAGAAAAACTGTATGTTCACCCGGATTCTGGCATTCTCTGTTTAGCCAATAAAATCCCAAATAAGCCTCCTGAAAAACCGAAAGATTTTTTGAGAATCGATGCTTACCATCATTACCGTAAGATCGATGATATTTGGTATCTAGTTACGCTGGCAGATATTCCTTTTCTGAGTTTGGGTGCTGATGTTGTTTTGAAAACTAATCTGACTCGCGATCGCGGGTGGTGGGAATACGGAAAGCCTGTTTATGCTGTTAGTAAACAGCAGTGTAGTAAGAAACAAATTAAGTTTATTATGCAGCAACTTAGCAAGGTTTAAGGTTTCTACTTCGCGCCCTAACTGGGAAAGCTTACATACTAGCCAAATTGGAAAAGGCGCTTGATTTAGGTTCAAGATTATGCAGGTTCAATCCCTGCGTATGAACAAATGGCTTTTTTGACTTGCGCGAAGTAATTTTTTTCATAGCAGTTGTCGCCGCGCCCTAACAGGGAGAGCTTACAAACCTACCAACAGTAAAAAGGTGCGTACAAGGTTAGTACGCTGCAAGCCTGAACCGCAATAGCAGGCACTAATAAAGCTCTCCTAACTTGTGTGGCATTTACTATTTCAGAGCGACATCTGCCTCCCCAAATTTTCTATTAATTCAAAGGAGGTGGCACTTATGAATATGAATAAAGCCGAGCGAGATTTGCGTTTAGAAATGCTAAATAGTTTGCTGACTACTCCTCACCGCCAATTAGAAAAGGTGACGGAAATTCATAAGTTAATTGTGGAAATTGACCCGATTTTTTACGGTCATTTAGCGGTGTGGTATCAGCACAATGGAGACGTGCGCGATCATAAGGAAGTTTTTGTTGGAAATTTGCTAACAAGTGACTTAACTGAGCACAGAGATGCTGGTTTTGTGATGTTGCAAGAGTTCCCACCTTATGAGGTTTCGCGGATTGTGGACTTTATGAAAGTTCACAGGGGAAAAGTGCCGCGATCTGCTCGTACTGCTGTGACTCGCTATCTGAAATCGCGGGAAAAGAATCCGCAGTTTTTCGATCGCGCCGCAATCCGGGGACGCAAGGCGATGAAGCATTTATATGCGAGTTTGCATATTAAACCAAGCGATCGCGCTGATTCTGTCCTGTTTAAGGACAATCCGCCAGAGGATAGTTTGGCGTTTGTACTCAAGCAGTTGGCGAAGGCGGCGACTCCAGCGGATCAGGCGATGTTGATTGTGGAGCACAAGATTCCTTATGCGATCGCAGTTGGCGCGGTGAAGCAGCTAACACCAACCGTGTTGGTAGCTTTAATCGATTCGATGTCACCGCAGGAAACGATCAATAACTTGAAATCCCTTCAAAATCGCGGTGCAATGGATCACCCAGAAGTCAAGAAATTGATTGATGGGAAGTTAGATCAAGCCGCGAAAAGCGATCGAGTTTCTGCTTTTAAAGCCAGTGTTGCCGGCGATGTCGCTCAATTTGATGCAGAGACGGCGGCGAAACTGGAAGCGGTGACAAATGAACAGGTAAAAAGACGCGGCAAAATCGCTAAATCTACTGGTTTGCTAGTAGATAAGTCAGGTTCTATGACGAATGCGATCGAAGTTGGCAAGCGCCTAGCTGCGTTAATTTCTGGTATTTCCGATGCCGATTTGTTCGTCTATGCCTTTGACACAATGCCCTATTTTGTAGAGGCGAAAGGTAAGGAATTGACGGACTGGGAACGTGCTTTTAAGCATCTTCAGGCGAATGGTGGTACTAGCTGCGGTTGCGCTGTGGAAGCAATGCGAAAGAAAAAGCAGGTGGTTGAGCAGTTTATTTTGGTGACGGATGAAGGTGATAATTCTACGCCTTTATTTGCCGATGCTTATACTACTTATTGCCGTGATTTAGGGGTGATGCCGAATGTAGTTATCGTGCGAGTTGGTTCTCATTCTAATTATGTTGAGGGTCAATTGAAGCAGAAGCAAGTGCCGGTGGAAACCTTTACCTTTGCTGGTGATTACTATTCGTTGCCAAATTTGGTGCCGATGCTTTCTCGTCCTTCGCGGTTGGAGTTGCTGATGGAAATTCTGGATGTGGCTTTGCCTGTGAGGAATGATAAGTGATAAAATGGTATTGCTCATCAGTTATGCTGGTGGGCAATGCTCATTTTTTATCTTCTAAAATTGAGGATAAAGCTTAAAATAGAGTTCAAGGCAGACTAAATGAGTGATGAGGGAGAACGCAGTTGCGAACGCAGAGCTGTTTTTCAGCCTGAGTTTATACAAGACCTGGAATATTGGGTGGAAACTGACCGTAAAGCAGCGCTCCGCTTAATAAAGATGGTCAGAGAAATTCTGCGAGATCCGTTTGAAGGAATTGGCAAACCTGAACCACTAAAATATGAATTTTCTGGCGCTTGGTCGCGTCGTTTGAATAAAGAACACCGCATTGTTTATCTGGTTAGCGATGACCAGATTGATTTTTTGAAAGCGCGGTATCACTATGAATAAAACCGAAAATTGTTGAAGCGTTAAATTAGTAGGAGTTATAGGATTATGACAACTAAGATTACATCCACTGAAGCTCAAGCAAATTTAGACTTACTTTGCGATCGCGTTGTCGAAACTGGAGAAGCAATTGCGATTACCAGACATAACGGCAAAAATGTAGTCTTAATTTCTGAGCGTGAATTGGATAGCTTGCTAGAGACGCTTTATTTACTACGATCGCCTAAAAATGCAACTCGTTTGTTGACAGCATTAGAGAGAGCTAAAGCGAGAGTTATAGAACCTCAAAACCTAGACGAAATCTGTAAAAAATTCGGACTTGAGGAAGAGGAAGATACTGAAAATGAGGTAGCGATCGCCAGTTAAAGACTTGAATCCTAGAACTAACCGAAAAAATTATGAAATTAGCTGAAGCTTTAATTGTGAGAGCGGATTGTCAAAAGAGAATTGAACAGTTGAAGGAAAGATTGATAAAAAGTGCTAAAGTTCAGGAAGGTGAAACGCCTCCAGAAAATCCGCAAGCACTGATTACAGAAGTAGAAGCCACAGTGAATCAGTTAGCAAACTTGATCCAGAGAATTAACAGGACTAATTCGCTCACTAACCTGCAAGAAGGAACGAGCATATCGGATGCTTTAGCACAAAGAGATACCCTCTTAATTAAGCGAGGTGTCTACAATTCTGTAGTTGAAGCAGCCACTCATCGGCAAGCTCGCTATAGTCGATCTGAAATCAAATTTGTCAGTACCATTAACGTTGCTGAAATCCAAGCACAAACAAATCAACTATCGAGACAATGCCGGGAGTTAGATACTAGAATTCAAGAAGCAAATTGGAACACTGAATTAGTTGATTGAGCAAGTTGGTAGTCAAGGCAATAGAAGCGAGCACAGTCCGCCAACTGGATTAAGTTGGACTCCGGCATGAGGGGCCATGCCAAATAGTTTACAAATAAAGCCTTGCATTGTTACAAATGTACAGAGCATTGTTAAAGTTACTACCGCGTGCTGGTCTATTGATTTTGGTGAGGGTGGGAAAGGGGACTTATGCTCAATAGAAATGATAGTTTCCATTACAGTGTTTACTTGAACCACTTATTCAGCAAGTCCTAGATAAAGAAAAAAAGAAGCCAGTTTGGGAAGATGAAAGAATTAGAAATGCAATTAAGGGTAAATTTGGACAAGGGAAACGAAGATTCGGTCTGAATATTAAAAATTAAAAATTAAGCATCATCATAATTTTTAATTTTCAATTCTTCTTAAGAGCCTTTTTCACCAATTCTGGAATCTGAGAAAGCCGCTCGGCAACTGGTATTTTCGCCTCTTGAAAAGCAGCAATTTTACTTTCTGCCGTGCCTGCCTCTGTTGTCTGCACAGCAGCGCGAGAGCTAATTAAAGTACCCGCATGGCCCAAAGGTTGACCCTTTGGAGCATAGCGACCAGCGATGTAAGCAACTACAGGCTTATCGATCGCCTCCGCAATGTAAGAAGCCGCCGTCTCTTCGCTCCCACTCCCAACTTCCCCCACCAAAACAATTGCCTCCGTACTATCATCCTCATCTAAAATTTGCAGCCATTGCATAAAAGACGAACCCACAATCACATCGCTACCAATGCTCACCCCAATCGACTGTCCCAAATTCGCATTAGTAAGCTGTAGGGCAATTTCATAAGTTAGGGTACTGCTGCGGCTAATCAATCCCACCGGGCCTGGAGTGTAAAATTCACTAGGATGCGTACCTAGTAACAACTTATCTGGCACAATGATCCCCGGACAATTCGGGCCAACAACCAGAGTTTCCGATGCCTCTGCTTTTCTAACTAAGCGCACCATATCCAGAGGAGGTACGCCTTCTGTGACAATTACGATCTGCTGGATACCAGCCGCGATCGCTTCTAAAGCCGCATCTAGCACCGAATAAGGGTGTACAAAAATTACCGAAGTGTCAATCTTGCCAAAAGCAGATAGCACTTGTTCCACAAGGTCAAAAACTGGAATTCCGTGCAACTCCTGCCCCCCCTGACCGGGACTCACCCCCGCCACTACATTTGTCCCGTAAGCCTTCATCATCAAGGCAGCTTGGGTTGAGGCGGGAGATTCTGTAATGCCCTGCACTAAGACTTTGGTTTGTGGAGTTAAATTCATGCGAATGCCAGTTGACAGTTGACGGTTAACAGTTAACAGTTAACAGTGACTATTTAGCCAAGGATACAGCTTGTGCTACCGCCTCATCCAACTTTTCTGCCAGTTGTACCGACAGCCCAGCTAAACGCTCTCTAGCTGTGTCCAGCTTAGTGTCCACTAAACGAAGCACAATCTGTGGAGTGCGCGTAGTCCGCTTTCGTTCCAGATAAGCCGCGATCGCTCCCGTCATTTCCTCACAAGCCGTAACACTGCCCAAAATATTCACCAGTATTACCTTAACGCTTTTCTCCTGACTCACTAACTCCAACCCTCTCTCTAAACGTTCTCGCAGCCCATCTGTAAGTTCATAGCGCTCAAACGAACCCAAATTTAAAAAATTAGCTGGCTTTCCCTTAGCATGAGTCACAGCATCCAGTGTAGCCATTGTCAGCCCCGCTCCATTGCACAAAATCGCGATATTTCCCTCAAGTTCCACCAAATTCAGTGGAAAATTAGGAAGTGGCGATCGCGGACTCAATTCAGGATTCAATTCTGACCTTCGCAGCGCCGACACTGCGGACTGGGAAAATCCCACCACTCCCCTAGCCCCGCCACCCCCTCGCTCCCCTGATACCCTGCTCGCCTGCTGCCTCTTACCCGCCAGTGCAGCCATATCCAGATGCCGACCCAAAGCCTCATCATTAGCAGTCACCTTACCATCCAGAGCCATCACCTCACCCGTTCGACTAATACCCAGAGGATTAATTTCTACCAAGTCCAAATCCTTCAGGACAAACAACTTATACATCTTCTCCACAATCTCACTCACCGACTGAATTAATCCTCCTTGCAACCCCATTTTCAGCGTCAAGCGTCTTGCATAGAAAGGCGAAAAATCTTGATCTACAATCACCTGCTGCATTTTGTCAATTGCCGCTTCTATATTAATTCCTCCTTGTTTCGACCCCAACAGTACGGGGCGGCGAGCAACTGGATCTAGCAGCACAGCCAGGTACAATTCTTGGTCAGCATCATACTTAGCCTCAGCCAGCAAAACTTCCGGGTACTCATCTACAATTGGCAAATTAAAAATAGTCTGAGCTGCCGCAACTGCATCAATAGTATTTTCCACAAACTTAATGCCGCCCGCCCTGCCCCTACCACCTGCTCGCACTTGAGACTTAAGTACAACAGGATACGGAATTTTTAGCCCCTTAAGGTCTGTCGGATAATCAATCCGCTGCGAGGGCAAAACTGGAATTGCCATTTCTCGAAATAAAGCTTTAGCTTGATACTCTAATAAATCCATTATTTTTAATGGTTAGTTGTTAGTTGTTAGTTGTTAGTTGTTAGTTATTAGTTGCTAGTGGTTAGTTGCTAGTTGTTAGTTGTTAGTTGTTAGTTGTATTTTCCACTAACTACTAACCACTAACTACTAACAACTAACCATTCGCGTTATCAGTACCTTGATGAATAGTCTTCACCCATTTTAGCTGCTTGGGTCGCACCGATATCCTTGCCGTCACGCTGCCCACAACTAAAAGCCAGTGGAACATATAAAGCGTACCCCGCAGAGTTTGCAGCAACGTCACCAAAATAGTAGAAACAGCAAATTTTGTCTCCTTACGAGTGCGGCGCAGCCCTACAAACATTCCCACCAAAGACAGAGTAAGAGTCATTACAGTCAAAGGGCTAGTTATCGGCAAACGGCGCAAAACGATTGACATCAAACCATCAGGTATTGCCGCTGTCGGTAAGAGATACTGCGTCACCCAGAACCCAAACAAATCCCAAGTTTTCGCAGTTCCCATCCGGTTGCGAAAAATCAACCGCCAGTAATCCAGATAACGCTGATAGCCGCCTTCAGCCCAGCGGTTGCGTTGATGCCACAAAGCTAGGGCACTGGTAACACCTTCTTCCGATACCGCCGGAGAAGCTAAGAATTCAATATCCCATTGGTCTAAATGCAGTCGAATCGTTAAATCCAGATCGTCAGTAATAGTTTCCTCATTCCAGCCGCCACAGCCCTCCAAAGCACTGCGCCGCACAAACTGACCATTGCCCCGCAGTTCTCCGATCCCACCTATGGCAGTCCGTTGCTGCTGGAAAAAACTATCTAGAGCCATCTCCGACTCTTGGCCGCGAGTCCAAAAATTTAGGGGAGCATTCGCGATCGCCTTTCGCACCTGCACCGCCCCCACCTGTTCCCGTTCAAACATCGGCAGCACCCGCCTCAGCAGATCCGGTGTCACGATCGCATCTGCATCAAATACCGCCACAATGTCACCTTTAGTCAGCGGTAACACTTGATTGAGCGCCCCCGACTTACCCCCGCCCGCATCCGCTCCCCGGCGAAATACCTTTAACTGGGCGTATTCTTGAGCCAGTTGCTCCAAAAGCAATGGGGTTTTGTCCGTACTGCGATCGTCAATTACCCAAAGTTCATATCTGCTGGTGGGATAATCCAGATTACAAATCGTCTTGACCAGATCGCTAATAACTGCCTCCTCATTTTTCGCAGCTACTAGCAGCGACACATAAGGCCAATTCTCCTGATTCTCCTCGCTCAAAGGTTCCAGCACAGGTTTCGGCTTAGCCAACAAAACCCGACAAGCTTGAATCCACAGCAAGCCAGTCAAACCCCAAACCACCCAAGATCCCCAAGAGACCAAGTGGAGACTGATAGTGCCGCCCCAAATTATCGTCAAAGCTACAGCCGCTTTGCCCCTACGCCCCTTGTATAGATTTTGAGGAAAAGAAGCCGAGAAGGGGATATCGGCAGAGGGAGGAATGGGATGGGCGGGAGAGGAGAAGATGCCTTGGCTCCTCAGATCCTCTGCTATTCCTTGTTCCTCCTGAGTTAACTCAGAGATATTTAAGCTAAGTTCGCTTATCGCATCGCTGTCTTGTGGCCAAGAACTCTCCTGCATAGGTAAAAAGATTCAACCACCAATAGGTTCAGATTTTAGGTACAAGTATCTACTTTATCAGTTTGTAGGCTTTTAGCTTTACTGGGTGTTGGCAAGGTCAACTTGCGAATCCGAGTATAGTTGGTTTGTAGACAAAATTGATATGAATGGTCAGGAGATGCAAATATGTCTATTCCTCAACTGAAACCTGCCGACGAGAAAGAGGCAAAAGTCTATGCGCCCTTCTGCCAGGAAACCAGGCGGAGATTTTTACCTCTGGCTATCAGCCTCTACAAGCAGAAAAGTTTAGAAGGAGCAAGGAAAATCGACGGCGGCGAGGATATCCCCTTTGTTGCCAGTTGGAATGTCTCATCACTACCAATTGACTTGACTCGCTGTCGGGTACTATTTGATGGCAATGCTGAGCTCAGCTATGAAGTCACTCTGCAAAGTTCGGAGTTTGTCAATTTCTTAATCGACGTACTCCTGACTTTTCAGCGCACTCGCACTGTAGATTTTTCCAAAGGGTTTTATCGCAAGCTGATGCGTCTGGATGATTAAGGGGAGCGGGGGAGGGGAAAGTTTTGAGTTTTATGAGTTATGAGTTAAAGGCAGTTCAAAATGACCTCTTGCCTCTTCCCTCTTCCTTTCGAGTCCCTATTATCCTTCTCTATTTCCCCCTTGACTAAAGTGGTGTATTATATAATGAAATTCTTGTCAAAAGACAAGGGCATCTAAAAAAGCCATCAAAACAATTGTGAGAAGGCTCTGCCGCGAAATTGCCAAAATTTTCGTGCTATTGCGCGAAAACTGGTTTTTAGCTGCGGATGTTGGTAAAAAAAATGAATTTGTCCAAATTTAAGGTGGAAATTGAGGAGTGAGGGCGTGGCGAAATCCGCCAATTATTTATTGATTGGATCGACTGAGGCTTATAGTGGCAAGTCTGCGATCGCCTTGGGAATGGCTTGTCAGTTCCAAGCAAAAGGACTGGCTATCGGCTACGGCAAACCCTTGGGAACCTGTTTCAACGGCGATCGCGCCGAGGGTACAGAAGAAGATGTGCAGTTCGTAGCCCAGACGCTAAAGCTTTCAGATGGCCAGTTGCAGCCAACGCTGCTGTCACTGGATGAGGTAACGGTTCACAAACGACTCCGGGGTGAAGATCAAACTGATTATCGCCAGTCTTTAATCCGCTTAGCCCAAGCACAAGCCCCCGGCTTAGTGCTATTGGAAGGGCCAGCTAATTTGGAAGAGGGCCGTCTGTTTGACTTATCTGTACCACAAATCGCAGAGGCAATTAATGCCTCTGTAATGTTAGTGGTGCGTCCAGTATCGCAATTTGTTGATGCTCTACTTTCGGCTAAGCAGCGCTTGGGCGATCGCTTGATCGGCATTGCCATTAACGATGTACCTTCTGAGCAGCTAGAAGTAATGACGGGAATGCTGCGACCATTTCTGGAAGCACGAGGCATTCCCGTATTAGGGATACTACCCAGAAGCGCTTTGCTGCGTAGCGTCAGCGTTAATGAACTGGTGCAACAGTTGAAAGCTGATGTCCTCTGTCGTCCAGACCGTTTAGACTTGATGGTGGAATGCCTCTCTATTGGTGCGATGAACGTCAGTTCAGCTCTAAAATATTTCCGCAAAGCGAGAAATATGGCGGTAGTAACCGGGGGCGATCGCACTGACATTCAGCTAGCAGCCCTAGAAAGCTCTACTCAGTGCTTAATTTTGACAGGACACCTCCCCCCTTCTCCCCTAGTTCTCAGCAGAGCAGAAGAGGTCGAAATCCCAGTTCTTTCCGTTGATTTGGATACTCTGACAACCGTAGAAATTATCGACAAAGCCTTTGGCAGCGTGCGCCTGCACGAACCCATCAAGGTAGAGTGCATCACTCAGCTAATGGCAGAGCATTTTGATATTGACAGATTGATTGCTTCTTTGGGTAGAGCATAATCAAGGTTCGTGGGGGTAGGGGAGCACAAAACTTCCCCTGACAACTGAAGTGCATTCATCTGCGAGGTCTGCTAAAATCTACAAGGTTGTTATATCTAACTCTTACAGTCTTTGAGTCAATCAATTGAACTACCCAAGGTAGATGATTTTTTACAAGAACTCGTCGCGATCCAGCAAACCGGCTCAAAACGGATTGCCTTATTAGGATCTCGCCATGTTCCCATTACCCATCAGCAACTAATTGAGATGCTGAGCTATGCCCTAGTTCTAGGAAATAATCAATTAATTACCTCTGGGGCTACGGGTACAAATTCAGCAGCTATTCGGGGGGCCATGCGGGCCGATCCGAATCTGCTGACAGTGATTTTGCCTCAAAGCCTGAGCCGCCAACCTAGAGAGTCGCGGGAACAACTCGATCAAGTGATTCACTTGGTGGAAAATCCCAAAAATGATACTTTGTCTCTAGGGGAGGCAAGCGCCCTGTGCAATCAGGAAATTGTTTCTCGTTGCCAACAGCTAATCTGCTTTGCGTTTCACGAAAGCCACACCCTATTGCAAACTTGCCGGGATGCGGAAGATCAGCGCAAAGTTGTAACTCTGTTCTATTTTGATTAAAAGATTTGGCTGATGATGATCCTGCAATTACCTGTCTCGGCAATTCTGCTTGACTCTATTGCAGCAGCCGCAGCGTTAGTTTACGCACCATTTTTAGTTGTAGCTTATGCGCGTTTGCAAATAGGCTACGATTTAAGTGCGCCCCGCGCTATGTTTGACAGATTGCCTGCTTATGCTCAACGAGCAACTTGGGCTCACCAAAATTCCTTTGAGACATTTGTGGTATTTGCAGCGGCGGCTTTAATGGCTGATGCAACAGGGGTCGATTCGACTGCGGCGGCAAGGGCGGCGATCGCATTTGTGATAGCACGGTTGTTATTTTCAGTTTTTTATATTCTGAATATACCCCTGGCGCGATCGCTGATGTTTGGCATCGGCTCCTTTTGCACTGCTACCTTGTTTGCTCTCAGTTTGATAACTGCCAATAGTTAATTGTTAGTTGTTAGTAGTTAATAGTTAGTCGTAAAATACAACTAACTATTATCAACTAACTAATAAGCTCTTTCCTAACAATTAACAACCAACAACTAACAATAATAATTTATGGCTTCTACGTATTCGTTTGATATTGTCAGTGACTTCGACAAGCAAGAATTAGTCAATGCTGTTGACCAAACCGTGCGTGAAATCCAAAGTCGCTACGACTTGAAAGATACGAAAACGACAGTAGAATTGGGCGAAGAGGCAATTAATGTAAATACAGACAGTGAATTTACCTTAGATGCTATTCACACGATTTTGCAAACAAAGGCAGCTAAGCGTAACCTGTCTCTGAAAATTTTTGACTATGGCAAAGTCGAATCTGCTAGCGGTAGTCGGGTTCGCCAAGAGATCAAGTTGAAAAAAGGAATTGCCCAGGACATTGCCAAACAAATTAATAAGTTAATCCGTGACGAATTTAAGAAAGTTCAATCTTCAATTCAAGGCGATTCAGTACGGGTTTCGGCTAAGTCTAAGGATGAATTGCAATTGATTATTCAACGCTTGAAAGAGGAAGATTATCCGGTGGCGCTGCAATTTACTAACTATCGTTAGCAAGACAGTTAATAGAAAGAAATTAGAAAAAATCAATCACTCAACGTCACAGCGATCGCAGACACCATAAACAGTCACCTCATAACTATCAACCTTCAATCCTGGGCGTAGTTTCTGTAAATCAATTCCCTGAAACTTATCCCAGGCAATATCCTCAATCTCACCACAACACTTACACCGAAAATGATGATGGGGTACAACGTTTGCATCGTAGCGGCAAACGCCCTCATCTAGCAAGACCTCTCGCACAAGTCCAGCGTCTCGAAGAGTTTGCAAAGAAGTATATACAGTTGCTTGAGATGACGTTGGTGCATTCTGATTAAGATCGCACAAAATCTGCTCTACCGTTGGATGATCGGCGCGGGTAAGTAAATTTGCATAGACAGCAAACCGCTGAGGAGTAACCCGTAATCCCTTAGACTTTAACGTTTGAACAATCCTATCCGCTTCCTGCTGCATACTAAACTTACTCCAAATGCCGTCTAGCCTTACTTCCAGTTCTCCTTGCCAAAGAAGACCTAACTATATCCCTGTATATCAGATGACCCACTTTTATATCCTAGCAGTCATTTTTGGGAAAAGCAATTATTTCTGAATTATTATCATAAGTAGGTATTTATTACTATTGACTTATTCTTAAATCAGAATTATTCTTAGTTAGGACAGCAAAAATCTTCTGGCTTGAGAAGATTTTGGTCTTGTGGGTGTGCTTCACATACCAGCAAGAGGCTGTAAGTTGCGTTCAAACCACTGGAGAAAAGTAAATATGGCTGCGATCGAATCTGTACCAAGTGTTGTTTTCAAGACTCGCGTGCGCGATGAGTCCGTAGAGGGCCCTAACCCTTATCGTTGGGAAGATAAAACAACTGAACAACTTTTTGCGGGCAAAAAAGTGGTTGTTTTTTCACTGCCAGGAGCATTTACACCAACCTGCTCATCCAACCACTTACCTCGCTACGAAGAACTCTATGATGAGTTCAAAGCTCTAGGTGTTGATTCAATTATTTGCGTGTCCGTAAATGATGCCTTCGTCATGTTCCAGTGGGGCAAAAGTGTCGGCGCAAAAAATGTATTTTTGTTACCTGACGGCACTGGTGAATTCACTAAAAAAATGGGAATGCTAGTTGACAAATCTAATATTGGATTTGGTATGAGGTCTTGGCGCTATTCGATGCTAGTCAATGACTGTAAGATTGAGAAGATGTTTGTGGAACCAGGTTTTGCAGATAACTGTCCTACCGATCCTTTTGAAGTGTCTGATGCTGATACAATGTTGGCATATCTAAAAGGATCTGAGTCTACTGGTATCTCTGCACCTCGTCTGGCATTTATTGGTTAATTGTTGATTGTTAATTGTTAGTTGTTAATTGGGTAATTATTTTTATCTGTACATAATTAG
>DATGYA010000010.1:0-21160 GCA_035298405.1 Kamptonema sp. | reverse complement strand
TTATGCCGATTCAGGTGCTGACTATTACGAACAGAAATATCGACAACGTATTGTCTCTAAGCTGGAGAAAACAGCTCAATCTCTTGGGTTTGAGCTGGTTGCTTGCGCCTCAAAACTAGATTGAGTTTCTGAGGAGGACTTAAGCTATTAGACAGGGACTTAAGTCCCTGGCGGGTTTCAGCTTAAGTTGACACCTATGCCCCCGTGCCCGCCCCTGCCCACTTTATCAAGCTGCAATCTGCTATATTTAATGAGATTTTTTTATCATCTTAGCTAAAACATTGCGCGTTATTTGCTGAGATCCAGAATTTAATCGAGAAGGTCGTAATTGGGGAGCATTGTAATCATCTAATCCCCACGTCCATTGCATAGAACCAGTGGCGAATACGGTAGCACCAGAAGCGGCCGTGTAAACTGTCATATCCGCATAGCGAGTGCGGCCTTTATAAGAGTATGGAGAATGAGCGACGCGGACAATATTTTTGGGAGCATTGCCAAACATTCTATCAACTTCATAACCTAATAATCCTGTCAACTTATCGCCTTTTTTTAACCTAGTTTTTTCTAACAACCAATCAGGAGCACCCCCATCAATTACAATATCAGAATTTACTTGAAATGTCTCTTGCATTACCCCAATTAGCGCATCTTCTGGAAGTCCAACTGCTTTATCTCGCCAGAGAGTTGTCACGCGGGGGTCGCTTGTGGAAGCAAGAACTTCGCCAAAGGGATCGAGGGAAGCTAACTCTTTATAAGCTACAATTGTCCGATTTACTCCTCCGGCGATTCGGCTTGGTTCTAGCCGAATTTGCCAATAGCAAATATTTGAACCGAAAAAGCCGATGCTAACACCTTCATTCCGTGCTGCTTCAATATTTTGCCGCATATCCCACGACCAATATTCATCGTGTCCTACTACTAGAAATGCTTTGTGAGACAATAGCAAATCTGGGTTAAAATGGGTATCAATATCTGTGGCATAAGTGACATCGTAACCTTCCTTTTCCAGCCACCGCACCATATTATATTCCCATCCAGCGCTGGAAGTTCTCCTTTTGGGCTGAACATTTGTTAAAAATTCACCAGCACCTACTCCGTAGGCAGCAGCAGGATTTGGACTGATCGCATAGGGACGGTTGAAAGAAACTTTGTAAGCTTGTTTCCCGCGACTGTTCCAGCGGTAAAGGGATTTAAAGCCCCAATTGTTGTAGGCTTGAAATGTGGTAACGCTAGACTGAAATAAAATATCTGACTTGCGTTTATCATCCCGAACTACAAATATGATATAACTTTGTTTGCCAGTTTTGCTAGCAGTTAGCTTGACTAAATAAACTCCGCTAGTCCACTCACCTGCACTATTAGGAATTTTCAAAAGGTAAGGGTCTTTCCAATTACATTCTATCAGTCCAGATGCCTGTTCTTCAATTGGCGGTGGCTGTCTGATTCCTTGTCTAACAATTGGTTCAGTTATGCGGCGAGCGCCTAGCCCATTATACCAACCTGTACGGAAAATTTCTAGGGTATAATGTGGAGACTTAGTATTAACAAATAACTTAATTTCTCCGCCTCGATTTACACTGGTAAGAGAGGCATAGCCTTCTATTTCCCGCTTAGTAGCTGGATTTGTTAGTTGCCAGTCAGTTGTGCCTGGTTTCTGGTTTTCAATTATAGTAGGATTTTGGGAGGTCGAAATGGCGGTTAGTGTTGGGGAGTTTTGAGAATTGGCTGCTGCGCGGGAAATAAAAGGTGCAGCTAAGGCAATTAAAAAAGCTTTTAAAAACTCTCTGCGATGGGTTTTAATTGTCATTGGCTATCTGTAATAAATAATACGTTCGCTGTAAAATCATTCTGAATTCTGAAGTCGGAATCCTGAATTTTTACTGGTAATTTAGCTACAAGTATTAAATTTTGAGTTCGCTTGTATTTGCTTTCTAGCTAAAAAGTTAGAAAAATTACCTTATATCTGCTAAATTAGCCATCATACCTTAGATAGATTATATGCGAATCAGTGAACTTTGAGGAAAGAGGCGATCGCGAATTATCTGCCCCTGCAAGAAACCTCAACTCAGTGTTAAGGTCTCTAAGGGTTTCTTTATGCCATACGATTTATGCCTTGGGGCATATTTGCCCATAACCTTTTAATGTGAAGCTTGTTACTCCATACCGCTGATGAGTCAATTGAATTTACCGCGATCGCAACCACTTTCTCGAAGAACTGCCCTAAAATTACTCGGTTTAAGTACCGTCGGCGGGCTACTGGGCTACTCCCGCTTCTCGAAGCCGCAACCAGCCGTTTTTGGACAAGACCCCTTAAACTTACCGCGACTGTTGAACCGCCCCACAAGCGTTGTAGTTGTTGGGGCTGGATTAGCAGGTCTCGCCTGTGCTTACGAACTTTCCCAGCGGGGTTTCACCGTAACGCTTTTGGAGCGATCGCCCCAACTCGGCGGCAAAATTGCCAGTTGGCCGATACAAATCGGCAACGAAACTTTTATGATGGAACACGGATTTCACGGTTTCTTCCCTCAATATTATAACCTCAATAGCCTAGTTAAAGAACTGAAAATTACCGACAATTTTCTTTCTTTAGAATCCTATGCTGTTGTCTTTAAAGATGGCAAATATCAGCCTGAAGTATTCCGTCCCAACCATTCAGCTTTTCCCTGGAATGTCGTTGATTTAGCCATATCATCCCCCAACCGCTTGCGGTGGGGAATCGATCTCACCAAACCCGCCCATTGGGAAGTTTTTAAGGAAATTGGCGGATTTCAAGCTCAGAAAAGTTTCCGGCGGCTTGATAACATATCTGTTGCCGACTGGGTGAAAAATGAATTTCCACGCGGGCTTTATGACTTATATTTTCTGCCTTTTGCCAAATCTAGCCTCAATGCTCCCGATCGACTAAGCGTAGGAGAATTAATGCAATTTTTCCACTTCTATTTTTTTGGAAATCCAGAAGGTTTGGCATTCAACGGCACGCGGCAAGATATGGGAACTAGCCTGGTTCAACCCATAGCTAAAGCCATTGAAAGTAAAGGTGGCAAAGTGTTAACAGATGTTGCAGTTAGCGGCATTGATTGTAAAAATGGCAAAATCGATTCTCTGAGTTATCAATCGGGAAGCGTGCAGAGTGATGTACCTTTTTGGGTACAGAAAAACTCAGTTTTAAATGACACTTCAGCCACAGAATATTTCGGAGCAGGAGATAGCGTATTCGCCACAGCTACGGGAGGAAAAGAGGCTATTTCTCTCACCTGTACTCACCAAGGCTGTACAGTCCAACCACAGGATGACGGTAAATTTCACTGTCCTTGTCATGGAGCAATTTTTGATGCTGAGGGGCGAGTTGTAGCAGGGCCAGCTCAACGGGATTTGCCGCGTTTTAAGGTAGTTCAACGTCAGACAGATCGGTTACAATTAGTGGCTGTTGTTAATAACTCTCCTCTCCAGAATTCTGGCGAAACAGTGCAAGCAGACTACTATGTTTTTGCTACTGATGTACCTGGTGTGCAACACCTATTTTCTTTGATGAGTGGTGAAGTAAATCGGGATGTACAAAGTCAGATAGAAAAATTGAAAGTAGCAGATCCTTTTGCTGTCGCTCGCTTTTGGTTTGACCGCGATTTTGATTGGGAACATAGCAATTTTACTTCACTTTCTGGTTATCAACTGACGGACAGTATCACGCTGTACCACCGAATTCAGGATCAGTTTATTGAGTGGCATCAAAAAACTGGTGGTAGTGTGGTAGAGTTACACGCCTACTGTTATAAGGAGAAAAAATTCCCAAATCAGGAAACTTTACTGGCTACTTTTGAAGCAGAGCTTTATGAGATTGTGCCGTCACTGAAAGAGGCTAAGGTGTTACATAGAGAACTGGTTAATCAAAAGAATTTTTCCGGTTATCCACCAGGTAGTTATGCGGAAAGACCGCAGACTTCCTGCACTGTGCCTAATCTTTTGTTTGCTGGTGATTGGGTGAAGATGCCATTTCCTTGTGGCTTAATGGAAAGGGCAGTTAGCAGCGGTTTACTAGCAGCTAATGAGATTATACATCAGGAGGGATTGCAGAGGCGAACTCTCCTAACTGTGAATCCAGAGGGCTTCTTGAAAATCTAAAATTTGCTAACAGTTAACGGTTAACCGTTAACCGTTAACTGTTATTTTGTTTATATCATTAGCGAATGAAAACTAACAATTAACAATGCAATCTCCGAATTTTACTACTCAAAATAATCATATTCGCCAGTTAGGGATTAACTGCGATCGCTGGTATGTAGTTGCTCGCAGCAACGAGGTAAAAACTCAACCTCTAGGCATTACTCTCTGGAATCAACCGATAGTTATTTATCGCGACAGTACCAGCAAAATTATCGCATTAGAAGATAGATGCCCTCACCGACAAGTTAAACTCAGTCACGGTCAAGTAAAAGGCGAATTGCTGGAATGTGCCTATCATGGATGGCGATTTAATTCCCGTGGTGAATGTGCAGAAGTAGATTATTTAGCAGATAATCAAAAGTTACCTAGCTGTAAAATTCGCTCTTTCCCAGTCAAAGAACAAGACGGTTTTATTTGGCTATTCCCAGGAGAGGAAAGTAAAGCCGAACAAGTTTCTCTATTAGGTGTACCAGAGTGGGAACATCTTAACTATATTGCCACTGTTTCGGTCATTAATTGTCAAGCTCACTATTCATTTTTGATTGAAAATTTAATGGATATGTATCACGGACATTTACATCAAGACTGGCAAGCTTGGGCAGATCCGGTGTTACACGATTTAGATGAGAATGCCCATCGGGTTGATGCTTATTATCAAGCTCAAAGTTATTACAAAATCGACAAAATTTGGTCTGTTTCTCAGTTATTTTTCCCGGCTTTGCGTCGCCTGCACCCGGAACCGCTAAATGTGAGTTATATTTACCCGCACTGGGTTTCTACTTTGGGGAATGACTTTAAGATTTACTGCTTGGTTTGTCCGGTTAGTGCGACGGAAACCAAAGCTTATTTGATTCATTTTACATCCTTAAATGCTTTTGATGATTTGCATAAATTACCTGTGTGGTTTCGTCGATTTATTAAAGATAGTTTGTTTGGTGCAGCTCAAAAGTTATTAGATGGTTTGGTTCGTCAAGATGTGTTGATGATTGAGGAGGAACAGCAGGCTTATTTGCAGAATCCTGAACGTAAGGGTTATGAATTAAATCGCGCTTTAGTGAGCGTGCAGCGGTTGATGAGGAGTCAGGTTGAGGGGTGATGGAAATACAAAAGTTATTATGTTTAGACTTTGGATATTCCTAATCCCCCCTTAAAAATTGGGCTATAAGCCCGGTCAAATTATATTACCTTTGAGTTTACTTTTTTGTACGCTGTTGCTGATAAAAACTGACAACTTTCTGCACATAAGTAGCGGTGTCACCGCTGCTACAAGCTGTCGATTTTCCAGTCATCCACCAACAAGCTGAACGGCGTACTGCTGCTAATTCATTGTTACCGCTAGCTTTGTATTCGTCGCGCAGGGTATCGCCTACTATACAGGTAACAACTGACCGCGCTTTTGCGCTGTCCGCCTCAAATTGTTGGGGTGTTAATTCTTGTTTAATACATAATTTTGACCAGCGGGGGATATTGCCTGGTAAAATTTGCCATTGACTGTACATTCCATCATTAGGAGAGTTAGGCGGTGCGGCTTGTCGCAGTGCTTCCACGAGTGCAGAAACTTGTGCATTTGAGACTTGCTGTGCTGATGCTGGGAAGGTGTAAATTCCCAGGCTAACTATTAGGCTGCTAAGTAGTAGATTTGCTTTCCCGATTAATTTGGAATTCATTGTGATTCTCTTTTTGAATCTGACTTTCCTCTACTAAGATTTACTTGATAATCAATCAAATGTCTCCTTCTTAAGTATGATTTGTTGTCTAAATAGGTGCTAATCGCCTCTACTATAGAATTTAGCTAGGAGTGCGGTAAAATTATGGAAGTGCAACCAAGACAGATTCAGAACTACCTGAGAGTAGCCGCGATTTCAATCACCCAGGCTATTTCTCCCCTATTCTGCTAATACAAAATCATACAAATGGTGTGCCATTTCTAACTTACTACAAGGCAAAATTTCTACCTGTTTCCCCTGAGAATTAATCAAAATTGCTTGATTAGTATCGCTGCCAAAACCTGCACCTATTTTATCAATCGGATTGGCCGCGATCGCATCCAATTTCTTCCCTCGCAACTTCTCCAACGCAGGCTTGACAATATCTCCAGTTTGTGCTGCAAAACCGATTAACTTCTGATGTGGCTGCTTCAATTGCCCCAACTCAGCTACAATATCTGGTACAGGTTCCAAAGCTAAGGAACTAGGCAGCGATCGCTTCGGCAATTTCTCACTACTATAATCCCTCGGCCGCACATCCGCCACCGCCGCCGCCATCACAATCAAATCTGCCTCCGGGAAACATGACAGCATCGCCTCCCGCATCTCCTCAGCACTCACAACTGCGATCGCGCTGACAACTCCCCTCGGTAACAACTGCTCATCTATACTATGTACCAAAGTCACTGCCGCCCCTCGATGCAAAGCCGCCACAGCCAAAGCCACCCCCATTTTACCACTAGAAGGATTGCCGATAAACCTTACTGGATCGAGATGTTCCCGCGTTCCTCCAGCACTAATTAACACCCGCTTACCTCTTAAATCGCGCTTGCCTCCAGTATGTAGCAGCGATTCAATGTGTGATAAAATCTCACTTGGTTCTGCCATCCGCCCGGCACCGACGCGATCGCACGCCAATAACCCAGAACCAGGTTCCATACCACAAAATCGGTCATCAGTCAATACTTCGCGCCAATTTCGTTGCACCGCCAACTGTTCCCACATATCAGTATTCATCGCCGGCGCTAACAGTATGGGACAAGTAGAAGCTAACACAGTATTAGTCAGCAAATTATCTGCAAAACCCCCTGCTAACTTCGCCAAAGTATTAGCAGTTAAGGGTGCGATCGCGAAAACTTCGGCCCATTCTCCCAACTCAATATGTAGCGGGCGCGAGTGTGTGGGTTGCCAAAAATCGCGATCGGTATAAGCAGGATGACGAGACAAAGTAGCCACAGTCAAAGGCGTAATAAACTCAAGGGCGGCATCAGTTAAAATCGCTCTCACCTCGACTCCCGCCTTAGCCAGAGTCGAAATTACTTCGCAGACTTTATAAGCTGCAATGCCGCCGCTGATACCAATTAAAACCTTTCTGCCATTAGACATCTCCGGCTAAGCTTCATCGTAAGCTTCCATATCCAATAAGTGAAAATAAGGCTCAACTAACTCTGGGCGCTGAAAGGCGATCGCACGCAGCAAATGCCAATCATTCAATCCCTCAAAAGGATCGGTGTAATCATCCTGCTCCAAACGGGTAGCTAACTTTGCCACCTCATCCGAAGTCAGTGCAGCAATATCGCGCGATGCTTTGATCAAAGTTTTCATCGGTTGCACCTTCCTTAAGCGGCATTTGCTTTAAGCATTTGTTCTGGGGAGTCCTGTTACAACTCCAAAATCCATCATAAACCTTTAACTAACTTTCGGCATAGTTTCCACAACAAAACTTCGCATTAAATCTACCACTTCCGGTAGTATCTCGTGTCCCATATTGATTTCCTGATATTGTACCGACGCACCCAAAGCAGTCAAAGCATCCCGCGATCGCACCGCCGCACTCACAGGCACAACCTGATCTTGCCTCCCATGTACAATCAAAGTCGGCGGTAAAACATTACTAGAAGGTTGAGGCACAGCGTGCAAATATCCACTCAGACAAATTAAACCCGCCAAAGGCAAACTTAACCCCACATCCAATGTCATCGCGCCCCCTTGAGAAAAGCCTCCCAAAATCGTCTTAGATAGAGGCATCCCTCTCTTAGTTTCTAGAGACACCAGCCAATCACTCAGCATTTGTCGGCTTTCTGCTAAACCTAGATATTCCTTTGTTTCCAAGTCATACCACATCTTCCCCCCCACGACGTAAGGATGGGGAAAAGGCGCTTCCGGAAATTCAAACTGATAATCCGGCAAATTCAAGACTGGAACTAATGAAGTCAGATCGGCACCATTCGCTCCCCATCCATGCAGTGCGACGATCGCACCCACCGCAGGTTCATTTTTTGCAGGCACACTAATTGATTTTAAAGACATTGGTTAGTTGTTAGTTGTTAGTTGTTAGTTGTTAGTTGTTAGTTGTTAGTTGTTAGTTGTTAACGGTTAACTGTTAACTGTTAACTGTTAACCGTTAACCGTTAACCGTTAACCGTTAACTGTCAATTAACCATCCTCCACGCTCCCGGCCCCACAGTTGCATCGCCGCATAAGCGGGTAAAGGTCTGCTAAAAAAGTAACCCTGAGCACCGTCACAATTAAGCGATCGCAAAAATTGTAACTGCTCAACAGTTTCTACTCCCTCAGCAATTACTCTCAAGTTCAAACCTTGACCTAGCGCCACCACAACCTTAATAATAGCAGCATCGTTTCTATCGCTCATCAGCTCCCTCACAAACGACTGATCGATTTTCAAATTGTCTAGCGGCAAATGTTTTAGAGAAGACAGTGAAGAGTAACCAGTCCCAAAATCATCCATAGAAATATGAATGCCCATCTTCCGCAACTGCCGTAACAGCCCAATAGTAAACTCCACATCTCGTACAGCAATAGTCTCAGTAATTTCTATTTCCAAATACTCAGGTTTAAGCTGACTTTCTTCGATAATTTGCGAAATAGTTTTTACCAAATTTGTTTGCTGAAACTGGCGAGCAGAAAGATTAACTGCGATGCGGATAGGCGGAAGCCCTGCTAACTGCCACGCTTTATTTTGGGCGCAAGCAGTCCGCATTACCCATTCCCCAATGGGGCAGATTAACCCAGTTTCTTCCGCCAAGGGGATGAATTCATTTGGAGAGATCAATCCCCGTTCAGGATGCTGCCAGCGCAAGAGAGCTTCCATACCTACTATCTTACCAGTATTCAAGTCAATTTGCGGCTGATAATAAAGCATAAACTCTTTCCGCTCTAAAGCTTTGTAGAGATTATTTTCCAATACCAGTCGCTCAAAAGCCCTACTACCAATAGCAGGGCTATATAACTGATAATTGTTTCTACCCTGTTGCTTAGCTCTATACATGGCAGCATCAGCATTTTTTAACAGCGTATCCGCGTCTTCTCCATCGTAAGGAGCGAGAGCAATTCCCAAACTTGCTTTAATATAAAGTTCCTGTTCTTCGAGGTGAAAAGGCGTTCTAAGACTGTGCAGAATCTCCTGACAAATCTTAGCAGCATCCTCTGCACTTTTGATTGCAGAAAGCAGCAAAGTGAATTCATCTCCGCCCCAGCGAGCGATAATTTCTACTGTCCGCATTGAGTTAATTAAGCGGTGAGCTACGCATTGTAGCAATTGGTCGCCAACAGCATGACCGAGAGTATCATTAATATGTTTAAATCCATCCAAATCGAGAAATACTACGGCCAGCATTTCTCCCTGCTGATTAGCATGAGCTAAAGCTAGAGATAACCTTTCATTAAATAGTAACCTGTTCGCTAAGCCAGTCAGTTGATCGTGAGAAGCTTGATGCCGCACCATTCCTTCTACCCGCCTTTGCATCACCGCCATGTAGAGGTTAATTCCCAGCGATTTTGCTAGCTTTAGTTCTTCGCTAGTCCAGTTTTGTGCCTGTTCAGTTCTGACTTCCCGCCAGGCTTGAAAAGAAATGCGGGGGCGGTGGTTGCGTTGTTCTCGATTCCATTGCCCTGCCCACAAAGTATCGGTTTCTATTTCGCTGCGGAAGATTGTTAAACATCCTACGTACTGCTGGCGGTATTGCAGTGGCACGATCATAATTGACCGAATAGGGACTGACTTAAAGCTTGAGATTAAATTCTGTAATTGAGGTTCTTTATAAATATCGGGAATGGTGTAAATGTGTGGGATAATAGAAGCGTAAAGACTCAAGTCTATTCCCGGCTCTACCCCAGATTCTAAACGGTGAAAAAAATCCTCTTCTTTGGGATTGTGGTAGGAATTCGCTTCCCCTTGTTCCTGGTTGAGAACTCCCATCATTTGTTGCCAAAAGAGGCTTTCTTCAATCCATCTTTCCTGGGGTTGTGAACCGTAGATATAAAGTTGGGCAGGTTGACCAGTTGGATCGGCTGTGATGTACAATCTACCTCCCGAACCCGACAAAGCTTTCACTGTTTGTTCCAGAACAGTTTGCCTAATTGCTGTGATGTCCATGGGGGAGTGTAGCAGGCTACTAATTTGATTGACGATCGCTTCATCGTGAGCTTGCTGTCTAGCTTGACTTAGCAGCGAAGATTGCGCGATCGCAATTGAGAGTTGATCGACAAGCAACTGCACTATTTTCAACTCTCGCTCGCTGTATTGTCGCGGTTTAGTATGGTGAGATACCAACAGTCCCCAAAGCTGATTTTGATGTAAAATTGGTATAGTCAGGGAAGAACTCACCCCCATAGCACTCAGGTATTCAATATGGCAAGGTTCAACACTTGCATAACGGATATCCTCGATCGCTAAACTTTCCCCTGTTTCCGCGCAATCTAACCTGTTAATTGTCTGATGCTGCGAGTTTACGTCCACAATCACTCGCTGGCGGGCTTTAATAAACATTTCGCGGGTTTGGTGAGGAATATCGTTCGCCGGAAAGTGCAAACCTAGCAAAGATGGCAAGCTTTCACCCTTAATTGATTCGGCAATTACCTCGCCGCTAGCATCAGCATCAAATCGATAAATTTTGACGCGATCTATGGCTAAAAAAGAACGGATCTCTCGTGCTGTCGTTGCCAGAATTTCTTGCAGTTCTAAAGAACGACGAATGTGAGTAGTAATTCGGTTGAGTAAACTCTCCCTTTCCATTGCTGAGCTTGACATTTGTTTAAGTTTCCTCTTACCCATCCCCTTTTCTCTCCTGGGCTGAAAACAGCCTTTTACACTCTGAGCCTAATATCGAATAAAGTGTCCTCTCCTCGATATTAGGAGCTTTGACAGATTAATATTAAAAATTTGAACAAAATTTAAAATTATTATTAAATCTCAAAGAAAAATGGCCAACCTTTTCTACGAAGACGACTATATCGCTCTGGAGACAATAATTTCCTCCTAAGACAAGTTATCTTTAATGGCAGAAGAAAATACACCATTAAATAGCAATAGCGATTTCTGGCTCACTTGCTGCATTCGTTTTTTATGTAGCTACAGTATAAAATTTATTGAAATCTAAAGTATCAATACTGGTCAACTGTTCTACATTTAAAGGAAGATTGTAGGATACGTCACTACATGAGAGTTTTCCATGTAAAGTAAGTGTTCTAGCTGATGCACCAGCACCTATCTCATTAATCGTTATAAATGCGTAACATCTTATCTCTCAATAGAAGTAAATTAGTGAATCTCCCTCTCAGATCAAATACTACTCTAGATAGATGAGCCTGCACTGAAAACGGTGAAATATTAGCGATATTGTTAAAAGCAGTCTCAACTTAAATCAGCTAGTGTTGTATATCAGAATACAACATTAAAATCCTAATTGCTTTATAATTTCTTTATATTTTCTGCCCAACTACTGAAAATATAATTTTGTTACTAAAGCTTTTACGCATTTAATGATCGTATTACAGTTTATCTGCGTCACAGCTTAGCTTAGCCGTCCGGTGGATACTTTTCACTGTAAACCCAGTCAAGATTGCCACCCTAACCACCATAAACACGAGCCAGTCTATCTTAGGTGCCGCTTCGCCACTTCGGGAATGCCTCGTTTCACAGTCTTCTACAATAGGACTTTGCAAGTCTATGATTTACCCTACACTGAGTGCAGATTTGGAATATAGTTTGAACCAGGGTCACAACAAATTTGACAAACGACCTTTAGTTTTAGCCGTAGATGACGATCGCGACAACTTAGAATTGATGAGTCAAATTCTGGATTTGTTCGGCTGCTCGTGTGTGGGAACTGTGGATGGGAATACAACTCTCGGCGCGATCCGCGATCGCCTCCCAGATTTAATTTTACTAGACATCCGCTTACCAGACATAGACGGAATTGAATTAATCTACCAAATCAAGCAAGACCCAAAACTCGCAAATATTCCAATTATCGCCGTTACATCCTTGGCAAGACCCGAAGACCGCGATCGCATTCTCTTAGCTGGTTGTATTGACTATATTTCCAAACCTTTTAACCTGGATAACTTAGAAATAACTATCCGTCGCCACCTTCACTAGAAGCCTTTTCTGGTTTGGTCTTGGATTTGGTAACAGCATCGCGAAATTTGGGCGCACTCTCCAAAATCGCGATCGCTCCCATCCTCCCCGTCTCTAAAGTCGCATCGTTAAGCAAATCGGTAACAGCCACCTCTAGAACTTCCTCAATTAGTTCCTTAAGTTGCAACTGAATCACCGCCTCCAACTCCGATCGCACCTGCTGAGCCAAACCTTCCTGGCCGTTTTGCGCTAAAAGCTGTTCTGTTGGAGTAATAGCATTTTCCAAAACTATTATCAGCTTTTCCTCCACTAGATTACAACTCACTTGAGTGGGCTGATGTCCCAACTGAGAGCGGTACAGAGCAAGTATGCGCTGCGATAGCTTTCGTTCTAATTGGCCGCGAGTAGGATCTAAGTTTCCGCCAGTCATAACTTTGCCGTAGAGTCGGATCGTTGTACAAAATGACTAGATCCAATAACTTCAGTCTACAGCAAATTGATGAGGTTGAGGTTAATAGCATGACAAGTTTCACCCCCCATCAGCGATCGCAGTTTAAGGAGTGGTAGCCTTTACTGAGGGAAAGTCCCTACACCGGGACAATCCCATACCTCATCCACAGCCAAACATCTATTCTAGCCAACAGTAACTTGATTAGTTTCAACGCCAGTAGCACCGTTAACAACTCTAGCGAGATTTACCAATTTGTTAAGAACTTCCTGATTGGGAACTTTTCCTTTTAACACCACAGTGCTTCCCAGTTGAGCCACATATACACTATCGATATCTGCAACTTCAGGATTTTGATCGAAAGCCAGAGCCACACGCTTAGCCAAGCCACTTTGATCGTATTCTCCATTTAATCCCACTCGCTCTGCTGGAATAGTCTCCGTAGCAGCAGCAGATGGAGTTGTGGATACCGGAGCCGAAGTAGATTGAGGAGCAGCAGTTTCCTCATTATGGGGTTTTTCTAAACCAAATAGTCTTTGTAGCCAACCCATTGTTAATTATTCTCCACTAATGTTCGTCTAAATACAATCTAAGGTTTACAGAACTGCTAACTCCTCTGCCTACAGAGAGAAATGAATATAATTTACGCAACTGTCACACTCAACTCGACTTGTAAGTAAGTCAATATTAATGATAAATATCGAGGGTTCTCGCTGTCTGCGTACCGCACTCTATGTGCCAATTTCCTAAGTCCTGTCTGAAAATAAAATAATTTTAGTTGAATTGACTAATTGTAACTTAAGAAACAATTTTTTTTACACCTCTAGATTATACTTTGGAAGGATGTTAGACCTTACGGAAAAGGAGAGAATGAGGATGTACTCATACACAAGAGGAGAAAGAATGGATAAATCCATCCAATGGATTCCCCTCCTTTATAGTTTAAGCCTTGGTGCAGCATTTATAGTTCTTGCTTCTTCCTTTGCTGCACTCGTTTTCTAGCAAACAACTAGGAAAACTTATTACCCAAATTAGCTTTACTGAACTACAGCTAAATCAATAAGCAGTAATTGGTAACAGGTTCTTCTTACCCTTCTTTCTTATTATGGAACATAATAGGCATTAAGGGAGTCAACAAGTAAAATTTGGGATTGCAACAAATTTACCCTTACGAGATTGAGGAATTCGATTATGTTAAAGCAAATGTGCTGGTTGTCCCGTATGGGAAGCGAGAATCAGGAAAAGATTTTGCACTTGCGGACAGCACCGAATCAACCCTGGCGACCCTATACAGCTTTTCCTCAATTCGCTGCGCCTGACTACCGCGAACCCGGAGGTTCTAAAGGATGGGCAACATTTCAAAAATTAAAAGTTCAAGGCTGGAATTTAGTAGCGACTAGCGAAGTGCAGCAGTCTTTCGAGGACGATCAAAAAATTGCTTGAGTTACTATCGCTAAAACTATTAATTTTTAGAGGTGAATGGGCAAGATATCCCCAACTGAGAGCATCTGCTGCTTACCCATTCACTGTATTTCATCTAATTACCGCGCTGGTGCTACCTCTCTCGGTTCTGCAATTTCCTGATTAAAAATCGGCTTGCGAGTTTTCAAATTAAAGCGGTATCCGTGAGGCAAAATGTGCAGCCTTGCGCCGCAAACTGCCAAAGCTTCATCTTTCAAAAGTCCATCTAGATTATCATGGGTTTTCTCAGATTCGTCAATCACAGTAACAGCACCTTCGCCGATCACTTCAAATTCATCGCCGCTGACTGCGATCGCAGTATTTTCATCAATACCAAATCCTAAAACCGCAGGCTGTTGCGCTAGTGCTGAAACTAAGCGTCCCAAACGCCCCCGCTGTGCGAAATGCTGGTCAATTACCACCCCTGGAAGGAAACCCATTCCCGGCCCCATTGCTACTACGTCAACGCGAGGATTTGTCTCCGATTCTCCTTCAATAATCATTATATCAGGCATCATCGCAGCTCCGGCACTGGTACCGCCCACGATAATACCTTCAGCATAACGCTTGTGAATAGCTTGATCTAGTTCCGTATCCTTCAAGCTGCTAGTAATTCGCGCTTGCTCTCCCCCAGTAAAAAATACACCAGTCGCCTGTTTAATTGCTTCTAAGGCATCGGGGTTATTGGCATCTTCCCGCCGCTGAGTGTCAACAACTCGCACGTCTTCTGCCCCCAACCGCTCAAATATTCTGATATAATTATCTCCTACTTCTCCAGGCAAGCTCGTAGCCGCCGTCATAATTACAATTCGAGCTTTAATGCCTCCAGCCTGCCGCACGAACTCGCGGAGGATTTTACACTCGCCCTCTTTGTCTTCGGCTCCACCAATAATCATTAACTGTCCCTTATTTTTGCTCGCGGTCATAAAAGCTCCTTTGTATATCCATAATTATTTCAGTAAATCATGACAATCTATGGGTTTCACACTTCCAAAAGGTAGAGATTGATACAGTAATTTAGCTAAAATTTTGATAGTACAGGCTTCAAAAATAAAGCCGCAGATGCACGATGAGAAACGCAGATAGTATTAAATTATATCTGCGTTTATTTGGGGTTTAATTGTTTTTAAACAGACAGTATTTAATTACTCCGCTTGCTGAATTAACATGGTTAATAATGAGCGTGCGTGTTCTAAAGATAGGTGTCGGGGTTTACCGTTCCAGACAATTTGGTATTCGTTGCTGTCGGGCCCATCACCATAGCCAGAAATCAGTTTCATGTGAAAAGCCTTCTCAGCTAGTTCATGAACTATATCTCTGATCGCAGTTTTTGTGCCGTTCATAATCCTGCTTCCTTTTTAATTATATCTTTTATTGAGCTACAGTTTGAGTGACTCTGACATCACTCGGAAGTTATAAGTTAACTTCAGCCCAGGCGAATAGAATTTGGGGTGATACAAAAAACATAGTCCGCACTTCAACACGGTCAGTAAAGAGACCTGCGCGGACTTGAGAATTTTAACCTAACTTATGGGGGCGAACCACTCCCCCATTCAGTTTCAGTATCCAGTCTTTTCTTCCCTTAGATAGTTGAAAAGGGTGCGAAGATAAGGATAGTGTGATTTTTGGGTTAAAAGGAGGTGCTTTAATGATTCAAGAAAAAATCGCAGATACAGTCCGCGTCAATGCGAGAAAAACTGATGTGTTTGATATTTTTAATTTCAAGCACTATATCGGGCCGAACCCCTATTTGGAAACGGCGGCTTTAGTATTCGATTTCGCTGTGACTGATGCTAGGGAACCTCTACCGATCGCGGACTATCTAGAGGCAATAGGCGATCGCTACCCGCAGCTACTTAATGAAACTTACGAATCTCACGCCCATTTATTCGCCCGCACTGCTTCAGAAGTCGGCAAACTTGACATGGGTTTGCATTTCAAACACTGGAATGTTAAGGATTATGGTCATTATCATCGGATTAGCATCGAAGCTATCCACGCACGCACGGCGAGGGCCGTAGTTTATGCAGTTTGGGATTGGTTTGAAGCGATTAATCAAAGTCAAGTTTTCCCATTAGAAGAACAAATTAGCGTGCTGCAAAATATGTTCCGCCAATCAGTTTATGGCGGGCCAACTGTCTATTCTCTAATGCGCGAGGCAACCCAAAAAGGTATTCCCAGTTTTTATCTGTGGGATGAGGGATTAATGCAGTATGGTTATGGCAAAAAATTGGTTCGCGGTCAAGCAACTACTTTTGACTCCGATAGCCATCTAGATTCGGATTTTACTACTCGTAAAGATGACTGTAAAGCATTTCTGGAAACGTTAGGTTTTCCAGTGCCTAAAGGCGATATTGTTACCACTGAAAATGGAGCGATCGCGGCTGCCAGAGAGCTGGGCTATCCAGTTGCAGTTAAACCTGTAGTTGGTCATAAAGGAATTGGGGTAACGGCTGATGTGCAGGATGCTGAGGAATTGGCATCAGCTTTCAAGAGAGCAGTTAAGGCAATTCCAGAGCAAGAACCCGTGCGAGTTATTGTTGAGCAAAGTTTTAAAGGCGCTGACTTCCGCTTATTGTGTGTTAATGGCAGATTTGTAGCTGCAACTGAACGTCGTCCCGCTTGGGTGGTGGGGGATGGGCGATCGCCTATTCGCGATCTAATTCGGCGCGAAAATCGGACGCAGGCGCGTTTAGATACGCCAACTTCACCGCTAAGTAAGATTCAGTGCGATGAGGCAATGGAGATGTATTTGGAAGAACAGGGATTGTCTCTCGATAGCGTAATAGAGAGCGATCGCACTGTCTATCTTCGCAAGGTTGCTAACCTCTCCGCAGGCGGCGTTAGCATCGACGCTACCCCCACTCTTCACCCCGACAATATCATTCTGGCTCAAGATATTGCTCAACTTTTTCGGCTAACTTGTTTGGGTATTGACGTTATCTCCCCAAATCTCGGTCAATCTTGGAAAGAAGGGAATTTTGCTATCTTAGAAATTAATGCGGCTCCAGGGATTTTCATGCACCTTAATCCTGCCGTTGGCGAAAGTGTTGATGTGCCTTCTCACATTTTAGAAACCTTCTTTGAATCTGGAACTGAGGCGCGAATACCGATTATTACTTTTAACCGGATTTCAGTTCAAGAATTGCAAGAAACTATTGACCATATTTTGTTGCAACATCCAGACTGGACTATTGGTGGTGTTTGCCGCGATGGTATTTTTGTCAACCGCTCGGAGAAGTTTCTGAATAAAGACTATAACCTCAATGTGCAAAGCTTGCTACGGAATCCGAAGTTAGATTTGCTGATTGCTGAATATCCAGAAAGTGTTTTGGGAGAGCAAGGAATGTTTTACCAAGGCAGTAATATGGTAGTGCTGAATAATCCGACAGAAACCGATCGGGTATTGGCGCGGGATCTCATTGATAGCTCGACTTTAGTTGTAAGGGAAGATGCGAGTATTTCTATCCGCCGCAAGGGTTTGATGGAACAGTATACTCTTGGTGATGGGGAACCGTTTACACGAGTTTATTTGAAGGAGATTGGGACGGTTTTGTGAAATTCTTAACTGTTATAACACTGCTTTCGGTGGTTATGGCATAAATTGCAAGTAGTCCCAAGATCGCTCTTGGTACGTAGTTGCGCTTCAGCGCTCTTAATTGACCTTTTAAGAGCGCTGAAGCGCAACTACATACTTACTGCCAAACCAACACTTTAGCTTCGTATTCTGGCAAATCAATCATAATACTGTCATCGCCAGATTCAATATTGTAATTGCCAGTCCACTCGTGCCAAGTTCCATTAGCTGGGAAATTAGGAACGCTATAGCCACCCAAGTAGTTATCGGAGAAATTGACTACAACTACAACGCGAGATCCTTCATCGTTCCAGCGAGTATAAGCGATAACTTTTGAGTCTGGATCTTCATGGAAAAATTCGATATTTTCTGTGTAGAGAGCCTGGTTGTTTTTACGGAGGTGAATCAAGCCTTTGTAATATTCAAACAAACCACTATTTAAGTCATTTCCCAACAGCGTCCAATCAATTTTTGCCTGTTCGATGGTTTTGTATTTGTACTCGCCAAACTCTTCACCCATCCACAGCAGCGGCACGCCAACTGCTGTCATTACTATAGCAGCTCCTAACTTTGCCCGCTTAAATGCTGCTTCATCTAAGATGCCGCGATCGCCTAGTTCTGCCATGACGTGATTGTGGTCGTGATTTGTCAGATAATTGACCACATTCGTAGCACCCATATAGCCTTGTCGCTTGCAGTCAATGATATCTTTCAACTTTTCTAGATCGACGGGTTCACCGCAGAGATATTCAATAATACAGTGATAGAAACTATCGTGCCAGCAGCCATCCATGGGGCCGTCTATATTTGTGATGCTAGGATTGTCGGGAATGTATTCGGCAATGTTATAAAACGGTTTCGGGCCGGCAGCTTGTTTTGCTTCTTTAACGATCCAGTGCATGAAATCGTAGTTGGCAATTTGCCGCGCCGCATCGTAGCGAATGCCATCAATGTGATATTCTTGCACCCAGAAGCGTACTACGTCTCCAATAAAATTCCACGCAGGTTTTAGATCTAGATTTTCATCGTAGAGATCGTAGTTGAATTCTGGCCCCCAGTTGTTGTCGGGATCGCGGGGAGAGTGGTGATACCATAAATCGTGATCGATCTGAGTGAGGGGACTTGATGATTCTGAGTGATTGTAAATACCGTCTAGGATGACGCGGATGCCGCGACCATGACACTCGTCGATCAGTTTTTTTAAGCCTTCTGTGGTGCCGTAGCTGGACTCTGTAGCAAAGAAGTAGCGGGGGTTGTAACCCCAACTGTAGTCGCCGGGATATTCTTTGATTGGCATGAGTTCGATCGCGTTGATGCCGAGATCGCACAGGTAATCTAATTTTTCGATGACGTGCTCGTATTTGCCGCGTGCGTAGGGATCGTCCTCACCACCGGAAAAGTCGGCGACGTGGACTTCGTAGATGACTAATTCGCGATCGCTTGGTAACGGTTTGTCATCGTGTTGCCAGACGTAGGTATCGACTATGCGATCGCCATCTTTGATGCGGACAATGCCGTTTTGAGTAGGGTTATCAATATCGGTAGCGTAGGGATCGACTATTTCTAGCCATTGATCTGGTTCTACAAACCAACTTTTTGACTGAATTTTAAATTTATATTGATAGCTGCCATCCTCCAATTCGACTTGAGTGCGGAAATAACCATCCTCACCTTTTTCCATTGGAATTTCTTCCCAGTCAGAAAAAGTCCCGATCAAGGCAGCTCCTTTATTGTAGGGAGCAAACAACTTGAATTCAATTGGAGTAGCCATAATTACCTTTTGATTTAAGATATTTTGGAGTTGATATCTTTAAATTTGGCAAATTTAAGCAAACTCAGGCATCACTCTTGAGTAGAATATTGAAATATAGTTATCTATTCCTAAAGGTTATACATTGGTCAACTAATTATATTAATAATTTAATTTTGTCATCTATCTAAAGGCATACTTAATAGTCTAAGAAATCAGCAATAAGAAATGAGTAATTGTAATGAAACTGTAGTAGGGTGAGCGCTGCTACAATGAAAGCTTTAGGTCGCGATTAATATAATTTATTGCCAGCGCCAACCCTACTAGATTAGCCTTATCCCACTAATCCCGATCTCAAGGCAAGAACAGCAGCTTGCGTGCGGTCATCTGCACAGAGTTTGTTCAAGATATTCCGGACGTGAGTTTTCACTGTGCCGACAGTAATGTATAGCTTTTCTGCGATCGCAGCGTTGCTGTAACCCTGTACGATTAACTCCAAAACTTCCAATTCTCGCTCGGTTAAGGGGTAAGTCTCAATGATGTGGCTAAACTCAGGTTCAGCAGCATTAATTGTTACTTTTTTTGGTTCCAATTTTTGCTCGGCGGCTGGGGTTTGAGCCTCTGTACGAGCCTGTTTGAGGACAATACGGGCAATAGCTGGATCGATCCAACTATTGCCTTCATGGGTAACTTTTACTACATCAAGTAGCTGGTCAAAACTGATATCTTTCATGCAGTAAGAATCAGCTCCCGCGGCAAAAGCTGCCAGCACCTCTTCTTCGTTATCTTGAAAAGTCAAGATTAACACCTTCGTATCGGGATCTGACCCTGTGGCTATTGACTTTTTGAATTTTTGAGTCAATTCAATCCCGTCAAAATCAGGTAGACCAATGTCTACGATCGCCACATCAGGTTTGCTAGACTGAAGCAATTTTAGGCCTTCTGTGGCATTGGCCGCGTCGCCTACCACTTCTATGCCATCACGCTGTTGTAAAGCTGTGCGAATACCGACCCTAGTCAAATCATGGTCTTCAACCAAAGCAACGCGAATTTTAGTCATCTTCCTTAATAGCCAACTGAAGTTTTAAAATATCGGCAACAGACTTAACGAAACCGAGTTGATGCGAGAATTGACCCGGATTTACAGTTGGGCAAGCTCAGGCATCTTTCTAAAAGCATACCTACCAAATCGCATTATTGCCAAATTAATTTTATAGTATTGGCCGACGCGATCGCCAGTTTTGCCGCTGGGCAGTCTTAGATTAGATTTTAACTGATATCTTGTACTATTATCCTATACCTTGTCAGTCCCTTGATAGAGGCTAAAATTTTCCCGCTTAGATAAATTCTAATTATAGAATCTTTTAAAGCTCTTTTTTGAGCCGCTACACTCAACGGAAGTAGCTGTAAGGCTATTTAAGTTAAGACCGCTGCGGTCACTTTAATTTTTTTTATAAAAAGCAGTTATGAATAACTCCAAAGATGAGCGCTTTTCCTATCCAGACAAGTCAAGGGAAGAGATCCAATCAAGGCGATCGCACCTGGAAATTGTCCCAGAGGACTTTTTGAAGTCAGAATCCCCTTTTAGCAATTTGTTAGATGCACTCCCGCACGTAGTGTGGAGTGCAAACCCTGATGGTGCGATCGCTTATTTTAACCAACGGTGGCAGGAATATAC
>DATGYA010000009.1:0-9776 GCA_035298405.1 Kamptonema sp. | reverse complement strand
CCAAACAAAATGAATCAGTGCGCTGGTACTTAGTAATTAAATTATAGCCGTGATTAGCACTATTAGTTTGACAATTCAATGCCAAAAATGGTGCTTGATTTTGCACTAATTCCATCATATCTGTGTCTAACAATCCGTGTCCATAATCTGCAACTATTACGATATCGTAATCTCGAATAGTTTTCCGTAAGCGGTCTAATAGTTTTTGGCGTTGCAGAGGAGCAGGTTCTTCTTCTAAGTAATTAATAGAAAAGAGTTTTGTGTAATCTTCCCTCATTCCTTGCCGCTCAATATAACGGCGTTTGACTACTGTGGGCGAACCATCTTCATATTGCAAATCTAGTCGGATACCACCATTAATGTTATTTAAAATCAAGCTGTGAATATCTGGCTCGTTGCCTACAACCCCTGCGACTGTCACAGATTCTACAAAGCTGGCAATGTGACGGGCAATAGCTAAAGATCCCCCTAGATGCTGTTCCTTTTTCAAAAATCTGGTCGAAATTACCCTCCCTTTTGATGTCAACCCCTGCACCGTACAGTGAAAAAATTCGTCGATAATTACATCGCCTAAAACTAAAACTTTTAGCTTTTGCATTGCATCAACACCCTTTCTAATTTCCTCAAAAGGGTATTGCTGGCTTAACTGACTGGCATAGTTTTTGATCTGCGGAGGCAAAACATCCATGTAGTTGTTTAACAGCTTCGTTGAGCTAAAAACAATCTCACCCGTGTAGCGAATTTCACCGCCGTAAGCTTTGACTCTTTCAGCTTCCCGGTCAATGTTTTGAGTGACATCTTTACTAGGATCAGCATACTCATGTCCTTTGCAGTAAAAAGCTGGTTGTACTCGGTCAATTACCTCTAGTGCTGTAGCCACAGGAGACAATAGCACGTAATCTACACAAGCAAGAGAAGCCAGGGAATAAAGGCGCAAATCATCAGAAAAGATTGGTCTTCCAGGGCCACGATTGACGTACTGTGCGGCGGTAATAGAAACTACCAGTAAATCTCCAAGGGCTTTAGATTCTTGCAAGTGGGTAATATGACCTGGGTGAAGCAAGTCAAATACACCATGACAAAGAACTATCTTACGATTCTGCTCTCGCAAATCAGTAAGCACCTCTCTACAGGTTTCAAAATCAAGATATTTTTCCGTGTTTTTTGTAATCATCATTTATTTCAACTAAGTTGTACAATTTTTCAATGGTTGAATCTTTTAAGATACCGACAACAAACTACAATTTTAGCTAGGTTTATCTCCGGTATTGTAAACAGAATATTTACTATTCTAAGCCTAGTTACCCTAAAACAATTAATTTCGCATAACATTGGTTTTAACACCAATAACACGCCTCATTAATGCTGTCCATTCTGGTGAATTACTCAGCGAATTAGTATCTAAGTATTTACTATTTTTTAAGGAAAATTGACTAAATTTTTCTAGCCAATTTAAAACTGTTTCTGTGGGAGAGAAAGGTGTACAATTCAAAGAGTTTTGTAAACAATGAGACATACCAGCCATATCTCTATTGCTATAAGCATACCAAGCCTCCCATACTAGAGTCCCGTATCGATCCTGGTTGTTCTCAACTGTATTTTTGATCGCAATTTGATGAAAACGCCTATCTAGTTCTTGCCGAGTTAAGTTTAATTGTAACTGTGACTGTTCTAGTTCTTGCCGAGTTGATTCTTGTTCGGCTTGGGATAACTCTAATTCTACCTGAATTTGATGTTTTTCGGCTTGGAATATTTCCAATTCTTCCTGTATTTGATGACGTTGAATTTCTGTCAATTCTAACTCCTCCTGAGCTTGATACATTTGTGATTCAAATTGATCCCTTTCTTCCTGAATTTGATAAAATTCAGCTTGGGTTAGCTCTAACTCTCCTTCAATTTTTTGCAGTTGTGATTGGGATATTTCCAACTCGTGTTGAGTTTGATGCAGTTGGGTAAGGACTTGTTCTAACTCTTCCTGAGCTTGATAGAGTTGTGACTGATACTGCGCCACCTCTTCCTGAGTTTGATAGAGTTGTGATTGAGCTAATTCTAATTCTTCTTGAACTGGATAAACTTGAGATTCAATTACTTCTAACTCTTTCTCTTTTTGATTCAATTCTTTTAAGGATTGTTCTAACTCGGTCTGAGTTTGATAGAGTTGTGATTGGGACTGCGCTAACTCTCTCTGCGTTTGATGTAGTTGAGATTTACATTGTTCAAATTCTCTTCGTTGCTCGTAGGTCATATTGTAATATAAAGGGGTAGGTTCTACATTTAAGTTGAGATTAAAATCACTTGCAAGCTTAGAAAGTTCTATGATAGCAATTGCATTCGCCTGAGACCAAGGCCATCCATACTCGCTATCCCTGAGTTCCTGGGCATCTACTTCTTTCCAAAGCATATAATGCTTTTCATCAACTGTTTCTCTATCTATTAGCTTCAAATAGTTTGCCGATATAGCATCTTTGGGAATGCCATATTTTTGCCATAGAACATCTAAATACTCTTTGCTAAACTGAATGTACCATTCTGCATCTGTAAGTCTTCCAAAGGGAACAGTAATTAAGGCTTTGCCATCTAAAGCCAGCAAATCGTATATCTTCGCGATTGCCTTTAACGGACATTCCAGATCCCGGGTGTCTATCTGTTCTCCATAACCTCCAGAAGGATCGTCTCCTTGTCCTATATGTTCGACACTAGAAATTGATACTATTGCATCATATTTTTCGTCTGATGGCAGGCTCATTAAGTCTTGGTTCTCTACACCTAGATCGACTTCAAATTTGTCTACAATTCGTCTCGATCTAATGCCAATATTTTCGCTCAATGAGTTTTCATAATGCGAGAGTACATTGCCAATCTCCAGAATTTTTTGAGGATTTTTGAGATTCGCAATAAAGTCAAAGGCAATAGAAATTTCTACTGCTCTTTCTGTCGGATTATTAAATCTAATACGATTGTAATATAATTCTTTACCTTTAAAGGTAAAGGTTCTTTTCCACTTACTCATTTTTTTCCTCAAACAGCAAATTACAAGTTTTACAGGGTTAGTTAAGGTGAAAATCGGTACTTGAGACTGGAGTATTAAATTCGAGCCTGCATTAACTTACAAAATACAGGCTCAGTTTCATCAGAAATCAGAAAATCTTGGGTTCCAACTCTAAAGCATGGCGATAACAAGCACTCGCTTCATCAATTTGCCCTTTCTTGGTTAACATTTCCCCTAAATTATAATGGAACCAAGAGAAGTCAGGATTCAGTTCAATCGCACGGCGGTAAGATACGATCGCGTCATCCCACTGTCCTTTTTGTTGAAATAGATCCGCTAAATTGTTATAGGTATAGGGGTAATCTGGCTTTAACTCAATTGCACGGCGGTAAGATGCGATCGCTTCATCGACTTTCCCTTGTTTTGTCAAACATTCGCCAAGATAGTAATGAGGCCAAAAAGAGTTAGGATCTGCCTCAATAGCACGGCGATAACAAGCGATCGCCTGACCCCAATCATTCTTTTGTCCGAATACCTTACCTAACCCCAGATTAGCACCCGCAGACTCCGGTCGAATTTGCAACGCCATCTGATAAAAAACGATCGCGCCATCCCACCAACTATTTTTCACCAAAGCATCAGCCAAGCCTACATAAAGGTCGGCATCATTCGGCGCAATCTCCAAAGCCTTATGATACAGTTGCACATCATCCGGGTTATGGGCGATCGCCTCCCGATAAAGCTTACTCGCCGCCTCTAAATCCCCTTGAGCCCTCTGTCTAATCGCATCAGCTAATTTTTGAGGTAGCCAAGGCAGATCCGGCTGAATCTCAGCAGCACGGCGGTAAGACGCGATCGCCTCATCCCATTCTCCCTGATTCTCTAAAGCTTGACCCAAATTGTAATGAGCCCAAGCAAAATCCGGCTTAAGTTCCAACGCACGCCTGTAAACAGGAACGGCTTCCTCCCATCTTTCCAGCTCAATTAGAGCATCTCCTAAGTTATTATGCGACCAGAAAAAATCAGGGTTAAGCGCGATCGCACTACGGTAAGCTAAAACTGCACCCTCCCAATCTTCCAGCTTCACCAAAGCCTCTGCCAAACTACTATGTGACCCAAAATGGTCAGATTTTAGTTCAATTGCCCGCCGATAAGCTACCGCTGCTTCCTCCCAGCGTTCCAACTTCATCAAAGCATCGCCTAAGTTATTATGCGACCAGAAAAAATCATCCTTAACTTGATTTGCGCCAGTGTATGCCTCAGCCGCTTCTTCCCAGCGTTCCAACTTCATCAAAGCATCGCCTAAGTTATTATGCGACCAAGAATGATCGGGATTTAACTTAATTGCGCTTAAGTAAGCAGGAACAGCCTCATCCCATCGTTCCAACTTAATCAGCGCATCAGCTAAATTATTATGTGACCAAGAATGGTCAGGATTTAACTCAATTGCACGGCGGTAAAAAGGAATCGCTTCCTCCCACCTCTCTTGATTTTTGAGAATTTCTGCTAATTCGTGATATCCCCAAGAAGAAGTAGGATTTAACTCTAAGGCACGACGATAACAATCAATACCCTCATCTACTTTCCCTTGATCTAAGAAAGTTTTAGCTAAATTGAGATATTCATCAGACGTTGCTTTACTTGGATCGAGGTTAAACGCTTGGTACCAGCATTCAGCCGCCTCGATTGGCTTCCCTACTTGCGCCCAGAGTTTAGCAAAATTCCGGTAAGCTCCAGAGAAATCAGGCTTAATCGAGATTGCCTTTTGGTAAGCTGCGATCGCCTGCTGCCAGTTTTTCTCAGTCGCGTAAACACTACCTAAATTAGCGTAAGCTTCTGCAAATTTAGGGTTAAGTTCCAAAGCTTTGATGTAGCAATGCTTTGCATCCTCTAATTTACCCGTAGCTTGCAAAGCATTACCCAATATTTTGTATATTGCCGCATCCGGTTTAATTTGTAGCGATCGCTTACAAGCAGCTATTGCCTGCGGGAATTTACCCTGAGCCAAATAACCCTCAGCCAATATATTGTAAGCTTCCGGGTCTTCTATATTATTAATACTCGGTGCAACAGAGCGAGGCTTAACATTACCATTCGTCCCACTTGCTGAAGGTAAAGTATCTACACCCTGACTTGCTGAAGGCAAAGTATCCACACTTTGACTTATATTTTTGCCGTTGGCAGCATTCAGTTCAATTGCTTTTCTATAGTAGGGGGCTGCTTGCTCCAAATTCCCAGCCTGTTTAAGAGCTTCCCCCAAATTTTGGTAAGCCTGCGCCAAATTAGGATTAGATTTAATAGCGCGACCGTAACAATTCACTGCTTCCTGTAGCTTTCCCTGTTGCAACAAGCTATTACCAAGATTGAGGTGTTCCTCGGCAGTTGCTTTTTCAGGTTCCAGAGTAAATGCCTGATACCAGCAATCTTGAGCTTGGTTAGCTTGGCCTATTTGAGACAATACTTTAGCCAAATTGCGGTAGACTCCGGCGAAATTTGGTTTCAGCGCGATCGCTTTTTGGTAATGGCTAATTGCCTCCGACCATTTTTGCTGACTCGCGTAAATACTGCCCAAATTCGCGTAAGCTTCTGCAAAATTCGGTTGAATTTCAATAGCCTTAGTATACCAATGCCTTGCCTCCTCAACGCGGCCTTGAGCTTGGAGGGCATTACCCAAGGTTTTCAGGGCCGGTGCAAAATCTGGTTTTACCTTCAGGGCTTGTTCGCAAGCTGAGATCGCGTCCTCTACTTTCCCTTGGGATAAATAGATTTCTGCCCGTTGGTTGAAATGAAGGGATGTAGATTCTATATTTACTGTCGATTGCATATTTGCGCCGGCTCCCAAGGCACCAGGAAAGTCTAACTTAGAAATATTAACTCAACTTGAACGCATTAACGCCTAAAATTTTAGCGATCGCCCAAGCTTATTACTAATCTTGGCCTATGGTGACGCGAACACTTGCGAATCTGTTCCTAAGAATAAAGACTTAGGATCAAAGCCCTGGCACATAACAGTGTTGCTAATTTCAATTTTCAATTTTCAATTCTTAATTCTTAATTCTTAATTTCGCTATGTATCCCAAAGTGTCTTAAGATTGTCGTAAGAATTGAGACCGACTAAAACCCACTGCTTAGAAACTACAAATAATTTAGGAGGAACATCTATGGCAATCGTACCCATGCGGCTACTGCTGGATCACGCGGCAGAGAACGGTTATGGCATTCCTGCTTATAATGTCAATAACATGGAGCAGATTCAAGCTATTATGCGGGCGGCCGATGAGACGAATAGCCCTGTCATCCTACAAGCTTCTCGCGGTGCTCGCTCCTATGCGGGCGAAAATTTCCTCCGCCATTTGATTTTGGCAGCCGTGGAAACCTACCCCCACATCCCCATTGTCATGCACCAAGATCATGGCAATGCTCCTGGTACCTGCTATTCTGCGATTCGCAATGGTTTTACCAGTGTGATGATGGATGGTTCTCTGGAAGCAGATGCTAAGACTCCTGCTAGCTACGAGTACAACGTCAGCGTCACCAGCGAAGTTGTGAAAGTTGCTCACTCCATTGGTGTCAGTGTGGAAGGCGAACTGGGTTGCTTGGGCTCTCTGGAAACTGGTATGGGTGAAGCAGAAGATGGTCATGGTGCTGAGGGTGTACTCTCTCACGACCAACTGTTAACCGATCCGGATCAGGCTGTTGATTTTGTTGAGCAAACTCAAGTAGATGCTCTAGCGGTGGCGATCGGTACTTCTCACGGTGCTTACAAGTTTACTCGTAAGCCGACTGGTGAAGTTTTGGCGATTAGCCGCATTGAAGAAATTCACCGCCGCTTACCGAATACTCACTTGGTGATGCACGGTTCCTCTTCAGTTCCCGAAGATTTACTGGCTTTGATCAATCAGTACGGCGGTAAGATTCGTGAAACTTATGGGGTTCCTGTTGAAGAAATTCAAAAGGGAATTCAAAGCGGTGTCCGTAAAGTGAATATTGACACTGATAACCGTTTGGCGATTACTGCTGCGGTACGCGAGGCTTTGGCTGCTAAGCCTGAAGAGTTTGACCCTCGCCACTTTATGAAGCCTTCGATTAAGTATATGCAGAAGGTTTGTGCCGATCGCTATCAGTCTTTTGGTGCTGCTGGTCACGGTACGAAGATTAAGCAAGTTTCTCTCGATGAATTTGCTGCTAAGTATGCTAAGGGTGAACTGAAAGCTGTTTCTAAGAAGGCTGTAGCTGTGTAAGGATTTTAGATTTTTCGGATCTAAAATATAATTTGCCGAGTAGCCCAAAAGCTACTCGGTTTTTGTTTTTTTGGGGGCGCGATCGCGTTTATATAGCTAGGAGTAGGGAACAGGGAACAGAGAACAGGGAACAGGGAACAATTAACTGGTCAGTGGTTATTCGTCACTGGTAACTGACCCTAAGATAGAATTAAAAGATATAGAGAGTCGGTGCCAAAGCACATTGCACCGGAATCCAACATTGAGCAGGCAATCCGGAGGCGATGGCCGTGAAACCAATTCGTTCGTTAGAAGATGCTTTAAACCGCTGTCAGACAATGGGTATGCGCCTGAGTAGGCAACGCCGCTTTATACTGGAACTGCTCTGGCAAGCAAGGGAACACCTTTCGGCTCGCGAAATTTACGACCGCTTGAATCATCAAGGTAAGGCGATCGGTCATACTTCTGTATATCAAAATTTAGAAGCGCTTTCCAGAGAAGGAATTATTGAGTGTATTGAACGTTCGGAGGGGCGGCTGTACGGCAATGTCAGCGACTCCCATTCCCACGTCAACTGTCTGGACACCCAACAAATTCTCGATGTTCACGTAGAATTACCGAAAGAGTTAATTGAGCAAATCGAACAGCAAACTGGTGTTCGGATCGCGGACTATCGGATCGACTTTTTTGGCTATCGCTTGCCTGAAGCGGCGATCGCCACCCCAGCGAACGATACACCAAAAGCTTGTTAAAAGAGCAGGAAAAGCTGGCGATGCCACGATCTGAGGTTCCTGGGATCGCTGTCTATCTCCCAATTGGGTTAAGCTCTATAGAGCATTACAGGACAGGCTGAAGTAATGGCAAGACGACAATCTGACAAATCGCGTAAACCGCCAGTAAGATACAACCCATCCGCAAATCCGTTACCGCAGTTAAGTGCAGGTACTCTCCCAGAGTCACCTGCCTCTGAAGGCGAGCCGAAACTTGGCAAAAAAGGTTCTTGGGGGTGGCCACTGATGTTGCTGAGTGTCCTCTTGGTATTTGGTGTAACGGGTGCTGGAGCTCTGTTGTGGTTACTCGCTGTGCAGCCGCCACCCAATTGCCAACAGCTATCCCCTGTCGCCGCGGATGGGGAACGGCTCTACTGTGCTCAGCAAGCAGCTAATTCTGGGAAGTTGGAGCCGCTGTTGCAAGCTTTGGCTTTGGTTGAAAGTTGGCCCCCGGAGCATCCGCTTCACGAACAATCTTTACAGCTAACTGGGGAATGGTCGAAAGCAATTCTCGGACTAGCAAGTGCGAAGATTGAAGTAGGAGACTTGCAGGGAGCGCTGGATATTGTAGCCAAAATTCCCAAATCTAGTCCAGCTTACTCAGAAGTGGAAACAGCGGTTTCTGGATGGCAAAAAAATTGGGGAGAAGGTCAAAAGCTTTATGACAAGGCGCAGGAAGCATTGAAAGCTGAGGATTTGAGGAAGGCTTCGGACTACGCACAAGCTTTGTTCAAATTGGATAATATTTTTTGGGGTCAGAAGCGTTTTAACGATTTGGTGGAGCAAATTGCTCTGGAAAGACAAGGCTGGCAGCGACTCCAAGAAGCTAAGGATTTAGCTGCTGAGGGCGGGCAACAGAAATTGACAGAGGCGATCGTTTTAGCGGGCAAAATTGGGAAAAAACTTTACGCTTACTCGAAGGCAGAAGCTCAAATTGTGCGCTGGAGCCGGACTTTGCTGGATGTAGCGCGTCAGCGGTTGCAGGCGAAAGACCTGGATGGGGCGATCGCGGCTGCTAATGTAATTCCGGCCGATTCTGCTCTCTTTGCTGAGGCTCAGGATTTGATCCAGCTCGGCCGCGCTCAGGCTGTTACCTGGAATCAGTCGATCGCTACGCCATTGCCACAACACATTTTTGCTCTGTTAGAAGGACAGGCTGCGGCGGCTCAAATTGCCCCCGATCGACCTCTGTACAAACAAGCTCAAAGTCAAATTGATGACTTGCAAGTGCAGTTTCAAGATTTATTGCGACTTCAGATGGCAAGTGCGATCGCTAGTTTTGGTCAGCCGCTTACCTTCGGGCTCGCTATCGACCAAGCCCAAACTATCAGTCAAGGTCAACCCCGAAGGGTTCATGCCCAGACTTTAGTTGCTTACTGGCGCAAGGAAATTTCCCGTATTGAAGACCAGCCTTACCTCTTGGTGGCGAAGCAGTTAGCAGCACCGGGAACTGTTGATGGGTTGAATGCCGCGATCGCCCAAGCTGGAATAGTCGCTCCAGGCCGCCCGTTACGAACAGAAGCACAAACTCTAATCGCGCAGTGGACAAAAAGTATTCAAATTCTAGAAGATCAACCTCTGTTAAATGAAGCCCGAGCTGTTGCTAAGATGGGCAAATTAGCTGAGGCGATCGATAAAGCTTCCAAAATTAAAAGCGGTCGAGCGCTGTACGCAGAAGCCCAGAATAATGTCTCTCAATGGGTTGCCCAACTGCAAATTCTCGAAGACCGACCTATTCTCAATCAAGCATCTGAACTTGCAGCTCAAGGAAGTCTGGGCTCTGCAATCAGTATAGCT
>DATGYA010000008.1:0-21904 GCA_035298405.1 Kamptonema sp. | reverse complement strand
ATTACCTCTCGAAGTAAAAAAGGGGGCTGAAAGCTTACCTTGGAACCAGCGGCGTTATGTTTTATCGCTGTCTTATATACTTTGTGCATCTTCTTCTCAGATGCAAGCAGAGTTTTTGGATGATTACACAGCGGATGGCTTGGTTTCAAAAATGCTGGAAGACGTAGATACTCTCAACAGAGTTAAGCAACATCTTCTCGGTTTTCGCATTCAAACTGAATTAAACGAAACTGTACTGAGGGGCTATATTCGACAATTTTACATCCATTCTGCTCAAGATACCCACCGACAACCAGATCGGTATTTAGAATCAGCCTTGCGTTTAGTTCTGAGTACAGAAGAACGCAATAATGTTTTCTATTATATTTTAGGCATTGAATTCATTAAAATCATGTTTAAAATGAGTTGGTTACAGCAGGAAAGATTAGCACGTCTACAGAAAAATCAGGAAGTTTTCATTAATGGTTACATCAAACCGATTCAACACGCTCATAGAATTAATAATTTAATTGTGCCAAAAGATGAGAAAATATTTTTTGCCCGCCGTACTTATTATATCCAAGTTCCTGAAATTAGCTATAGAAAATTAATCGCCCTAGTCATGGCAACTTTTACTACAGATCGAGTCAGCAATTGTGGATTTGCGATCATGCGCCATGTACAATCTTTCCGCTTTGACTACGAATATATTTTTAATCCTGCACCAGACGATATCTTTCCTCCAGAATTTGAATCTATCCCTAACAGGACTTAAACAAATTTAGCAAAGCGAATAATCGAAGAGATGTTTTGTCTTGAATCTTCTAAATACCGCTTCCTTTTGCGACTCCTTCACCTCTAGAATCAGCGGCTCCTTCTAACCATCCATCACGGGTGACAACGATTAAATTCGCATTTCCCCAAGGTAAGCGTTCTTCTATCTTATGTCCTCGCCGCTGTAACTCCTGCAAAATGTCCCCAGAAAAACCTCCACGTTCTACCATCAAGCGATCTGGCAACCATTGATGATGAATACGTGGCGCAGATACGGCTGCACTGGCATCCATGTCGTAAACTAAGACATTTAGAATTATCTGTAATACGGTGGTAATGATAGTGCTACCTCCGGGAGCACCAGTAGCGAGACGCAATTGACCATTTTCGGTGACGATCGTAGGTGTCATACTGGATAGAGGAGTTTTCCCAGGCGCGATCGCATTCGCTTCTCCCCCTACTAAACCAAACAAATTCGAGGCCCCTGGCGCAACAGCAAAATCGTCCATTTCATTATTGAGCAAAATTCCCGTACCTGCCACCACAGTACCAGCACCAAAAGCTCCATTAACCGTAAATGTTAAACTCACAACATTACGATCGCGATCGACTACCGTTAAATGTGTAGTTTCTGGAGATTCATTAGCAGATAATCTCCCGCTTTTCGGATCTATCATCGGTTTTACTTCACTGGAAAGCCTAGCGCGTTTCATGTCAATTTCTTGGCGACGCTTAGCAGCATAAACAGGACTTATCAAGGATTTTACAGGTACTTTCACAAAGTCTGAATCGCCTAAATAGTTGGCTCTGTCAGCATAACTAATTCGCATCGCTTCTGCTAATAGATGCAAAGTATCTGGATTTTCTCGCCCCCAAGCTGACAAATTATTATCCCCAATCGTATTCAAGATTTGTAGTAGTTGAATTGCACCAGCAGAAGGCAGTGGCATTCCACAAATTTGATATTGCCGGAAGTCTCCACAGATAGGTTTACGCCAAATCGGAGTATAACTTTGCAGGTCTTTGAGAGTAATTAAACCCCCATTTTTTGCCATATCAGCGGCGATCGCCTGTGCAATTTCTCCAGTATAAAAACTTTGAGGATCGAGGGCGATCGCACGTAAAGTCTTAGCTAAATCTGGCTGTACCAGCAACTCACTTTTTTTATATAAAGTACCGTTTTTAGTAAAAATTTTGCGTGCGGCTGGATTATTTTTAATCGCAGTTTGACGATACTCAAAGAACTTGGCAAAACGTTCTGTCACCACAAACCCTTTGTCTGCTAAACTTACAGCCGGAGCTACCACATCAGTCCAAGGTAATTTCCCGTAAAGTTTTTGCACATTGTATAATCCCGCCACCGTGCCCGGTACTCCCGCCGCCAGATATCCGTCTAGACTTGCCCTTTTAATGGGCTGACCTTTACTATCAAGATACATATCGCGATCGGCTAATTTAGGAGCTCTTTCGCGGAAATCTAAAGCTTGTACTTCTCCAGTTTCTACCCGTCGTAACAGCAAAAATCCACCGCCGCCAATACCCGCTGAAAATGGCTCAACTACTGAAATTGCTAAAGCCGTTGCTACCGCTGCATCGACTGCATTACCGCCTTTTTTTAGCATGGCGACTCCTGCTTCAGTCGCCATGCGATCGGCTGAAACTACCATTCCTTGTTGACTGCGTTCCAATTGTCGCTTAGCTTTCGGCAGTTGCTGATATCCGAATAGCAACAGCGAAACAAGCAGCAATAGAAATAAGGGAACTGCGATCGCCCAGAGGGTCTTTTTTTCTCTAAAATTCATGTCTCTCCAAATATTTGACTTTCCTAAGCTTACCTGGTTATTTCTCACAAATCATTTAGCGGGACTTAAACAAAAAATACAATATAAATGAGTGATATTAAATCCGGGTTATCTACCCCCCCTTTTTTTACGAACCGCAAAGGCGCAGAGGACGCAGAGGTAAGAGTCAGAGAATCAAACAGGATTTAGTATTCTTTAGTAAATATACTATTTTTATAAAAAAATGCTACATTCCGCATCGTTGACTGTTGTAATACATACAGTCAACTTACTGTTGCATGACTTTCGATAACTGGTACTAAGCTGTTACGCATTTAAACCACTAACGAGGCTTGTAGGGTGCGTCAGATCGAACACTTATTCGGCACGGGAAATGATGGGTACTGACGAACCTACAATACTATTTTTGTACAACAGCTTAGCAATTAGCCATTAGCCATTCATCCTTCCGATGACTCCCCTTTCATTTCCTCAATTTCAAACCAACTAACTATCACTCCCGCTAGCGGAATCGCTAAGAAAATCCCCAGCAGTCCGGCGGCTCTTGCACCTACTAACAATGAAAAAAATACTACTACTGGATTTAGATTAAGTGAATTTTTCATGATCCGAGGATTAATAATATTATCCCTAATTTGTTGCAAAATAATGCAAGCAATTAATACTTTGAATGCTAGCCAAGCATTTTGAGCTAAGACAATAAAAAAAACTAAACCAATTCCTAATGCAGCTCCAATACCTGGGATCAAATCAAACGCGCCCAGTATAACTGCTAAAATTAATGCAAATTTCACATTTAAAATCAAAAAAACCACGAAACTAGCCGTCACTAAAAATAACATTAAAATAAGTTGAGCCTGAAAAAAGCCTAAAAAATTGCGCTCAATAGTACGAGCGAAGCGTCTGTGCAAGTGCTTCGGAAGAAAATTAAGAATAAGCTGCCAAAGCCTTTCACCATCTAATAACATGAAAAATGAAACTACAGTAATGAAAATAAAAGTTATTAAATTAGTAAAAATTGTTTGCAATACAGCAATGCTGGAAACGATTCCCCCTAAAGCTTGGGTTCGCAATTGTTCTTCAATAACCCGCAAATTTACCTGAAGATTCCTTTCCCGTAAGAATCCTTCTAAACGCTCTGAAAGGGGCGCGAGAGCATTGACAAACTCAGTAATACTATCAATTAATTGCTGCCCTTGAGATAAAAGCGTCACCCCCACCGTCACGGTCAAACTGGTAACTATGATAATGCTCAATAAGAAAACTAAGGTGACAGCGAAACTGTGAGGTAGAAACTTCTTGAGCGCTCGCACGGGATAGCTAAGCAAGAAAGCCACAAGAGAAGCGAGCGTGAAAACTACAATCACCGTTTCAAAGTAAGCTAAAAGCGTTAGGAAAGCCCAACCTGAAGCAAACAAAAGCAAAAACCGAACTAATGTTGAATTATTTAGTCGGTTCCAGAAATCTGGTATAGGTGATTGACTCATGCTTTAGGACGGTTGTTTACTGGCATCAGCACAATTGTGACATTTTATATTAACTATTTTAGAATTGCATGATTAATATATTTCTGGCTATCCCTCTTAAGATAGGTACTCTATAGGCTGTCATGCTCAGCGCACGTGAAAACCTCTAACTAACAAAAGAAATTATCTCCTGTTAAAGAAGTCACAAAAGCATCAGTTTCTAGGATAATAAAAAATAAGACTCAACTTATACTGAGGAGAAAATGTGCTGTTATCAAAAGGCTTTGAAGTAGAAATGTATACCGGCACCCCCCAGGGCGATATTGTCGGTTTATCAGACAAGATTGTGTCAGATTTAGACGGATTTGTGCGGGAGCCAGATAGCCGCAATGTGGAATATACTACCGCTCCGCTGTGCAGCTACGATCGCCTACTCTGTGCCCTTGTTAAACCTCGTCGGCAACTGCGTGCTTATTTAAAACAGTTGGGCGACTATACCATACATCCAGGTAGTACCTTGTCCTTGGGCGGGAGCGATCGCTTTTTCAGATCCGATCCTAACAACCCCTACCACACTTACATTGAGCAAACTTACGGTACCAAAGTTGTCACCGCGAGTATTCACATAAACATCGGTATCGCTCAACCAGAATTGCTGATGCAAGCTATTCGTTTGATCAGGGTCGAAGCCCCTCTGTATCTTGCCCTCAGTGCTTCTTCCCCCTTCTTGGATGGTGCCGTCACGGGGTATCACTCCACCCGCTGGGGTTTATTCCCCAAAACACCAGCTATTGTCCCCCTCTTTGAAAGCCACCGCCATTTTATCAACTGGACTGAAGAGCAACTGGCGATCGGTACGATGCAAAATGTGCGACACCTGTGGTCGTCAGTAAGACCTAATGGCGATCGCCGCCCCTACAATCTCAATCGTGCAGAAATGAGAATTTGCGACCTCGTTACTAACCCCATTTCCCTACTCGCCATTACCGCCTTACTTGAAGCTCGCCTTTGGCAAATGCTCGAAGATCCCAGCTTAGATCCCCTAGAAATGAGCACCTTACCCGCCGCCAACCGTAATCAAGACTTAATCGCCCTTACAGAAGCTAACGAAGCCGCCGCCTCAAAGCTGAGTTTAGATGCGGAACTCAGACATTGGCAAGATGGTAGAAAAATTCTTGCTAGAGACTGGATTGACGAAATTTACCAACAAGTTTGGCCAATAGCAAAACAGCGTGGTTTTAGTTGCTTCCTTTCACCCTTGAAAAAAATTCTGCGTGAAGGAAATGAGGCTCAACATTGGTTAAAAATGTATCATAGTGGTCTTGACAGCCGCAGCATTATTATTCAAGGAATTCAATCTATGCGAGAGCAGGAAGGAGAACTTGAAGATAATTTGTGTCAGCAGTTGGTAGCTTGAGCGATCGCGCGTAAATCATCAATTCTGCCTAATGCTGACCGCAAAAACTCATCAATTTTTAGCAATCGGCTCGGCTGTTTTTAGCTTGAGCTTATTTTTGCTCGAACGATCAGAATATTTAATGGGTAGAGCGATTAATAGCATATAAAAAAAAGCTATATATCGCCTCTATCTTTAGGCATAATTTCACGGCAGTATTATTGCTGTCATTGGTGTCAAAAGTAATATAAATTGTCTGCTCATGCCTTCAGTTGTTTTGATTTCTCCGCAAATTCCGCCAAATACTGGCAATATTGCCCGTACTTGCGCCGCAACCTGTACAGAATTACATTTGGTAGGACCTTTAGGCTTTGAAATTAGCGATCGCTACCTCAAACGAGCTGGTTTAGATTACTGGCCCTACGTTAACCTACACATCCACGACAACCTAGAAGCCTTTAAAGCTTGCTACCAACAACGCGGCGGCCGCTGGATCGGCTTCAGCACCAGCGGACAATGTAGTTATACCCGATTTGAGTTTCAAAGTAATGACTGGCTATTGTTTGGAAAAGAGACCACTGGACTCCCGCGAGAAATCCTCGACGCTTGCGCCGCAACCCTTTGCATTCCCATGAAACAACCGGGAGTACGTAGCTTAAATCTCTCCGTTAGCGTCGCCGTTGGTTTATTTGAGGCACGGCGGCAATTGGGGGATATGGAATAAGACCACCTTCACATACATACATATATATATAGAAATGTAACTACCCGCGACCACCAGAAAATACTGAGATTTAAGATAAGAAATTTCTATACCTACCTCCGTGTATTAGCTGACTTGATTGATAGATTTTATTCATCCTCCCAAGTAGCATACTTACAAGGGATGAAGTAACTCAAAAGCTTTCCAGCTAAGAAGAACAGGCGATTTTTACTCCTTTGGGAGGAGAACACGCCATCAACAGCCGCTGTTTGTTCCCCGTATATTTACGGTTGTGGTTTTTTTGGAAACCAGCGTAGAGTTGTGTTGTATTAATGACACCAAAAGCCTTACCACAACAGGGCGTGCAGACTAAAGGCTAAAAGCTATTACACAAGAGGGCTTTAATAGTGTCCCTTCAAAACAAGTAACGTGCGGTTTAAACTTTTTTACCGTCTAAGCTTGCCTAAATTAAGAAAGCAAGGTAATCTTGCCTAAGTCTATTCAGTTATCAATGATTAGGATCTCTTTTACAAGTGATTTGAATCAGTGATAGCTAACCCCTTGAGTGTTTCCAAGGACTGTTAAGCGCTTCTCGATAGGAGGTCGTTTTTTGAAACGAACATTTCCCGATAAATTAAACTTTGTTGATGCCCGTGAAATCAACATCGACGGCACTGTGGAACCATCCAAGCAGGCAAATGCCGGCACTGGTAGAGTTCGTTCTGCCGCAATGATCGGACTAGCAATTTCAGTAGGTGCTGGCATCCTGCTACCCAGAGGAGGCGAGGGCGCAACGGCGGCCGAGCTCGTAGCACCGGAAGCCACTAACGAAATGCAGCCGATGCCCATAGCAGTACAGTCCAACCCTCTAAATATTGAGGATGAAACTGCCCATGCTGCTACTGCAACCTTTAACCCAACTGTGGTTAAAGTGGAAAAAGGGCAAACCCTTTGGGAATTGTCTCAGAATTATGAAGTCGATCCCAATACCCTGGCAAATGCTAACGGCATTAAGTCGGACAGCTTACTGCAAGTAGGACAGCAGCTAAAAATTCCATCCTTGGGCGCGATCGCCTTGGACACAAAAACAGGAAATAATGTCGCTACGCTGCCTTCTCAAACCCGGTATGTAGATACTGAACAAGAGTTCAAGTCTAATCAGGGAGAGCAGTTTGGTAAGCACTCAAGGGAAGCGACCTTGTCAGAGGGAGTTAATGACAATTACCAGCAGACCAGAGATAGTGCCATTAACAACCGCTGGAACCAGCAGGAAAGCGGCTCGACGGCAAACGATCGGAGTCAGTTAGGGTTACAGGAGTCAGCAAATTCATCGGAATCGGAGTTAGCTGTACCCACACAGCCAACGGAAGCAGCAACAATCGCTCCTGCATCTGTTTCTGAGACAACCACAGCGTCGCAAGTTTTGCCCGCAGTTCCTACAGATAAATTTGATGCTCTGAACTCTGGTACTCAGCCAGGGGTGACACTAGCCCCAGCAGAGGTTACGCCCAATGTTACTGGCACAGTGGTGATTGAGCCGAACGTCACTGCTCCAGCAGCGTCATCGGTACTTTACAACGTGCGGAGCGGAGATACCCTCGACGCGATCGCCGAAAGGTACGGCATATCAGTTGCCGAGCTGATTTCAGCCAACGATATCAGCGATCCACACTACCTCAAACTTAATCAAGCCCTAAAAATTCCCCAAATCGGGCAAAACAGCTCTAGGGAACAAGCAGCAACAGTTTTATCAGACTCTAATTCAAAAGCGGCGGTTGTTGTTGGAGAAACCGCTATTCCTTTAATACCGGATCGGTCTGCGATCGCCCCTAATTCTGGTGTTGCAGTACCCGCGCCCACTGTATCGGTAATCTCTTCCCTTAGCAACACCGAGGTTACATCCTCAGTCTCCGTGCCTACAGTTGCGAAAATTAATAGCATTCCCCTAACACCATTTTCTACCGCAGGGGTGACAGATCGAGGAAGAAGCGCCCTCAATGCTCAATCAAAATTTACAGGCACCTTCGGGCAAAGCCCACTTCCGTCTGATGCCCAAGGTGTCACCGAAGCTTTAGCACCTATTGGTTCTAGACTGACTTCCCCAGCAAGAGAGTTAGGTGCTGACAAGACCATTATAATGCCAACGCCAACCCGGGAAATCGCCAGCACTGACGAAATGGTAACGGTAGATTTGCAAGCAAGCAAAGCCGCACATCCATCCAATCCTTATGCCGATCGCTTAAGATCGGAAATCAGTAGACTCCGCGAGGAGTATCGCGCTGATAGAAACAATCAGCAAGAGCCAAGAGCGATATCAGGGACAGCATTTGCCAGCAATACGCAGCAAAATGCAGTGGCTAACCACTCAAATAGAATGGAACCCATCAATCCAGAGTTCAGTCCCCACCGTTACGCTCAAGCGGTACAACATGAAATCAGCACACCCCAATCCCGCGAGTGGGCCCAACAGTTTCAGCGCCAGCAGCAACAAGAGCGGGCTAACGCCGAGCGTGCTGCTAGACGAGTCCCAACGCAGACTCCTGCTAAAGCCTCCGAGCAACCCCTAGTAGCCACAGCCCCTCTGGGAGCTGATGCTTACGACCCCCTAAACAATCCTTCCCTGGGACGGATGGTTTCTCCTGAGTTGCCTCCTCTCCCCGCAGCAGATACCTATCTGCCAGCAGGATCGATGCGTTCTAAGGGATTCATTTGGCCTGCTAAAGGTGTCCTCTCCTCTGGCTACGGCTGGCGCTGGGGTCGGATGCACAAAGGCATTGACATCGCTAGTGACATCGGCACGCCTATTGTTGCTGCTGATGCTGGTGTCGTGACTTATGCAGCTTGGAACGATGGCGGTTATGGCTATCTAGTAGAAATTACCCACGCTAACGGCACTCAGACTCTCTACGGCCACAACAGCAGAATTTTGGTACAAGAAGGTCAGCGTGTAGCTCAGGGTCAGCAGATTTCAGAAATGGGTAGCACGGGTTTCAGTACCGGCCCCCACTTACACTTTGAAATTCATCCCTCTGGGCAAGGAGCTGTTAATCCTATGGCTTTTCTGCCACAAAATGATTCTAGAAGTGCTTCTGAATAGGAATATGCCTTAAGTTGTAGAGGCAATGTTTCCCTAGAAGGAACTGCTGCACGCCGATTAACGATTAAGCTTTCACTTATGGTATTGATGAGATTCATCAAGCACCATAAGTGAAAATTTAGAAATTCGATGTGGAGATAGCCGATGATTTCGATCGCGAATGAGCTGCGATAAGTCTGGCATTTCCGCCCAACATTGATTGCAAAACCAATACAAACCGAGGGGCCGGATGTGGCGAAGTAATTGATAAGAACAACAAGGGCAAGCAGTCATGGTAGTCAAATTTAAGCGTGAATCATTAAATGAACGATGGCAGACAAACATTAGGAACAAATAAGTTTTTTACCAAACTGTGGACACATCTTCTAACGGTGAATAGTGCTCACAAAATAAGATGAGGTTTGAGCAAAAATACTCTCATAAAAGTCTCCTAAATCTGCCTCACAAATTGTGCGTTTAATCGGCCGGCCGCGCTTGACATCGACTGCGATTACCTTAGCGTTTTCTTTTTCTAGGTCTTCTACATAGCCGGAGATGGCAAGTTGAGCTTCCTTTCTAGAAGTAAAAGGCCCGAAGTAATAGATGCAATGAGGAGATTGAGTAATAACCTCTATCCACACTGCCATACCTAACCGCTCTAAAAAATCTATGATATTTGTGGAACTTAATTCTTGGAGTTCTTTCATAACATACTCCTGTGTTTAGCTAAATTGGCTTGAAAACAGTAATTTCAAAAAAGCGCGACCAATAACCTACACAAAAAATAAAACTCTCCTTCAGTCCTCTCTTGATTTATCTAGACACTTTATGAGGACTTTTTTTGTAGATGTCTAGATTTTTTATCTCCTTGAGCCGTTCCGTTAACTTTAGTATTCCAACATGGACAGTATCAACTGACTTTAAAAAAAAAAGCAAGATATCTTTTATTAGCTTAATATTCGGTTACAAATATTAACTTAAAATAATAGTATTACTATCACTTTAAGTTAATAAATTATAAGTTATAAAAACTTATGTAAATTATTGTTGTGCTTCTTATTAAATAGCTGGTATTTCCTAATTACACCTAGTTATTTAGGCTGCTTCCTTAAACTACACTTGCTGTTAACAATCAGTGAGCTGGCATCAGCTTAGAGTCTAATTGCACAGTTATCACTGCTATTTAGTTATGGGGCAGCAAAATGGATGTTAGAGAAATACTGAATCGATATGCTAGTGGCGATCGCGAATTTCCCGGAGTACAACTGCGGCGAGCTGACTTAACAGGGGCAATTTTAACCAAAGCAGACTTGAGGGAAGCTGACCTGAGCGGGTCAATTCTGACGCGGATAGAATTGCGACAGGCAAATCTGACCAATGCCGATCTAACTAATGCTGACCTAATTAACGCCGACCTGTGGCGGACTAACCTAACAGGAGCCAGACTGAGCGGAGCTACCCTCTATCGCTGTCACATGAGCGGGGCAATTCTACGGGCGGCTAGCCTGCGGCGAGCTGACTTGAGCGAGACCAACTTGAAAGGGGCTGATTTGACTGGAGCCAGTCTGCGGGGTGCAACCTTGCGGCGAGCCGACCTGAGCGAGGCTAACCTAACAAAGGCCGATTTGAATGGAGCAACTATGCGGCGGGCTGACATGAGTGAGGCTAACTTAACAGAGGCAGAACTAACAAACGCTGACCTGACAAACGCAGATTTATGGCGGGCTTGCCTGAAAGGGGCGAAAATGAGCCGGGCCTCACTGCGGCGAGCTGACTTGAGTGAGGCAGATTTGAGTGGAGCAGACTTGAGCGGTGCAGACTTGAGAGGGTCTGACCTGAGTGGTAGTAACCTCAGTGGCAGCAATATTACGGGAGCAAACATCATGGGAGCTGACTTGAGTGGGGCTAACCTGACTAAGGCTGATTTGACTAGGGCAAGTTTGACAGGAGCCAATCTAACTAACATCAATCTGATGGGAGCGGAAGTAATCGGCCTTGAATTACCTGAGAATTTATTGAATCACTAAAAGAATTGAATATTAAGGCTTTCAATTAGGAAAATATGGAGCGGATAATTGATAGTGATGAGTTGCTCAGCCGATATAACAACGGAGAGCGAGATTTTCGAGAAGTTAACCTAGAGGGAGTTACGGCGATCGGGTTCAACCTTTATCAAGCTGATTTGAGGTGGGCAAACTTATCTGAAGCGGATCTGAGCGGCTGCAATCTGCGTTTTGCTAACTTCGGGGGCGCTTACTTGAATGGGACAATCCTCAATGGAGCGAAATTGACAGGAGCTAGCTTGAAGGGGGCTTTCATTAGTAGCATTAATCTTAGTCAGGCTTATTTGAATCGAGCTGACTTGACAGGAGTAAACTTGAGCGGGGCCGATCTGAGTGAAGCTAAACTAATTGGAGCTGTATTACAGGGTACTAACCTGAGTCTAGCGGATCTGAGTGCTGCAAAATTGCAGAGAGCAGAGCTGAATGAGGCTAAACTCATAGGGGCTGATTTGAGCCAGACTAACCTCACTGGGATTAACTTAAGCAGAGCTAGCTTAATCGGAGCTGACTTGAGAGATGCTAACTTGAGTGAGGCAATTCTCTGTGAAACAATCCTGAGCTTTGCTAAACTCAGGGGCACCGACATGAGAGCGGCGAATCTGGAAGGAGCCAACTTTTTTTGTGCCGATTTGTATGAGGCTAACTTTTATGGAGCTAACTTGAGCCGAGCCGATTTGCGGGGGGCGGTTATTAATAAAGCTGACTTGCGTGAAACTGTTTTGACTGAAACAGTTATGCCGAATGGGGCTGTCCATAGTTAGTTTTGCGCTCATTGAGGCGTTAAAATACTTGGATTTATTGATGTTAGGGTGTTTGCGATGTCTGCTCTCCAAAGTTCAATATATTATTAATACTAATGTATTTTACATTAAAGCTTTTATTTCTTTTATGAAATTATTCTAGACTTTCTTGGCGAGCTTGTGCTAAGATAAAAAATCGTTGAACTAATTGGCTCAGTAGCTCAGTGGCAGAGCTAGGGACTCATAAGCCCTCGGTCGCAGGTTCAAATCCCGCCTGAGCCATTTTTAATAAATCGAAAACCGCGCTGTATTTCTGATGGTGCGTTTTTTGTTGGGTGGTAGTTGTAGTCGTTATGAGTATGTTAAATTTGTAACAGTTCGTAAAATTAGTAACTGCCTGGACGGACGCACCTCAAGGGAAACTTAGGGTAAAAAGCCGGACAGCCATTCAAGGAGAATAAATTCATGGCCGTTAAAACAGAAACAGAAACTCTGCGGGTGGGTCTAGCTGCACCCGATTTCACAGCGACAGCAGTAGTGGATCAGGAATTCAAGACGATTAAATTGTCTGATTATAAAGGCAAAAAGTATGTAGTCTTGTTTTTCTACCCCTTAGACTTCACATTTGTGTGCCCAACAGAGATTATAGCTTTTAGCGATCGCCACGCAGAGTTCAAGAAACTCGATACAGAAATTCTGGGTGTCTCCGTTGACAGCGAATTTTCTCACCTCGCCTGGATACAAAGCGATCGCAAATCTGGCGGCGTTGGCGACCTCAACTATCCTTTAGTTGCTGATATCAAAAAAACCATTAGCGCTGATTATAACGTCCTCGATCCCGAAGCAGGTATTGCCCTGCGAGGTTTGTTTATCATTGACAAAGAAGGCATCATTCAGCACGCAACTATTAACAACCTTGCCTTCGGTCGTAATGTCGATGAAACCCTCCGTACTCTGCAAGCTATCCAGTACGTGCAGTCTCACCCCGATGAAGTTTGTCCTGCTGGCTGGCAGCCCGGAGAAAAGACTATGAATCCCGATCCTGTTAAGTCCAAAGTTTACTTTGCAGCGGTTTAGAGCTACAAAGAAACCTAACCCCAGCCCCTTCCCTAATCCGGAAGGGGAGTAAGCTGTTAAGCATTTAAACGAATAACTAGAGAGGTGCGGGTACATCAGCTAGAACACTTATGCTTACACGGGAAAACCTTTGGACTCGCCCTGAGCAAAGTCCAAGGGCTGACGTACCCTACAATAGTCCTTTAAATGTTCAATAGCTGCTTAAGCCTCTCTCGTAAAAAGAGAGAGGTCAAATTAGCCATTAGCTTATTATCAATGATGCTGACTTCCACAGACTTTAGCGGCTTATTAAATCAGCGCTTTTTTCAAAACTTTTTTCCGGTTCCGGCTACCAATGTTCTCAAGCAGGGACAGACAAGCCCAGACTTTGAATTGCCGGATATTACCAATGGCAAACTGGTGCGACTGTCTAATTATCGAGGCGATCGCCCAGTTATACTAGCTTTTACCCGAATCTTCACTGAAAAGCAATATTGCCCCTTTTGCTTCCCCCACATTAAAGCGCTCAACGAAAATTACGAGCAGTTTACCCAACAGGGTATAGAACTATTAATGATTACCAGTACTGACGAGCGGCAAAGTCAAATAGTGGTAAGAGATTTAGGTTTAAAAATGCCCTTGCTGTGCGATCCCACTTGCCGCATTTTTCGAGCTTATGAAGTCGGTCAAGCTTTAGGCGCTCCCTTACCAGCTCAGTTTGTCTTAGATCGGCAAGGAATAGTTCAGTTTAAACACTTATTTTCCTTCCTGCACCATAACGCCAGTCCAGAAACTTTGCTCGCAGTTGTAGAGCGATTGGCCAGTTAAACAGCCATCTAAATTTCACTTGTGTAGGACTTACGCATTGACTCCCTACTGAAACTATACATTGGACATCTCTTGAAAACCTTTTGGAGCCGCCAGGATAACTGCTAAGTAGTCGGACAAAAGTAAAAGACACTGTGTTAAGAAATATTAACAAGCCTCAAACCTTTACTGCTCCATATTCCCTGTTCCCTTCTCCTCATAGTTAACTTTATTTTTGTCCGACTACTGACATAAGATTTTCAAGAGATGATTTTTATACAAAGTATAGGGAAATTAAATAGAAGCAATCCGCCCGTTGTAGTCGCGCTCGATTAGGGATAGGCACAGTACACTACCCCTAATTACTATATATTTTGTAGGTAAAAGTTATTCCTTGTTGCTCGATTTGTTTAATGTTATAACTGTTTCAAGCCTAAAGTTATTGACATTAATTAACGTCATGCACCAAATTCCTGGCTATCGGATTTTTGAGCAACTATACTCCGGTGTCCGCACCGCTGTCTATCGTGCCTTCCCTATCGATAGTCAAACTCCCGTTATACTAAAGCTTTTACAAAAAGATTATCCAACTTTTAGCGAATTAATACAATTTAGAAATCAATATACAATTGGGAAAAACTTAGATATTCCCGGCATAGTAAAAACTTATGGATTAGAGTTTTCGCAAAATCGCTACATTTTGAGTATGGAAGATTTTGGGGGAATATCTTTAGAGAAATATCTAATTCAGCAAGGTAAGCATCTCCCCATAGAAGACTTCTTAAACATAGCTTGCCACTTAGCAACCATTTTACAAAATATACATCAACAGCGCATTATTCACAAAGACATTAAACCCGGAAATATTTTAATTAATCCCAATACTAAAGAAATTAGAATTACAGATTTTAGTATCTCTTCATTACTGCCACGAGAAACCCAAGAAATTCAAAATCCGAATATTTTAGAAGGGACTTTAGCTTACATTTCTCCAGAACAAACTGGGCGGATGAATAGAGGAATTGACTATCGTACTGACTTCTATTCTCTGGGCGTGACCTTTTATGAAATACTCACTGGCAAATTACCTTTTGTGTCAGAGGATGCGATGGAATTGGTACATTCTCATTTGGCTAAACAGGCAGTGCCGATACATCAAGTCAATCCAGAAATCCCTATAGTTTTGTCGGAAAATGTCAGCAAATTGATGTCAAAGAATGCTGAGGATCGCTATCAAAATGCCTTGGGATTAAAGCACGATCTAGAAATTTGTTTAGAGAAATTACAAAGGACAGGTAACATAGAAATCTTTAAACTGGGAGAGCGAGATATAAGCGATCGCTTTACGATCCCCGAAAAACTCTATGGTAGAGAAAAAGAAGTAGCTAACCTTCTTCAAGCATTTGAAAGAGTCAGCATCGGGACAACTGAAATGATGCTAGTCGCAGGTTTCTCTGGGATTGGGAAAACTGTAGTTATCAATGAAGTTCATAAACCCATTGTCCGCCACCGCGGTTATTTTATTAAAGGCAAATACGATCAATTTCAACGTAACATTCCCTTCAGTGCCTTTGTGCAAGCTTTCCGCGACTTAATGGGGCAATTGCTATCTGAATCAGATCCACAATTGCAACGCTGGAAAACCAGGATTTTAGAAACGGTTGGTGACAACGGACAAGTTTTAATTGACGTAATTCCTGAGTTAGAAAATATTATTGGCAAACAGTCACCAGCACCAGAACTTTCAGGCAGTGCTGCCCAAAATCGATTTAATCTTCTATTTCAAAAATTTGTCCAAGTTTTTACTAGCATTGAACATCCTTTGGTGATGTTTTTGGATGACTGGCAATGGGCAGATTTAGCTTCCCTAAATTTGCTACACTTATTGATGCAAGATACTGGATATCTATTAATATTAGGTGCTTATCGAAATAATGAAGTTTCCCCAGTCCATCCATTTATTTTAACAGTGGAAGAACTTGTTAAAACTGGGGCAACAGTGAATACAATTACTTTACCACCTTTAAGCGAACCCGATATGAATCGGTTGGTAGCAGATGCGTTGAATTGCGAAATATGTCTTGCCCAACCTTTAACCAAATTAGTCTATAAAAAAACTCAAGGAAATCCTTTTTTTGCTACCCAATTTCTCAAATCATTACATGAAGATGGACTGATTAGTTTTGATTCGGGGATGCTACATTGGCAGTGCGATATTGCTAAAGTTAAAGTATTGGCAATTACTGATGATGTGGTGGAGTTTATGGCACTGCAATTGCAAAAATTACCGGAACAGACTCAGGATATACTCAAACTAGCGGCTTGTATTGGAGCTGAGTTTGATTTGAATACGTTAGTCATTGTCAGCAAAAAATCTGCGGGTATGACGGCTACGGCTTTATGGAAAGCATTGCAGGAAGGTTTAGTAATTCCCACGACCAAAATCTATAAATTCTTTACTCAATCGGAGAGTGAAGAAGTTTTTGAAGCCTCAGCCAATCCGACTTATCGATTTTTGCATGACCGCGTTCAACAAGCTGCCTATTCTCTGATTCCTGACGATCGCAAGAAAGCAACCCATTATCAAATTGGTCAACAGTTATTGAAAAATATATCCAGTCGCGATCGAGAAGAACGAATTTTTGAGATTGTTAATCAAATCAATATTGCTGTCGAATTAATTGAGCAACCAACAGAACGAGAGGAAGTAGCCCAGTTGAATTTAATAGCTGGATGCAAAGCTAAGAATTCTACGGCTTATAGTGCTGCTGTTAAATACTTTGCTGTTGGGCGCGATCTATTAGCAAGCGATCGCTGGCAAAGTCAGTATAACCTGACGCTGGCTCTATATGTAGAAGCAACAGAGGCAGCCTATCTCAATACTGATATAGATCAGATGGAACACCTGGCAGAAACGGTACTGAAACAAGCAAAAACAGCATTGGATACAATCAAAGTGTATGGGGTGAGAATTAATGCACGCACTTCCCAGGGTCAACTAATCGAAGCTATCACCACTGGATTGACGATATTAAAACAATTTGAAATCGATTTGCCTGAATCACCAGATTTAGAAGAGGTGGCACGGGTGGGTCAAGAAACACAAATTCTTCTAGGTAGCAAAAAACCTGCGGATCTGCTAAATCTGCCAGAGATGACTAATCCTCAAATTTTAGGAGCAATGCAAATTCTCAATGCCATATCTGTACCTGCTTATTTGACTAAGCCAAATCTTAATTCATTGATAATTATGACACAAATGAATTTGTCAATGACTTATGGAAATGCACCTATTTCTGCATTAGGTTACTCTAGTTATGGATTATTTCTTTGTGCTGTTGCTGGTGATATTGAGCATGGCTATGAATTTGGTCAATTGGCTTTGAACTTGTTAGGTAAATTCAAAGAAAAAAAGATTGAAGCCAGAGTTTTATTTGTGATTTCTACTTTTATAATTCATTGGAAAGTTCATATTAAAGAAACATTGAATCTGCTGCAAAATGCTTACTCTAAGAGTTGGGAAAGTGGAAGTTTAATGGAGTCGGGCTACGCAGCTTATGCCTATGGTTTTCATGCCTATTTTATGGGGGATGAGCTATCAAAGCTAGAAGAAGAGATGACAGCTTATAGTAAAGTATTGGAACAGATCGATCAGAAAACTCAACTCAAATACAATGAACTTTATCGACAGTCAGTTTTAAACTTGCTAGGTCAAACATCAAGTAAATTTATATTAATGGGTGAAGCAAATAAAGAAGAACAACTATTAGCAGGATATCAGCAGGCAAATGACCAAACAGGATTATGGCATTTCTTTTTGCTCAAGTTAATGCTGTGTTATTTGTTTCATGAATTTGAACAAATACTTAAGTATATTGAACGGGCAGAATATTACTCAGCGGGAGGTAAAGGAATGTGTAATATTCCTACATTCCATTTTTATGCTTCTCTCGCTCGGTTGGCTGTCTTACCTAACTATCCGAAATCCGAACAAGAAAATCTCCTGCAACAAGTCGCTGCTAGTCAGAAAAATATAGAAAAGTGGGCAACTTATGCCTCAGTAAATAACCTACATAAATACCATTTAATTGAAGCAGAAAAGCATCGGATTTTTGATGAAAAAACTGCGGCAATAGAATTCTATGACCTGGCAATTAAAGGAGCCAAAGAAAACGGTTATATCCAAGAAGAAGCTCTTAGCAATGAACTGGCAGCTAAATTCTACCTCAATTGGGATAAAGAAAAAGTTGCTGCTGGATATATGCAGGAAGCCTACTACTGTTATGCCCGATGGGGAGCCAAAGCCAAAGTTACTGATTTAGAAAAATGTTATCCTCAACTCCTCGCTCCTATTCTTCTACAAAAATCTTACTCATCTACTTTTTTGAAGGAAACAATTGCAAGAGAAACAATAGCTTCAATTAAAACTTCTGCCAAGATTTATGAGGTTCTAGATTTTGCAACTTTGCTCAAAGTTTTTCAAGCAATTTCTGGGGAAATTGAACTAGAGCGACTGCTAACAACTCTGCTAGAAATAGTAATTATCAATGCTGGGGCAAGTAAGTGTATTTTACTACTAAAACAAGAGTTAGAGTTAAAATTAGTAGCTCTAGTAGAAGCGGATAGATCGCCACAACTGTTACCATCAATTCCCTTAGAATCAAGCCCAGATATCGCGATTAGTTTGGTGAATGTTGTGAAGCGGACTTTGAAACCTCTAGTTCTAGCAAATGCTGGAATAAATTCTCAGTTTGCGGCTGATAGTTACATTCAAAAATACCAGCCTAAAAGTATTCTTTGCATTCCAATTCTACATCAAGGGCAGTTGATTGGGGTTTTGTATCTAGAAAATAATCTGGTGGCAGGAGCATTTACGAGCGATCGCGTTCAAATGCTCAACTTGCTTTGCGCCCAAGCCGCAATTTCTCTAGAAAATGCCCGACTTTATCGAAATTCCCAGAACTATGCTCAAGAGTTAACGCAATCTCTAGCCAAATTGCAGGCGACTGAAACCCGCTTCCAAAATTTGGCGAATAATATTCCTGGGATGGTGTACCAATTCCGTCTGGGGGCGGATGGTTCAGTTTCCACCCCCTACGTTAGTTCTGGTTGTTTGGACTTATATAATGTAGAGCCAGAATTAGTGATGACAGGGAACTTTAGTCTTTATGGTCTCCACCATCCTGACGATAACCCAGCTATTGAAAAAGCGATCGCCTACTCTGCTCAAAATATGACTCCATTTGAGCAAGAATGGCGGATTATTTTGCCTTCAGGAACCGTGAAATGGATTCAATCTGTTGCTCGCCCAGAACGACAAGAGGATGGTGCAATCCTATGGGATGGGGTGGTGATTGATATTAGCGATCGCAAGCACATTGAAGCTGAGCAAACTCGCCTGTTATCAATTCTTGAAAGTACATCAGACTTAATTGGTACTGCCGATCCAACTGGTAAAAATCTTTATCTCAACCGAGCTTGGCGGCATCTTTTAGGTTTAGAAAATGAGACAGTAGCAAAGGGGACTGAAATCCCCAAATATCACCCAGAGTGGGCAACTGAGATCATTGTCAATCAGGGATTGCCCGAAGCTATCCACTCTGGCATTTGGGTAGGCGAGACAGCAGTTATCGATGGCAATGGACGCGAAATTCCAGTTTCTCAACTTATCCTTTCCCACAAATCTAGGGATGGCGATTTAGAGTATTTTTCCACGATTATTCGAGATATTAGCGATCGCAAACAAGCTGAGTTAGCTATTCTACAAAAATCTCAGGAACTCGAACAAGCTTTGCAAGCTTTACAACAAGCCCAATTGCAAATGATCCAGAGTGAAAAAATGTCAGCACTAGGTAATCTTGTTGCTGGGATTGCCCATGAAATGAATAATCCATTGGGGTTTATTGCTGCCAGTCTTCAACAAGTTCAACCTTCTATTGTCGAGCTGATCGATCACTTGAAATTATATCAAGAAAATTTCCCTAATCCGAGTGATGAAATTTTAAACCATGCGGAAGAAATTGACTTAGAGTATAGCTTAGAAGATTTACCGAAGGCCATTGATTCAATGGAAATGGCGTGCGATCGCCTCAAGAATATCAGCACCAGTCTCCGCACTTTTTCGCGGGCAGACAAAGATTACAAAGTACCTTTTAATATCCATGAAGGAATTAATAGTACAATTTTAATTCTTAAACATCGTCTCAAAGCTAATGAACACCGTCCGGATATTGAAGTGGTAACGGAATATGGCAAAATACCTAAAATAGAATGTTTTCCTGGTCAGTTAAATCAGGTATTTATGAATATCTTGGCGAATGCGATTGATGCCTTAGATGAAGCAAGTATTGGTCGAAGTTTTACAGAAATTAATGCCAAACCTAACCGAATTACTATTACAACTTCAGGAGAAAATCAAGTGGTGAAAATTACTATTGCTGATAATGGTAATGGGATGACTGAGGAAGTAAAACAAAAAATATTTGACCATTTATTTACAACTAAAGGTGTTGGGAAAGGTACGGGATTGGGGTTGGCGATCGCACAGCAGATTATTGTTGAGAAACACCAGGGTAGTATCGCCGTTAATTCTACCGAGGGTGTCGGCACAGAGTTTGCGATCGCTTTGCCGATCTAGATTATACTTCTATAAAAAAGCTAGTCAAAAGCAGGCAGGATACCTGGTACGCAAGGTTTATTGGATATGTCTACCGTTTTGTAGTCGGAGACTACATCGGTGAAATGGAGAGAGAGATACCTAGAAAAATGGCTAGGGGGTATTTCCCACTGGTAAAGGTATTTTCAGTGAGAGTATAAAACAAGGTAAGTAGTGGGACAAAAATAAAGTTAACTATGAGGACAAGGGAACAGGGAACGGGGAACATTAAAGGTTTGAGGCTGGTTAATATTTCTTAACACAGTGTCATTTACTTTTGTCCGACTACTTAGAGGCGGCACAAGCTCTAGCCCAAGCATGGGAAAATAAGCCAATTGTGATAAATCCTGACTTTCAGAAAAAGCCACCTGTGATTCTGGTTGTTGACGATCAGAAAACTTCGCGACTGATGCTGCGTTTGGCGATGGAGAAAGAAGGATATGGAGTCAGGGAAGCTGGGGACGGACAGCAGTGTTTAAAAGTCTGCGAGCAATTTCAACCAGATATGGTACTGCTGGATGCTGTGATGCCAGTAATGGATGGGTTTACTTGTTGTGCTCAGTTACAAGCACTTTTAGGTGAAGAATGCCCTCCAGTTTTGATAATTACTGTTCTTGACGATCGCGAATCTGTGGACAAAGCTTTTGAAGTGGGGGCTACTGATTATGTTACTAAACCGATTCATTGGCCGGTGCTCTGCCAGCGGGTGCGCCGCCTGCTGCAAACAAGCTGGGCTATGAGGCAACTGCGGCGACAAATTGAAAAAGAACGGCTGCTGACGCAACAGTTAGAAGCAGCAAATCGAGAGTTGCAGCGTCTTGCTTCTATAGATGGTTTGACGCAATTGGCTAACCGCCGCTGTTTTGATGAGACTTTAGAGCGGGAGTGGCAGCGGTTGGCGCGCGATCGCTTACCCATCTCTTTGATTTTATGCGATCTAGATTTTTTTAAGGCTTTTAATGATACTTACGGACATCCAACTGGAGATGAATGTTTGAGAGTTGTTGCTAATATTATTTCTCAAGCAGCAAGCCATCCTGGTGATTTGGCTGCTCGCTATGGAGGTGAAGAGTTATCTCTAATTTTACCAAATACTCGCCCTCAAGCAGCTTTTCAGATTGCCAATACCATTCACCAAAAAGTGAAGGCAAAGAAGATTCTTCATGCTGGTTCTAGAATTAGCAAATATATTACTCTTAGTTTGGGGGTTGCGACTTTTATTCCTAGTTCTAAATCGTCTCCCGAACGCTTGGTGGTGGCGGCTGATAAGGCTCTTTATCAGGCTAAATTAGAGGGGCGCGATCGCGTCGTTTTTTATTCTCCTAAGTTACCTGCTAAGAAATGAGAAGGTGGGGAGGATGGGGGAGATGGGGAGATGGGGAGATGG
>DATGYA010000007.1:0-15565 GCA_035298405.1 Kamptonema sp. | reverse complement strand
GAAACAATACTGGAATATCTGGCGGCGATGACCGAACTGGGTCACGCAGTAATGACCGGAATTGCCCTGAGTTTGAACTTAGAAGCATCTTACTTCCGCGATCGCTACACCACCGATCCCCTGATTTTATTTCGCATCTTCAACTATCCACCACAAAGCAATCCCCAAGGGCAATCTTGGGGAGTGGGAGAGCATACTGATTATGGTTTGCTCACGATTCTCAAGCAGGACGATCTAGGTGGGTTGCAAGTGAAGACACGATCGGGCTGGATTGATGCTGTGCCGATCGCCAATTCATTTGTTTGTAACATTGGCGATATGCTCGATCGCCTGACAGGTGGACTTTATCGGTCTACTCCTCATCGAGTCAAGAATGTGTCAGGACGCGATCGCCTCTCATTTCCATTCTTCTTCGATCCCAATTTCAATGTTGAACTCCACCCGATTGAAATCAAGGGAGCGATCGTCCATGACAACAAAAACGAACGTTGGGACAAAGCTAGCGTTCGCGAGTTTCGCGGCACTTACGGCGATTATGTCCTCAACAAAGTTGCCAAGGTTTTTCCCCAATTGCACCAGGAAGTTCTTTGACAAGCGAGGATTTTTAATTACCTGGTTTCCAAACTACTTCTTCAACTTTGAGCTGCTTGGGAATTAAGCCAAGTTCAAAAAAAGTATCAGCTATTTCCTGTTGCTCGGCAATCATATCAGCTTGGATTGGTTCAAATCCATAACTCCGCCGTCGAGTTACTACATCTAAGATAGAAACATCAATTTTCAGAATGGGTGCGAGAATCTTGGCTACTTCTTCAGGATTCGCATCTGCCCAAGTCGCTACTGCTTGAGTTTCTTCTCTTATTGCCTCAATGATTTTGAGATTCGGCTGAGCAAATGACTGATTAGCTAAGTAAAAATCGCGGTTAGCTGCGAGTCCTTTACTATCTTTAACCACACGCAAATCCATTTGTGCTTGAGCTGCTGCATAAAACGGGTCCCAAATCACCCAAGCATCGACTTTACCTTGTTGGAATGCAGCTCTAGCATCGGCGGGTGTCAGGTTGACAGGCTCAATCTCAGTCCATTTTATCCCTGCTGATTTCAGTGCTTTTGCTAATAGGTAATTGGCGCTTGAACCTTTGGTAAAAGCTACTTTCTTACCTCGCAAATCTTCAAGGGTTTGAATTGGTGAATTAGCAGAAACTAAGATACCTGAACTGCGATCTTTGGGGGCGCTACCGCCAATGTATAGCAGAGGTGCATTAGCAGCTTGGGCAAAGACTGGAGGCGCGTCTCCGGTGCGGGCGATGTCGATGCTACCGACGTTTAATGCTTCCAACATCGGCGGGCCTGACTGAAATTCTTTCCACTCAACGGATATGCCGAGAGGCTGCAAGCGTTTCTCTAAGCCGCCTTTAGCTTTAACGAGGGTGAAAGGATCGAATTTTTGATGGCCGATGCGGACTACCTGAGCTAAAGTTGCGGTGGGGGAAGCAGAGGGGCTTGCAGAGCTGGTAGGGGTGGGAGTATTGTTACAGGCGGCGATCGCCCAATTCAAGCTAATTCCTAATAGAAATAGTGCTACTAGGGAAAGGTGCGATCGCCATAATTTAGCCAGGAATAAAATCACTCTTTTGAGCATAAGCAATTATATTGTATGTTGCGAACTTTCCGCTCAGAGGCTTCCTACTAATTCTGGTTGAACTAATTCGGGTTTGTTGCTGTGCAAGGCGCTGAGAAATTCTTGTAATTGCGATTGCAATCTTTCTTCTGTTTCCTCTTCAAGTTGTACGCTGGTTTCGTCATAACTTTTAATTTGGGTGTCTAAAACATAGACTCCTGATAAGATATGACTAGCGCCTAGTTCGGATAAGACTGGTTTGAGGGCGTAATTAATTGCTAATAAGTGAGCCAGCGTACCTCCTGTAGCAATGGGGAGAATAACTTTGCCAGCTAAACTCTTTTGCGGTAGCAAATCTAGGTAAGCTTTGAGTACGCCTGTGTAGGCTGCTTTGTAAACAGGTGTGGCGATGATGATGCCATTAGCTTCTACTACTAGATCGTTGACTGCTTTTAAGTCTGGACTCGAAAATTGTCCGTAAATTAACACCTCTGGCGGGAGTTCGCGGACGTTGATCGATGCTGTAGTTAGTCCCTGTTTCTCGACAGCGCGGCGGGCATATTCTAGTACGGCGAAAGAACGCGAAGGATGAGATGGGCTACCTGCGATCGCAACAACATTAGGCATTTAATAGTCCTCCTATTTTTGACTGCTTTAAAAATGAATGATTCACGGCATCGCTAGTAAATACGATAAATCTATAGATTTACCGTATTTTATAGATAGTAAGCTAGCACGGTCAATTTTAAAAAGCAAGTAAGTTCAGATATAAAGTTTGATAACTCTTATACAATTTTTGTGCGATCGCCAATCTCGACCCAAATCAACTGTCCGGTTTTTCTCCCAAATACAGCAGAAGCTTTACAGGAACAGGGTTTGCGCGTCCTTAACAATTATTTATCAAAGTCGCAGAATTTGACGTAAACTTCTCTTGCTTTTTACAGATACCTATGCAATACTCTTATTTAATATTGAAGCTACGGTAACTCGACTGTCTTACCGTATATTAAATCCAGAGATGCTAATCTGCTCCTCACCAACACGGATGAGCAGCAGACAAATTAGCACTTGCTCAACAGCCACTTTTGAAAATGAAAAAGGTTAACGGTTAACTGTTAACTGTTAACTGTTAACAGTTTTCAGTATGTGGCAGAGGTCGCGATATGGAGGTTTTTTAGAATGCAATCAGCACTCTCAGGAATGCGTTTAGAGTTAGTAGAACTACAAAAGTCATTTGGAAATATTAAAATTTTGCGGGATATCAACATCACAATAAATCCCGGAGAATTTGTAGCAATTGTAGGTCGCAGCGGATGTGGAAAAAGTACGTTACTGCGCTTAATCGCTGGATTAGAAACTCCCAGTCAAGGCACTGTTTTTTTAGATGGAAGGTCATCCCATAGACTTAACTCTAAAGTGAGAATGATGTTTCAGGATGCACGATTACTGCCTTGGCAAAAAGTGCTGGCAAATGTGCAATTAGGGTTACTCACAGCCAAAGAAAACACCCGCTACAAAGCAATGCAAGTCCTTCACGCCGTAGGCCTTGGCGATCGCGCTAATGAGTGGCCATCGGTACTCTCTGGCGGCCAAAAGCAGAGAGTTTCTTTAGCAAGAGCTCTCGCGTGCGAACCTCACTTACTGCTGCTTGATGAACCCCTCGGCGCGTTGGATGCTTTGACTCGCATTGAGATGCAGCAATTGTTAGAAAATTTATGGCAAGAAAAAGGATTTACCGCGCTACTGATCACTCATGACGTAGAAGAAGCAGTGGTATTAGCTGATAGAGTTATTTTAATAGAAAATGGTCAAATTGCAATGGACTGTTCTATTGATATACCACGACCGAGACAGCGAGGGAACGCTATATTTGCTGCGAAAGTAGAAGGGATTTTGCAGCGCGTGATGGGTGAAAAAGAAACTAGCAAAGATGTAGATAGATTTGCAATCAGTGCGTTTCGGTAAACAGTGCTTGACATGAATTATATCAATAGTAAATTGGATATCCGATCGCGTGCAATCGTCATTGCACACCAATTAATTTATGAGTTTGCAACGATAATCTGTAACTAGGATTTTGTTGCAGCAAATTTAATATTATCGGAATAGCCCGAAAGCGATCGCTCCACTCCGGCTGTAAAAAAACAGGCACGTTCGCATTAGAAATTAAATCATTTCTATAAAAATCAACTTCTGCGCCCGTGCTAACAACTAGCTTAATTTCATTAGCTCTAGTCCAGAACTTTTCTTGCACAGGGTATTGAGGACTGACGTGCTCTTTTGGAGACAGAGTAATCCAAGTTTCTGGCGCAACTTCCTGCCAGTAAGAGCCTGATGTTTCAATATTTACCTGCTTACCAATTTCTAATAATGCTTCTATTAATTGAGGTAAATTTTTATGAATAAAAGGTTCTCCCCCGCTGATTACAATTCTGGGAGACTGTAATTCTGCTAATAATTCTGCAATTGAACGTGGTAGATTAGGTAAGTCTTTTCCACCATTGTTGTAACCAGTATCGCACCAAGGGCATCGAACAGGACAGCCTGCTAAGCGGATAAAATCAACTAAAGTACCACTCCAGTAACCTTCTCCTTGAACGGTACTCTGAAAAGTTTCGTGAATGGGCAATTTTAGTTGTAACGTTGATTCTAACATTTGTACCTCAGCAAATAATGGTTGATTGTTAGTAGTTAGTAGTTAGTAGAAAAATACAACCAACAACCAACAATTAACCACTAACAATTAACCACTAACAATTAACTACTAACAATTTTCATTGCTGTGGTTCCATGAGTGGAGCCCAACGACGTTTCAGCGCTAGAGTAAGTCCATCGGCAATGGGTACGAGGCTGAGAGTAACTCTGGGGTCGTGGCGCAGTTTTTCGTTAAAGGCGCGAATAGCAATAGTGTCTCGATCTTGTGTCTGGGAGTTAATAACCTGTCCTCCCCACAGAACGTTATCAATAGCTATTAAGCCCCCAGTGCGAACCAGTTGTAGCGATCGCTCATAATATGCCTCATAATTTTCTTTATCAGCATCGATGAAGGCAAAATCAAACGTTCCACCCTGTCCAGCCGCTAACAGTTTGTCCAGGGTTTTTACGGCTGGCCCTAGCTGCAAGGAAATTTTGTTAGTTACTCCAGCGGCTTGCCAATACCGACGCGCGATCGCAGTATATTCCTCACTTATATCGCAAGCAACTATCTGCCCATTCGCAGGAAGTGATAGAGCCACACTAAGTGAGCTGTAACCAGTAAAAACCCCGATTTCGAGAGTTTTCGTCGCCCCCATTAGTTGGACGAGCAGCCCCATAAACTGACCTTGTTCTGGGGATATCTGCATTGTAGCCCTGGGATGCTTGGCGGTTTCTTCTCGGAGTGAGGCGAGAATATCCGGTTCCCGCAAAGAAACAGACAAGAGATAATCATAAAGCGGGTTGTCGAGACCGAGAGTCTGCTTTGACATCAATCCGTCCTTCATGCTGACTTTTTATTCCTGATTTTAGATTAGCAACTAATTCAAAGTTGAAATATTAAGCTTATTTTTGGTAGCTATATTGTTGAGTCTGTTGATCTTAAGGGCTGAAGAGTGCGATCGCATTTAGCTGTGAAAGTACCAGAATTAAGATATGATACTTCACACTAATTGTAGCTGTAACTATGCCAGCTCTGACTATACAAATTCTCTGTTCTGAAGCCGCAAAATTTTCAGCCGCAGAGTCTCGACACCCAGAACCTTTGCTTTATGGTGTGACAGACGGTAAGGCTGTTGGTACATATTTGGAACAAAAATTTAGAATTTATCTCAAAGATCGGTATGAATTTTTAGAGGGTAATTCAGCAAGTGGCATAGATTTTCCAGGGTTATTTGTTGATGTTAAGGTTACAAGTATTAGACAACCTCAGTCCTCATGTCCCTTTAAATCGGCACGACAAAAGATTTTTGGGCTTGGATATTCACTTCTCATCTTTGTTTACGATAAGACTGATAATAGTACAAGCCGGACTGCCACTCTGAACATTCTGCATACAATTTATGTGAGTGCTGAGAGAACAGCAGACTTTCAAATGACTCGTGGCATCCTTAATATTTTACAAAACGAAGGTAACAAAGATGACTTAATTGCTTTTATGTTTGACAGAAATTTACCTATCGATGAGGTTGAAGCCGCAAATATCGCCGACGCAATACTCATCAATCCACCCATTCAAGGATTTTTGACTATCTCAAACGCTTTACAGTGGAGACTTCAGTACGGAAGAGTAATTGAGCGTGCTGGTCAACAAGAAGGTATAATCCCAGTGTATAAGGCTAATCTATGACTCGCACTAAGCTCAAAACAAAAGTAGAATATGGAGATTTTCAGACACCATTAGAGCTATCTAAGATCGTATGCCAAAAATTAGTATATCTTGGTGTCAATCCTAACGTCATCATTGAGCCAACCTGCGGAGTTGGGAACTTTATTCAGGCTGCGGCACAATCGTTTCAATATACTAGCAAAATTATTGGAGTAGAACTCAACTTAAAGCACTTACAAAAAATCGCAAATAAGAAATGTATTTCCGAAGATAGAAGAATCGAAGTAATGAACGGAAATTTTTTTAAATTTGATTGGTTGTCACTTGTAAACAACCTAAATGGCGAGATATTGGTGCTTGGTAATTTTCCTTGGACAACCAATTCACAACAAGGAGTAATTGGTGGACTGAACTTACCAGAAAAAAATAATTTCCAAAACCATAATGGCTTAGATGCTATCACAGGTAAAAGTAACTTTGATATATCAGAATGGATGTTGATACAGGTTGTTCACTGGTTGCAAAAAGGTAATGGTTCTTTGGCAATGCTTTGCAAAACATCTGTATCAAGAAAGATATTGAGTTATCTATATGCTAAAAATCTTAATCTTGCTTACTGTGCCACTTACAAAATAGATACTAAAAAATACTTTGATGCAACTGTTGAAGCTTGTCTCTTATTCTGTAAATTTGACTCAAATTCACACAACTATTTTTGTGATGTATTCAGCGACTTAGAATCTTCAAATTATCTACGAATAGGATATCGAAATAATATGCTCATCAGAGACATAGATGCCTTTGATAAGCTTAAAAATTTCTACGAAACTAACAGTAAAGCAAAATGGCGCTCTGGAGTTAAACATGACTGCTCAAATGTAATGGAGTTTTCTCGGTCTGGTGATACATTGATCAACGGCTTAGGAGAAGTAGTCAATATTGAAGAGACGTATCTTTTCCCTTTACTTAAAGGCTCTGATGTTGCTCAAGATCGAACGAAAGTTACGGAACGGTTTGTGCTAGTAACTCAAAGATTTGTTGGAGAATCAACAGAGAATATAAAATATTATGCTCCTAAAACTTGGAATTATTTAGAAGCTCATGCCACATACTTAGATAATAGAAAAAGCAAAATCTATCATAATAATCCTCGCTTCTCTATTTTTGGAATTGGTGAATACACTTTTTTTCCCTGGAAAATCGCAATCTGCGGGCTTTATAAAAAATTAGATTTTAGGTTGATAGGCAAAATAAACGATAGACCAGCGATTTTTGATGATACTGTATATTTTCTCAGCTTTGATGATGAAAAATCGGCCTCCGAAACTTTTGAGCTTTTGACTTCTATGTCCGCTATCAGCTTCTACTCATCTTTGATATTTTGGGATGAAAAGCGCCCTATCAAGTCTAGCATACTCAACAGCCTGAATCTAAAAGCATTAAAGCTTAGTCTTCCCATCTCCTCAGTTTCTCCCTAACGATAAAACTTTCCTAAATGTCACACTCTATCTGCTTGCTTCCAATTTGAGCTTAATAGGTATTGGTATCCTACTAATGCCGAGCGCTTTCTCCTTCAAAGCGCCTACATTTTCCTAACAGGCAACGACGCTCACCAGTTCAAGTATCTGGTATAAACTCAGGATTTCTGGTCTTTATCGCCATCACTTAGCATATTGAGCAATTTTTTGGCAACTATAGCGCCAACGACTACTCCACCAACCACTTGAGCAACCTTAACAGCTTGCTTTATCCCATCACCAGAATTAATATGTTCGTGGAATATCTCATCTTTTAGCCACTCTGTAGTAACTTTCAAGTTATGAAGCGGAGCAGGCAATAGTTCTAGATAAGTGCCTTGGCGAATCAGATGACCGACTTCGCCCGTAACTTCAAAAACATCGTAAATATTAGCAGCACTGTTTTCTAAGCCTAGTTTGAGGAGGGTTCCGCGTAGGTTAACCTGAGCTGGTTTTAGCTCATGTCCTAAAGCGATCGCTTTCAAATTATGCGCGATCGCGGCTCCTTGCTGATAGGCTACTTGGGCAGTGGGAGGCAAAGGTTTAGTATCATGGGGTTCAGAGGAATTATATATTAACTCTTTATGCAACTCTAAATGCTCGTACTCGCGACCCTCAACCGTTGAGGATTGCACATCCACCGCACAATCACCACCCGCAAAAACTTCTGGGAAATCGGGTAACTGCAAAGTAGGAGTAACGTGAACGCGACCATTTTGATCGCGGTGTTCGTCGGGAATCTGCAAGTTTTTAATCAGTGGATGTGTAGCCGTTCCACTTGTCCAAATCGTGGTAGATGCTAATAGTATCTCAGACTTACCATCGCGCTTATATTCAACTGAGTCTTGACGAATAGCCGTCGCTTCTGCTCCCGCAATTAACTCCACTGGTACAGCGCGTTTTTTCAATTCCTGCTCGGCAGTTTCGCGGAGATGGCTATTAATATCACCCTTGAGAATTTCGTTGCCGTGATTAATTAGTACCACCCGAATTTCTTGAGGATTACCTCCCAAAGCTTCATACCAGTGAGGTAGCAAATCGGCTAAAGTAGCGGCCATTTCCACACCACTTGGGCCGCCACCGATCGCAGCTACAGTTAGTAGCCGACGACGTTGTGCGGGATCTTCTATTTGAACGGCTCGCTGTAAGCAGTCGCGCAAGTGGCGATCGAGCGCGATCGCATTTTCTTGGGTGCGAAAATCAAACGCATATTCTTTAGCACCCTCAACGCCAAAATAGCCAGTAACGCTACCTAAAGCTAACACTAAGTTACTGTAATTGTAGTTGGTTCCCGAAGTTAATTTGACTTCCCGTTGTTCTAGGTCAATCGATTGCACCGTATCTTGCACAAAAATGATACCGCTATCCTTGAGCAGTTCATCAAAACGCGGTACTACCTGATTAGCATCCATCTCGCCACTGAAATACTCGTAAAGTAATGGCTTAAAACAAAAGCGTTCAGAACTATCAATTAGGATGATGCTTCTTGGATAGTGTTCGTGTGCTAGATGCAAAGCTGTAAACAGACCTGTGAAACCACCACCAACGATTACAGTCTGATAAATTGGGTTGTTCATGAGATCGTTTTTCTCCACTAATTGAGCGTAAGTAAATTGAAATGAAAAGCGGTGAGAATATGAAAATTGATGCTTGAAAAAAATTGCTTGCTCGCTAGAAATTACAGATTTAGTACGAGCAAAAACGCAATTTATGCTATTTAATTAAAAACAGACCAATTAATACAAAGCTGAGAAAGATAGCGAGAACGATAGCGTGTTCAACTCTAGGGCTAAGAATCCTGACAGCAATCACTAAAGTAACTGCGAGGAGGACAACGCCAACATCGATAGCAACCTGACCACCTCGATCGATCAATGGATCTTTTTGCACTGAGCCAGCCAAACTGAAAAAGTAAATTGTGAGGATGGCTGGTAATTCTTGAGTTGGTAAATTCATAAAAAACCTCCTTGAAGTTTATAAAGCAAGGTAAGATTACATTTGGGTTATAGCTGCAACAAAGATTTAATCCAGCGGCTTTTATTACGAGTAGTTTGTCTCTAAATTCAAATCCCTAATAAAGCCATGCTTAAGTACGATTGGGCTACAAATAACCCTTGATCTTGAGACTGTAAATTACTAGGGTGGCCAAAGGTAGATAAGCGAGAATAACACGACCCAGATCGCATCAACAAAGTGCCAGAACAAAGTAGTTGCATTGATACCAAAGTGACCATTGTTGTAGTTGCCCCGAATAAAAGAACGAGAAAACATGAGCAACTGCAAGAGAATGCCTGTAAGCACGTGCAACCCGTGGAAGCCAGTCAGCAGGTAAAATGTTCCACCCATTAGCCCTGTAGTCAGCCGGAAGTTAAGGTTACTCCACTCAATCCCCTGACCAACTAAGAAGTAAATTCCCATCCCAGAAGTCAAGGCCCAAAGCCAGCGAAATCTAATAATTTTATGGCGTTTGAGGGCGTTTTCTGCGGCTTGAATAACGAAGCTACTTGAAAGCAGCACCACAGTATTAATAATGATAAATTTAGATAATTCTGGCCCCTTAACACCAGGCGGTAGCCAGTTGGAATGGGTCAATCTTAGAGCGATATAGGTGAAGAAAAAGCTGAGAAAAACTAGGCTCTCCGACAGCAAAAATACGGTGACACCGAACATCCCTTTACCATGATGATCGTGAGCGATGCCGCCACCAATTGGCAAGAACCTTTGTAACCAATTAGGTAGGGACTGTACTAAGCGATCGAAACGGATTGGGCTTTCATCTATATGATGTGTAGGATTTGGCATAACTCCGATGATTTTAAATTTTAGATTGAATAAAACTCCTTAATGACTCCTCCTCGTCTGAATCTATTCTTGAGTAACAGCAGCTTCTGGTATCGCTTTAGAGTTGTAATGATAAGGCGGCTCATTAACAACAGGAATTTCGTCAAAGTTCTCCCTCGGTGGTGGTGAAGAAGTCTTCCACTCTAGCCCTGTAGCGTGCCAAGGATTGTCTGATACTTTTTTACCCAATAGCAAAGAACCGACGATATTGGCAATAAAAGGCAGCGTAGACATCCCCAACAAAAAGGCTCCCAAACTAGCAATAATATTCCACCCTTGGAACTGCGGATCGTAAGATGAAACCCGGCGCACCATGCCTTGTAAACCGAGTGGGTGCATGGGGAAAAACGTAAGATTAGCGCCGATAAAAGTTAGAAAGAAATGCACTTTTCCCCAGCCTTCGGCATACATTCGTCCCGTGATTTTTGGGAACCAGAAGTAAATCGCGGCAAAGATTGCCATCGTGATTGTATTGTGGACGACGTAGTGGAAATGACCTACCACAAAGTAGGTATTGTTAACGTGAATATCAAACGGTACTGAACTAAGCATGATGCCAGTAATTCCACCGAAAACAAACATCACCACACCTCCCAAGGCAAATAACATGGGGGTTAAAAGATGCAATCTGCCATTCCAGACTGTGGCAGTCCAAGCAAATACTTTGACACCAGTAGGTACGCCAACCAACATTGAGGAAACCATAAATAGCATCCGCATCCAATTAGGTGTGGCGCTGGCAAACAGATGGTGTACCCAGACAAAGATGCTGACTAAACCAATTCCGAAGGAGGCGATCGCAACCGATCGATAGCCAAACAAAGGATTGCGAGAAAAGGCGGGGAGAATTTCCGAAAAGATGCCAAAAGCAGGCAGCGCCATCACGTAAACTGCCGGATGGGAGTAGAACCAAAATAAGTGCTGATAGATGATGGGGTCGCCATCCTCCAGGGGTTTGAAGAAATTTGTCCCAAAAGTGAGGTCAAAAAATAATAGGACGATCGCGCCCGTCAGGGAAGGTAAACAAATTAGTTGCAACAACTGGGCGCTGAGAACTGTCCAAACGAAAATCGGCATCCGAAAAAACGTCATCCCTGGTGCCCGCATCCAAACAATCGTAGTAATAAAGTTGACTCCCCCCATAATCGATGAAATGCCCAGCAGCATTACACTCAGTATCCAAATTGATTCGCCATTGATGGGATAACCAGTTGGGTTTTGGAGGCTGATTGGTGGGTAAGACCACCAGCCAGCTTGTGCGGGCCCACCTTGTACTAAAAAGCTTGATAGTAGCAGGATACCTGCGGGGGGAATTATCCAAAAGGCGATCGCATTCAGAACTGGAAATGCCATATCTTTTGCACCGATCATCAACGGCACTAAGTAGTTGGCAAGACCAGCATTGAACGGGATAATCCACAGGAAAATCATCACTGTGCAGTGCAAGGTGAATAAGCCATTATATAAAGAGCGATCGACCAAATCTGATTCGGGAGTAAGCAGTTCGCCACGAATAATCATCGCCAACAGCCCACCAATCAAAAAGAAAATGAAGGTTGTAACCATGTACTGAACACCGATAACTTTATGGTCGGTGCTAAAGCTGAAATACTCCCGCAAGTTGGTATCATTTTTACTGTTGGGATTTTCTAATTCGTCACTAATTTGGATAGGGTTATTTGTCATATATTTTTTATTTAGGGGTAGCAGATTGAGACAGCCATTGACTATAAGCTTCACTTGAATCAACGTATACATTCGCCACCATCAAGGCAAAGTCAGTGCCGCTGAATTGGGAATCGCGCAGGTGATATTTACCGATTTGGGTTGGTGTTAACACAATATCAATGTTGCGGTTGGGGATCATATCTTGCTTTAACCGGAATTCAGGGACATAAAAGCCGTGAATTACGTCTTGGGAATGTAAATTTAAGCGGGTTCGTTCATTTACTTTTAGATGTAATTCGTTACTAATGACATTATTTGGATAGCGGAAAGACCAAACCCATTGTTTAGCTATAACCTCAATATTTTCAGGGAGTTGAGTCGTGTTTTTGACTGTTGCAGCGGTAGCAGATTCTTCCAATAGGTGCAGATGGACGATCTGTTGTAGCCCCTCAATATCTAGTTGTTGATAAATGCTGAAACTTTGAGCTGCAAGCCATAAAACTAGGACGGTTGGGGCGGCAGTCCAGAGGATTTCTAGCCTGACATCGCTTCTAGCAGGATGACCGTGACTCCAATCTCCCTTGGGTGCGCGACAGGTGACAATTGAGTATCCGATCGTGCCTGCGATCGCGAGAAAGATGAACGTTCCCACTGATGTTAAAAAGCTAAATATGCGATCGACTCGTTCTGCTTCTGCGGTTGCCTGAATCGGCATCCAAGAGTAGGCGCGATCGCCAATCCAATGGGCAATTATCATAATTACCGCTATAAAAACCATTAATAATAGTGTGTTGAAAATTCTCCTCATCGCCTCCCCTGTAAAATCAATTCTTCTAGTATCTTTATTGATATCATTTAAGTAACAAATTGGGATTTTTACCTTGTCGAATTAAGCCCGCTGCCGTATTATGTATCCCGAACTCATTACCCATCTGCGCCCCTAAAGTGCCGTGAACAAATAACAATCCCAACATAAAAATACCCATTAACAAATAACTCCACTGCACTTGGATCGTGGCATCTTTACGCCACCAGTAGCGTTGCAACCCTCTCCATACGGTCATGGCAACGATCGCTGCTAATAGTAAAATCCCACCGATACCGTGCAACAGCATAGTTATACCAGCCCCCAACCCCCAGGCACTATTTATATTTGTGGGTGGGTTTGCCAGCATCATCTCAAAAAAGCCCGCTGCCACTGTAAAAAACGTGATAACTGCACTAGCTAAAAGATTGTACCAACCAACATCAAAAAAGCTGGGACGAATAGCCGTCAGAGCCAAAAATTTGAGGATGGGTTTTTCAAAGCGAAACAGCGTTCCTGCAATATCAAAAATTATGGCAATAATGAATAAACCCAAAGTTAAATGCACTAGCTGCGGATGAATTGGAACCTCGTAGGGTAATCCATTCGCACCTAGCTTGAACCACAACTGCTCGATAAGTTGGGAGTTCATTGTAAGACTCCATTCTTTGTGGCTTCAACTACTGGCTCTACGTGCAGCCCGTATACCCAAACTAACTGAGTCCCTAAATATTGTTGAAAGCATACTAAACAAATTAAAAATGTGGCTACACCTAGATAAGCAACAGGGATCTTTAGTGGAGTGCGATCGCGAATTGCGAATCTCCATGCGGTAATTGCCACAATAATTGCCGAAAGCGACCAGCCTGTAATTGTGTGTAAATTCAGCGTCGGCTTGACGGCTTCGTAAGGTTGGGCCAAACCAGCTTCAAACTGACCAAAGATGACGGCGAGGAAAATACTGACTGAAGCCACAAACATATTCCAGAAACTTACCTCAAACAAACGATGATTGCGGGTAAAATAGCCTACCACGTCGCAGAAGAAGGAAAAAAACACCATCGCGATCGCGAAATGGACGACGATCGGATGGAGCGGATCTGGGTAAGGTAGATTCGCATTATTGAGAGGCATCGCTTTCTCCTGTTTTACTGGACTTGTTCTCGGAGGCGAGCTGACAGGGAGTTCTCTAAATATAGATTGAGACTAATTCTAAATAAACATATCTATCTAAAGAAAGATTGATCTAAGCCGAAAAAATAACTCTTGCTTCTAAAACTATTCCGCTTTCAACTCTCTAAAGTTTTAAGGCGATTGCTTGTCATAGTTTTGACATATTAATGACACACTAAAGACATAAAGCTTCCTTGTATATCACAAAAAGCATTCTTTGAAGATTAAAATAATATGTATTCCTCGATAAGCATAAAATTCTATCCTCAGAAATAGACGCTTAACGCAAGTTGCTAGTTAAATTAAGTAGGGTGCGTCAGAGCGATAAAATTAGCGATCGCCTGCCAAAACAATTGCGGTCTAACACACCTTATAAGTTGATTTAAGCGTTACCGTTGGCTTTAGTCCTGATATGAATAGTTTGAGGATTATTAGATAAGTAGTTGTTAATTTAATTAGGTACAAATTTACTTGCTAGGAAACAAGACGAGGAAAAAATATGAGCTATTCTCCTAATCTTCTTAAAGGTCAAAAAGCACTCGTAACGGGTGCAAGTTCTGGGATTGGTGAAGCGATCGCCCGTGCTTTGGCTGCATCGGGCGCTTCTGTTGCAGTCAACTACCATTCTCAACAGGAAGCAGCAGAAAAGATTGTTAGCGATATTAAATCCCTCGGTGGGGACGCGATCGCGATCGGTGCAAATGTCGCCAAGGAAGAGGAAGTTTTGTCGATGTTTGACCAAATGTACCAGCACTTCGGGACAATCGACATCTTAATCAACAACGCCGGACTGCAAAAAGACTCAGCCTTTGTAGACATGACTCTCGACCATTGGAATTTGGTGATTGGCGTGAACCTAACCGGACAGTTTCTCTGCGCCCGCGAAGCCGCAAAAGAATTTCTCAAGCGGGGCGTGAAGCCAGATATCTCCAGTGCCGCAGGCAAAATCATTTGTATGAGTTCGGTACACGAGGTAATTCCTTGGGCGGGTCACGTCAACTACGCTACCAGTAAGGGCGGCATCCACATGATGATGGAGAGTATTGCCCAGGAACTCGCACCGCACAGAATTCGGGTCAATAGCATTGCACCCGGCGCTATTAAAACCCCAATTAATAAGGCAGCTTGGGACACGCCAGAAGCTGAGGCAAAATTACTAAAACTCATTCCCGCAAAACGGGTCGGAGATGTAACAGACATCGCTAAAGCTGCTGTTTGGCTTGCCTCGGATGACTCGGATTATGTCAATGGTGAAACTTTATTTGTAGACGGCGGCATGACTCTGTATCCAGGGTTCGCTACAGGAGGCTAGATGAACGCAGAACAGCAACGGTTAGAGGAGAATCGCGAACCCGATCAACCTTGGTATCGTTGGGGTTCCTACTTGAGCGATCGCCAATGGGGTACAGTGCGAGAAGACTATTCACCTGACGGTTCAGCTTGGGAGTATTTTCCTCACGATCATGCGCGATCGCGCGTTTACCGTTGGGGTGAAGATGGACTAGGTGGATGGTGCGATCTTCACAGTCAACTCTGCTTTGGTCTAGCACTATGGAATGGTCGCGATCCAATTTTAAAAGAACGCCTGTTTGGGCTAACCAACGAACAGGGAAATCACGGAGAAGATGTCAAAGAATACT
>DATGYA010000006.1:0-3105 GCA_035298405.1 Kamptonema sp. | reverse complement strand
GCGATTGAAATAAAATCATTGATCCAAGTGGATGAGTGTCTTCCCCTGGTAATAGTTGCAGTAGTTATAGGGCAAAAAGCGATCGCTGACTACCAAGGATAAGAACTTGCTTCTTATCCTTTCATATATTTCTTAACATAGATAAAAATACTATCACGCTTGCGGCAATCTTTTAGGCAGCCTTAACAGCTTTTCAATTAGTTCTGCTTGCTCAATTGTGAAAGTACAGCTTGCTATAAATGCCACCACTTTTGAGCCTCTGCTACAATTGCTTTAAATTGGGATTGTAGAGTTTGCTGTTAAAATGTTAAAAAGGTAGCAAAGGCAATGTTCAGCGATATATTTATACCGCCAAAGGAATCAACCGCTTGCTGATTGCTGTGCAGCGATCAATGCGATCGCGTAGAGGATGGCTGCTATATATCAATCAGTTTTTAGTTTTTTGATTTTTGTTTCATTGACAGACAACAACCTCACCCGCTATCTACCTGATTGATTTAGAATCCATTGGGATTTGTTCAAACCCAAATGCAGCAGCACGGCTGTGAGTTTTCAGCCAAAAAAGTTTTGAGCTTCGGCCTTGGGTGCGCTTGATCGCCTCGCTATCCTCTGCCAGCTCCCATGCGGCGGCCTCACAGAGGGTTGATTTTGGCTCTGCTAGGAAAGCGATCGCTTCCCCAGCGGGGAGTGATGAGTCTAACCTAGACTTTCAACTGCTAACCGCTGCTCAGCACTCAGACTTTCTAGCGCCTCTGCTACGGGTAAGTATCCGTATCGGTTGAGAATGTGATGTAGACAGGTTTTTGCTGACTCCACCATCCCCTCAGCGACCCATAACGCCACCTCCGCAACTTCACGGGCCACCTCCGCAACTTCACAAGCCACGCCCCAAACTTTTTCTACAGGGTTAGTCTGATTCTCTGTCACAGCTTCGGCTGTATTTTGTATATTTATGGGGGGAGCTGTGACAACCTCCACATCAAGAGGAGAGGGTGATTCAGCCATTTTCGCAGAGGCGATTTTTTCAGCCAATTTTTGACAGACTAGAGGGTAAAGCTCATCCCAGTTTTCGGGTCTGCTAGAGTTCTCACCAGCCTCTACAAAACGATATTGCCAAACTCGCTTATCCCCCTCCCTAACCTGAGAGGCCTTCAGCTTAACCCCGATAAATTTAAGTAAGCGGTTGAGATATTGCATGGGTGAGCTTTTGCCCGGATGTCCAAGTAGGGCGGCTGCTGACTTGGTTTTACAAATCCTCACCAGTTCCTTGACTTCAGGGGATTTATCCGTCCAGACCTTTGAAGGGTCAAGGAATTGATTAATCCCCAATTTTGAGAGAAGTTTGAGTTTGAGCCATTGGTTGTTCAGGTCAGGCAAGAAAGTTCTAAACTCACGGTTCCATTTTTGCCGTTGTAGCAGTTCAGCGTCCTCTGGGTTTTCAAGTTTCCAGTTGGCATAGAGCTGATTGAGCAAATCTCTGTCAGTGAAGCGGATACGGTAAACAAACTCCCAAGTCCAAAGCTCAGTATTTTCAATGCCTGGTAGCCGTGCTAAAAGGCGATATTTGATGGCTTTGCAGCAATCCTCCCATTCAGCATTGCTTCCCTCAATTTCTAAGTATTTTTCTAGGGTGATAAATTCAGAATTGAAAATCTGCTTTGCTTCTTCTTCTTTAGAAAGTTTTTTAGCATCAGCAAAGCTCATCCCATCATCGTAAATCGCATCAGGATTAAGCAAATCTGAGAAGCTAATCCGATTTACTTCATAGCCGCCATCCTCAAAAGCTTTAAGTAGGAATCGCCGTAAATTACGCCCTTCGACAGCATCTTTCCCCTTAATTTTTGCCCAAGCTTCTAAGTGTGGGGAGTCAATTTGAGCCTGGATTGCTTCTTTGATTGCGGCTGTATTTTCTTCAGGAGAAAGTGCTTTCATTTCAGCCGTGACCCGCTCCTCAAGGTCTTTAATTAGCTGACCTGAGAAGGGATTAGAATCATTATTGCTGGCAAATTTACGTTCAGCACAGCAGATCACAATCCTTTCTGGATGCCTTACCCTGCGGGACATTTGGAGGCATTCATCAACGCCAATGACCCCGCGAAAAATGCAGAAAACATCAGAGAAATAATTCCCAATATCCAAATTATCAATCTTTTCTTTGATTGAAATATCAAGCCCACTTTCAGCAGTTGGGGTAAAGATGATGAATTGTGGCTTGTGCTTTCTGATGTAAGCGTCAGGATTAGCTAAAAATTCCTTAGCCCATTTCTTAGTAGCTGTTTTGCTGGTTAATAAGATGCCTTTTTTGCCTTGAGCCGTCAACTTTTTGTAAAGAGCTTCGGCATCATTGAGGGAATCTGTGGGAATTGCGGGGCAATCAGCATCCATGATTGCCCTTGCTAGCCATTCAAATTCTGCCTTGGCAATCCGATATCTGCCTTTGGGAAGTTCAAGGAAGGTTACGGGCGGCGTATCGCCCTTAAATTCATTTTCAATTTTCACCGATGGCATCTTGAAGATTTCTTCCAGATATTGAATATCTGAATCTTTGAGATTTCCATCAAGCGCGATTACCCCCCCAACGGTAGGGCCAATCTTTTCTAGATAATCGAGAATTTCAAGCCTTTTCTCTTTGCAAGTGCTACTGGTGAGCAGATGCTTAATGCTGCTTGAAGCTTCATCCAAAATAATATGTGCCCCCTCGAAAATTTCAGGGGGAAGCTTGAGTAGGGAATCCCAACACAGGCTGATCCGAGCGTTAGGATCTTCAAAAAAACGGCGGCCATCATGCTCATCTAGGTGATAGCTACCAATCTTTTGAGCCTGCTGTAGCAGTAAGCTGTTACGGTAGCCGATGTTGATTTGCTTCCCTGGTTGCGTTGCAACCTTATCAGCCAACAATTGAGTTTTTCCGGTGGCTAGGCCCGATTTGGGAGCTATAATTTTGCCGGGTTCAGGGGCTTCTATGTCGAGGTAGCGCTGGTTTACTTTTTTCTCAGGAGAGAAGCCTTTGTAGCAAAAACGCCACAATTTCTCATCCTGTAACTGCTTGAGGGATTCAGCGGCGGCTAGGACTTGGGCAACGTCGCCACCAGCAACTGCAAAATC
>DATGYA010000005.1:0-11706 GCA_035298405.1 Kamptonema sp. | reverse complement strand
GAATGGGGGGCGGTTGATTACCAGGGGAATTTATTGAAAAAAAATAATTTTGAGTGGATGAATGCTTTAGATGGGGAGGTGCAGGATTTCTTGCTGAGCTTAGTTTTGGAGGTGGCGAATAATTATGATATAGATGGGGTTCAAGGTGACGATCGCTTTGCACTTCCTTGTGAGGGAGGATACGATTCTAAAACTATTAGACTTTACCGCGAAATGTGCGATCGCGATCCGCCACAGAATTGCAAAGATCGCCATTGGTTGCAGTGGCGTGCTGATATTATCACTAATTTTGTAGCTCGTTTGTATCAGGAAGTGAAAGCTATTAATCCCGATCTGTTGGTGTCGATGTCACCAAGTCCTTATGATTGGGGTTTGACTGAATATTTACAAGATAGTAAAGCTTGGGTTGAGAGAAAGTTGGTGGATATGATTCACCCCCAATTATATCGGCGCGACTTTAAGAGTTATAAACAACTGATTGATAAATTAGTTTTACAGTTTAATGCTGAGCAATTGGAGTGCTTTTCTCCGGGGATTTTGTTGGTAAGTAGGGGTACTTCTTACCGGATTAGTCCTGAGCATTTGTTGCAGGCGATCGCTTACAATCGTGCTTGTGGAATTAAAGGTGAGGCTTTCTTTTTCTATGAAGGTTTGCGAGATAATAATGATGAATTGGCTGAGGTATTGCGAACTGGGCCTTATTCAAGAATTGAATTTGAGATATAATTTCTAGTAAGAGAGAGGGGCAACCACGGGGGGATTGCCCCTACAGACAACTCATGTTTTCATTCAGCAACGCCGATTAAGCGATCGCCATTAATAACTAATTTGCAAAGTCACCGATGCTTCAACCTGCTGTTCCCCTCCCACCACTGGAGTCGCAGCATCTTTATCATTGCGTGCGGCGGCAAAACGAGGCATAAATATTGGCTGTGGCGGACTCGCACCATTGACCTGAATGCTAACAACTTGACCCCGCTTGAGGTTCAGAGCGCTTAAAACTGCATCTGCTTGGGTTTGAGCATCTTGAGTAGCCTCCCGTAGAGCTTGCTGCTGGGCCGATGCGATCGCACTTTCTACCGCTACAAAACTTACGCCTTCAATTCGCGTCGCACCCGCGTTCACTGCATCATCTAACAAAGTACCCGCAGACTGAGTATTGATACGAAAACTAACATTATTAGTAGCAACATATCCTATCAACTTCTGCTGATTGTTTTCATAGCTGTACAGAGGATTGAGCGTAATGCCAGTAGTTTCTAATTTTTCCACATTGCGCGATCGCAACAACGACACCACCGCCGCCGAACGCTTCGCCGCTTCCTGCTGGACTTCCGCCGCCGTTTTTCCCTGCACCTCAACTCCCAGGCGCACTTGAGTCAAAGTAGTAGGAATTGCTTCAATACCTCTACCCGTCACCGTCAACGTTCTGAGGCGCTGTTCTTGCGCCATTGCGGGGTCTAAACCCGTCACACTAAACAAACTCAGAGTTAAACACAAAGCTGTCAGCAAACTCCGGGACTTAATTTGGTAACGGGATGCGCTGTTTCGTTTCATAAATTCTCCTCACGCGGAACAGATGGTATGCTTTTACTGTGGCATCGCCCCAGCAAAATGTCAGTTTGGTTACACTTTTAGAAACTTAACCTTTCCTCTAGCGATTCGGCATTTCTAAAGAAAAACTTTTTTTATAAAAATTGTCTTTTTGTTAAGAGAGGGGTATTTTTTTCGCTACAAATGTCTTATATTTATAAAAATCTTGCTTCTACGTCAGAGGTAATGGAATGACTTGGTTGTTTATTAGTCCGTTGGCAATTGCTCTCGTAGTGACTTATCTGTTTAAAAACTCTGCTAACGAAGCCGCCTATCTGGGAGGCTCGATTATCACGGTTAGTTTGATTGTGAGTTTGATCTTAGCACCTTGGCAAGTTAAGATATTACTTGTCTTAATTTTGCTCTTAATCACCAGCCGCCTCTTGCAGTCGTTTCAGCCGCTGGTTGATGAAGAAAGCAAGACAATCAAACTCATTTACCGGGGAACTAACTACGAAGTTACCCCTCCCACAGTTGACTTAAGCGAAGAAGAGATCGTAGGAAAATATCGAGGTCAGGTTTGGAAAGCTCAAAAGTTAAAAAATGCGATTCCCCGTACAACTGGCATCAAATATCGGGGTGTCACTGTGAAACCTGAAAAATGTCTTACGTCTGTGGAGGAAAGCGAAACGATTTTAGATTGAATTTACTGGCGAGTTAGGATCTGCGATCGCGCTAGAGAGCGCAAATACATATCAAAGGATTTAAGTTATGCAGTCATTCAAGGAACTCGCCAGAAAATTTAAACAAGAAACTTATGCAGTTTATAGGGCAAGTATCGATCCCAGAGTGCCTTGGTATGCAAGAGTTTTAGCAGTAGTTGTTGTGGCTTATGCCTTCAGTCCAATTGACTTAATTCCAGATTTTATACCTGTACTAGGCTATCTAGATGATTTACTGATTGTACCGCTCGGAATTTGGCTGGTACTCAAGATGATTCCCCCGGAAATTTTAGCTGAGTGTCGAGAAAAAGCAGCAGCAGAAATAAATCATATTCAGCCTAAAAATTGGGTTGCTGCGGCTGTAATTATTGCTCTGTGGTTTGTATTGGTGATTTTAGCGGTGATTTGGGTTGGAGGCTTGCTTAAGCGCAACCTCTCTGTGAAGTGATAAAATAGTTGAAAGTTGCAAAAATAGTGGTAAAAAACCATGCCAGAAGTCAGCCACCCACCAACAAAACAAATAGTAGAGCATCCTCTAGAAAATGTGTTTAAGAAATTAAAATATCTAGTGGAAAGTATGGAATTAGAACTTGAAGTTGCACCCCACGACTACAAAGCGCATCAAGATTTATTGCGGAGAACTATTAAAGCTGCTGAGAGCGGTCTTCAGATACCTGATGAAGTTTGGCCTGATAGTGAAAAAGATATTTCCAGGGAACCAAAAGAGCTAACTAAGGAAGACTTGGAATTTCTAGAGAACACTACTGACTGGCCAATAGCAGTAGAAATAGGCCAAGAGATTGACGATGAAGCTTTAGATAATTTGTTGAGACAACGTGGCTACAAAATCTAATTACTTGGTCAAGATTAACCCCCTGGTAAATACGCAAGACTTACCAAATTTACCAGAACAGCTACAGGAAGAATTTTCAGTCTATCAGCTTGTTTTGGCTAAGAATCCTTATCAGCCTCGCGGCGTACCAAGTCACGATCTAGACGGTAGACTGAATGGCTACCGCACTTTAGATATAAATTGCGATGGAATTGCTTATCGCCTGGTTTATCGGATATATGAGTCCCCAACTCCTAAACGGGTGTTTATTGTTAGTTTTGAGGAACACGATCCTGCTTATGAAAAGGCCAAGGAGCGGACTGGTAGAGCTAGGTAAAAAAAGAGGAGCAACGGCGCGATCGCTCAACAATTAACTACTATATATGACCGCATAGAATATACAATTTACACAGAAAATGGTAGCCTTGTGAATATGGATTATTTCCATCTTTTGTCACAATGCCCAGGGGCCCGCACTCACAGCCATGACACAAACTACTGATTTCCTCAGCCAACTCAACCCCTCGCAACGCCAAGCCGTGGAGCATTTCTGCGGCCCATTATTAGTAGTTGCTGGCGCAGGTTCCGGCAAAACGCGGGCGCTAACTTATCGAGTTGCCAATTTAATTCGCACCCATCGAGTCGATCCAGATAATATCCTTGCCGTAACATTTACCAACAAAGCGGCGCGGGAAATGAAAGAAAGAATAGAGAAATTGTTTGCAACTGGGCAAGCTGAGGCAAAATATGGTAAACCATTAGAAGCATTAGCACCTGATGAGCAGGCAAGACTGCGATCGCGGGTTTATACAAACTATATTAAACCTCTGTGGGTAGGTACATTTCACAGCCTTTGCGCTCGTATTCTCCGCTACGACATCGAGAAATTTCAAGATGAAAAAGGTCGCCGCTGGCGAAAAAATTTCTCCATCATTGATGAATCAGACGCTCAAAGTCTAGTTAAAGATATCGTCACTAGACAGCTAAACCTGGACGACAAAAAATTTGAACCCCGTGCTGTTCGCTACGCAATTAGCAATGCTAAAAACCAAGGCTTATCCCCCAGAGAAGTTGAATTAGAACAGCCTAATTACCGAGGAAAAGTAATCGCTGATGCCTACAATCTTTATCAAGATGCCCTCGCTGCCAACAACGGGCTGGACTTTGACGACTTAATCCGAGTGCCAGTACAATTGTTCAATCAAAACGAGTCAGTATTGGGTTATTGGCATCAAAAATTTTGCCACATTTTAGTAGATGAATACCAAGATACTAACCGCGTCCAGTATGACTTAATTCGTCTGTTAGCCACGAATAACGAAGATCCTAAAACCTTTTCCAACTGGGAAAGACGCTCGATTTTTGTAGTTGGGGATGTCGATCAAGCGATTTATTCTTTCCGCATGGCAGACTTTAAAATTCTGCTCGATTTTCAGAAAGACTTCGGCGACGGGTTGGCGGACGATGATACTCGAACAATGGTAAAATTAGAGGAAAATTATCGCTCCAGAGACAACATTTTACACGCCGCTAACGCCCTAATTGAAAATAACACCGAACGCATTGATAAAGTATTACGTCCCACTCGCGGCGAGGGAGAACCGATTTGGATAGAGCGTGCGGATGATGAAATTCAAGAGGCTGAATTTGTCACCAATGAAATTACTGGAATGGCTCGCAAAAACCCCGAATTAAAATGGGGAGATTTTGCTATATTATACCGTACAAACGCTCAATCTCGGAACTTTGAAGAGTGCTTAGTGCGGTGGAGCGTACCTTATAATTTAGTTGGCGGTTTAAAGTTTTATGACCGCAAAGAAGTTAAAGATGTGTTAGGATATTTGCGGTTAATTGTTAATCCTGCCGATACTGTTAGCCTATTGCGAATTATTAATACACCGAGGCGCGGTATTGGTAAAGCTACCACAGATAGATTAGTACAAGCTGCTCAACAATTGAATATTCCCCTGTGGGATATTCTAGTTGATGAAGAATCTGTTAATACTTTAGCAGGGAGGACTGCTAAGCCGATCATTGAATTTGTGCGGACGATCAGAAAGTGGCAAGAACAAGTGGAAAATACATCTGCTTCTGAGGTTGTTCAAGGTATTTTAGAAGAATCAGGATATATTAATGATTTGAAAAACCAAGGTACTGATGAAGCAGAAGAGCGCATAGAAAATATTAGAGAATTGTACAATGCAGTACAGCAATTTGAAGAAGAAAACGCCGAAGAAGCTAAACTAGAGAATTTCCTAGCAAGTGCGGCTTTGAGTTCCGATATGGATAGTATGAAAGAGGAAGAATCGCGGGTTTCTTTGATGACGCTACACGCGGCGAAAGGGTTAGAATTTCCAGTAGTATTCTTGGTAGGAATGGAACAGGGATTGTTACCACATTTTCGCAGTTTAGACGATCCTATTGCTTTGGAGGAGGAACGCCGACTTTGTTATGTTGGTATTACTCGCGCTCAGGAAAGGTTATTTATTACTTATACTGTAGAGCGTCGTACTTGGGGAAATAAGCAGTTAGCTATTCCATCAATATTTTTAGGAGAATTGCCGAGGGAGTTTTTGAGTGGAAAAGTGGCAAAAAAACAGTCGGCAAAAATGCCTATTACACCATCAGAAACTAAACCAAAAACTAATAATTTGAAAGGAAAAACTGGGAATACAAAATTGATAGACTGGAAGGTAGGCGATCGCGTCGTTCATTCCTCTTTTGGACTTGGACAAGTAACCTACATTTTAGGAAGTGGTGACAAATTTACTTTGGCGATTAAGTTTTCTGGTTCTGGTCAAAAAATTCTTGACCCGAAGATTGCACCGCTACAAAAAGTGCATTAATGATATTATCATGGCGATGGTTGGGGCTGGCTAGGTCTAGGCGCTTTTTTCAATTGGGGCGAGAATATTGAAAGGACTTACGATAGGAGAAAAGATAAACGGCTCGCGGCGATCGGTCAATATTCGTAAATAGCGATCGCCCTTCCTTTCCCAAGGTACGATCGCACTAATAAACTTCCCTGCGATGAGCAATAATAGTCACAACCACTTGCTTTTGGCGATCGTTAATATAATAAACAACCCGATAATCTCCAACCCGATAACGATAGTATCCAGCTAAGTCACCTTTGAGAGTCTTAATATTTGGATGAGTATGAGGGTTGATTTTTAGCATCTCAAAACACCGATATAGCTTCCGTTGCAGTGAAACTGATGCTTCTTCAAAAAAATTCTGAGCATCAAAGCTAACAACAACCGAATATAAATCAATATTAGGTTCAGTATTTTCGTTTGAGTTGTTCAATGGAAGTTACCTTACCTGCTGCTACATCTTTTTTTGCCTTATTAAAAGCTTCTATAAAACCAGGAATTTCCAATAATTCAACCGTCGCTTGATTGATTTCACGTTCTGCTAAATAAGCTAAGAAATCAGCAGCAACGAGCAGTCTTTCTGGAGACAAGTCATCTATATATTCTTTTACCTGCTGGCGAAGTTCCTGAGTGTTCATAGTTCATAATCATGGAAATTACTAGAAATTATTCATAGATTATAGCAGATTTATCAAAAATTAAACTCGCGATTGTACCTCACCGAAGCGCGATCGCTCTTTCTCTGTCCTCAATCCTTCAATCCCTCCATCGCCAATAACGCTGTCCCATAGGCTGCTGCTGTGTGAATTGGTGTAATTACAGGCACTTTTAACAGCCGCGAACGAATAGCAGTCCAAATAGGATTTTTTGCACCGCCGCCAGCAGTATAAACCCCTGTTAAAGGAGTTGCACCGAACTCCTGCAATAATTGATATCCTCGCGCTTCAATTCTCGCTATGCTTTCTAGCAAACCGTGTAAAAATTCTACTAAGTCATCCGGGCGAGGTTCTAGTTTTGGCGGTAAATTCGGGTCATTAATTGGAAAGCGATCGCCTGGTTTTAACAAAGGATAATAATCAAGTAAACTCTCTTGACTAGGATCGATTTTTCTGCTAAGATTATCTAATTCAGTATCAGTAAAAAAGTGGCGCAACACAGCACCGCCTGTATTAGAAGCGCCGCCAACTAGCCAGAGATCGCCTAATTTGTGACTATAAATTCCATATTTAGCATTATAAACGCGGGTGCGGCTTAATAATTTCAGCACTAGGGTAGAACCCAATGAGGTACTAGCTTCGCCGGGAGATTTCGCGCCACTAGCTAAAAATGCTGCAATACTGTCAGTTGTACCCGCACGCACTACACAATCACAGGGGAAAGAAAAGCGATCGCGAATTTCTGTTGTTATCTTTCCCACGATCGTACCTGGCGCGACAACTTCCGGTAACTGAATTGCGATATCGGGAATAGTGGCGATCGCCTCTGTCAACCATGCCGGGTAACATAGATTAGCTACGTCATAACCTAATTTCAAAGCGTTATGATAATCGCTGACACCGATTTTCCCGTGTAGTAAAAAACTCAGCCAGTCAGCTTGATGCAGGAAATAAAGCTTCTGAGAGACAGATAACTTATTCGTTAAATCCGTTGCTAACCACAGGAGTTTTGCCAGACTAGAGGTAGCGCTTAATACTGTGGGGTTGGGAGGCGCTTCGGCGTAGCCAGCCGCAAGCATCGCACTTAACTTATCCATCACCGCCACCCCTCGCGCATCATTGTAGAGCATCGGCGCAGCCACAGGCATACCGCTAACATCGCAGAGCATCACAGTTGAAGATGTACCATCAATCGCGATCGCTTTCACCTCGCGGCGAATTTCTAGCGGAATTTGCGCGATCAGAGAAAATAGCGCACTCTGCCATATAGAAGATAATTTCAATTGTGGAGGTTTTTGTAGGCTTGAGGTAGGCGCGTAGGCGTAGCCAACCGCAGGCATCGCAATTTGCGAACTTTCAAAAGTAAATTGTGACTCCGCATAGATTGTACCGCAAGCGTCAATTGCTACAGCGCGAGCACCAGAAGTACCGAAATCTAGTCCCAAGTAAAGATTCATCGGCAAATTAAAGAATTAGTCCCCAATCTCTCCTTTCAAGCAGCAGCATTCCGATCGAAATACAAATTCTTTTTGCTAAAAACCCTCCTCGCAAAACTATTGTCCCTCGACAAAATAAATTCAAAAGTATCAGTAGGTATCTCCAAAAAGCGGCTATCTCTCACCGTAACTAGGACAATTGGATGTCGTTCAGCATAAGTAATAAACTCGATTTCATTGAGAGTTTGACCAGGCAAAAAACTCTCAACAATTGTCTCACCACTGGCAAGAACACTCCGAATTTGAGCTTCTCCCTCCCACAAACATAAAAGTCCCTGGCAGGGGTTTTCGCGATCGCTAATAATATGATTAGCGCCGTAAGATTTTACCTGCCCCTGATACGCTAAATCAATCAAAGTTTCACTTTTCATCCCCCTCAAAAACTCACTGTTAAGAAGACATACCAATTTTTCAACAGTTTTAAAAGTTGCAGGAGGAGACTCCGGCGACGTTGCCCAATGCGTTAGCTTTTGTGCCGTTTCTTCCACAAAAGCATTAGCTGTTTGATTTAAACTCAGCAATTGCCGTGCTATCGCCTTACTACGCTGGAAATCCAAATAATACAGTACGTATAAACACGCTATCTGTATTATTGGTTCTGGCTGTTGCACCAGCGCTTCCAAATGGCTGACAAGTTCTTTGGGCGAGTCTTGTTCGGCATCGGCACCACCATTTTTTTCAGACTGTTTTAGCAATGAAATAATCTGCGGCTTAAGACGTTGTTCCCAAGCATCTGCCGTATCTTTTAGTAAAATTGGCAGCACAGAAATCTTCAGAGAACTAAGCCTTCTAGCAATGTTACTAGCTGCATTTGTAAGACCAATACACTCCAAAATTTCCAGCAAACTTCTAGTCACAATCCACTGCTGTTGCTCCACAGTCAAGCGCAGAAACCTCAAAGCTACCACCACCTCTGGAAGTAAAGGTTGACTGAGAGTTAAATCAGGAAAAGTTACTGTCTGTAGCTGATGTAACAGGATGTTAGCTTTGCGAAGTTGGTCTGCATCTCTGTCAAATTCTGCCAGGATTTGCTCTTCCTCTTCCCAGCTAATCGCATACTGTCGCTTGAGAGCCTTTAAAGCTTTTGGATTGTTCTTGATGATTTCGTCTAAGGATTTATTCCCCTCCACTACTTCTAAAAGATCCGAACCAAGTCCTCTGGCAGAGCGGCGGCGGTGGAAAGAAATCATTTTCCCTAGAGCTTTGCGGTAGCTTTCTAAACGCAACACATTTTCCCGACTGCGTTGTTTTTCGGGGTTGAGTAATTCTGGGTCTTCTACCCCTAATGCTGCTAAGACAGTGGCGTGTTCAGAGTCGGTAATTTCTAGCTGGATACGCATTTGCTGTAGCACTTCCAAGCTACTTGATGAGGTGGCCCAACCTTCTTCTATGGCTTCTTTTAGTACCCCTTTATAAGCTTCGAGCCGCTTTTCTCTGGTAAAGTCAGGAAGGATTTTCGCGAGCACGTATATTTCATCAGGATTGAGGTCTTCTAAGGAACGCCCTTCACACAATTTAGAGATGTTAAGTTTCAGCGAACTTAATTGCTTACGAAGCCGACTAGCAAGGCTTTCTCGCAGATACAATTCTTGGTTGCGTCCCCAAGTGCGGTACAACCAGACGGTACTTAGAATTACTATGGAAATATTGTAAACATATTCGATTGGATCTATCAAAAGAGCCGTAAATTGACGACCTCCAAATACAAAGAAAAAATTAAAGGAAATGAAGGTACAAAGGGTGAAAATCTGGTGTTGAATCTGTTCTTGGCTGATAAAGCGACCGTTGCGTAATAGGTGCGCTTTGTACATTTTTTCTACTTTCTGCCCCAGGAAATAAGTAGCATAGCAAAAACCAGCTAAAGTTAATGGTGCTGCTACGATTTTTGGAATCGGAATTGATTTGCCGAATATGTAAAACCCTGGCTTGAACAGCCCAGAAAGTTGATTATCTTGGTGGGCCCAATTTCCAGAGAAGTAATAGTCCCAGTTACCTGCGAAGAGGTAGCTATAAACAAAAAAGCCGATGACTAATCCTAAATAGCCGTAGTAGAGGAATTTGCGATCGGCTTTGGTGATACCGTCCCAGTAGGAGCGTTCAGCGTCAATGTCAATGCAGGGACTTTTGCAGGCGACGCAAGCGCTCTGTTCTTTGCCTTCTTCGCCAATGGTACGGCACATTGATTGAGTGATGGTTTGGCGATCGCCAAAGTGAGCTTGGCTATTAAAAACTCCTCTGGGTTCGCTGAATATTTTCTGTACTGGCGACATGGGACAAAAATATTGGCACCAGGATTTACCTCCGTAAAGATAGCCGACTGCGATCGCGCACAATATTGTCAAAATCAAAAAAATTCCCAGTAGCACCCGATCTGAGTTAACGATTAATATCCGGAGGCACAAGCCAAGATACAATAAACCAAATTGCAAGTACAAATGATTTTGAGCCAGCCAGGAATCTTTTTTAACCTTAGCTAGCTCATACCTAATTTTCCCGGTTTTTTTATCTGCGATCTTGTTTTGTCGCTGTTTTCCTAGCGCTCTGGGAATTTGCGACAGGAATGATAGGGGACAAATTCGCCGCCATGCTTCATGGCCAAAAACCAAAAGCATAAAAACTATTAATGGAATTACCACTCCCCAAAATATCGGAGCGCCCAAGCTGTAGGCATCTTCTTTCATGCAAACTCCTTGGACTTTAACGCATATCTCTGGAGCCACCCGCAGGGGACTTAAGGTGTTATTCGGTTCAGTGAACCAAGAGGAGATGGGGTCATAAAATAGGGAAAAAATTAGTAAGAACCAACCACCGGTTAATAGCAACCTGACGTGGTGCATTTTTGACTCTGAAATTTTGTCGATCATAAATAGTTATTCAGTTATGAAGTTTTACATTTACGATTTACGCAACTGGCACATAGATTAGGCTGCGTACACTAGGAAAAATCCTGATTCTGTCGATGAATAATTTAGTCTGACGCACCCTACAAGTTCATTTCAGTGTGACAGTTGACTTTATTCCTGATTTTTAAAGCTATGCCATGAGCTTTAGCTGGTTCGGACTGAAATTTTTGGTCAGGAGTTCCTGAGCGGGATAGCGGAATTATAGATGAGCTGCTACTTTACGATAGCCTATAGCCCTTGCTGTGTCAAGGTTTCGGTTCAATTCCTAATATAAATTAGATGATTTGCTAGAGAATTACACGCTGTTTTTAAGCAAATTGAGTTACTTTTACTGTTTCAATCCCTGATAGGGATTTAGTTTAATTGTAACGATGTCGGTGTGGATGAGGGTGGATGTCTCCAGTACGTGTTTCAATCCCTGATAGGGATTTAGTTTAATTGTAACATCTTCAACCGGGATAGGTTGCTCAAAAACCCAGTGTTTCAATCCCTGATAGGGATTTAGTTTAATTGTAACGATAATCCATTAACAACCCCACTGGTAATTCCCAAAGTTTCAATCCCTGATAGGGATTTAGTTTAATTGTAACGAAGATTTAGAAATAATCCACCCTTTCCTACCAGTTTCAATCCCTGATAGGGATTTAGTTTAATTGTAACTGACCCTTTTGATTGCATCGTGTGGACT
>DATGYA010000004.1:0-1710 GCA_035298405.1 Kamptonema sp. | reverse complement strand
GCGCGATCGCGGTGGGGCATAGCTAGATGAAGGCAAAACTGCCTCTCGTCTAGTCTGATTAACCGGAACGCTAACTATCGGTACATTCAAAGGTTGAATCTGAGCATTAGGAGTTTCTAATACCGGAGGATTAGCAGTGGGAGGATTTTGGAACCTGTTGGCTTGTGGTGCCGATGGCGTTTGAACTCTCCTTGAGCTCTGAGCTGTTGTTTGTGGGACAGCAGTAGGAGGTCTGTCTCCCCTTGGCTGCGCTGTTGGGGAACCCATAGCCCCCGTCGCCTGATTCCCCTGACTCAATGGAGTCTCTGTCCCTGAAACTAATGGGCGCAATACCCAGCGATTTTCTAAACCTATGCGCTGCAACTGCACTTGTTCAGGAGTTAAAACTACTCCGGGAGCAAAATCTATGACAATTCTCGCGATCGCAGGCTGAAATTGACTGAGGCTGACAGAGCGTACTGTTCCTTCTCGATATAATTGGGTCGTATCTGTTGCCACCTCTGTATTGGGTAAATCAACAACTATGCGAGTGGGCTCGTTTAAAAGAGAAAACTTAGGTGTTATTCCATCTGGGAGCATAACTTCTAGCTGATTTGTCCCCGGATCGAACTGCCAGTTTGTCAGCAGTGCAGCAGTCGCCTGCTGCTGTCCTATGGGCATAGCAACAACTGTGGCGGTAACGAATGTGGCTATTAGACCAAATGACTGACAAGCAAACTGTGTCGGTGTAGCAATATTGAGACTCAGCCTTTGTACACTTGGCCAAAATCCCTGTACTGGTTTTTTGTGCTGCATGGCAATAAAGAAAGTTGCGATTAAAGCTAAGTTTGAGAATCTTCCTTGTAGGAGATGCCCGCTACTTGCTCCCGCTGCGGCATTCTCCCTTGACGCTCAAAGTCTAGCACCAGTGGGGAATAAAGGGAAGGGGAAATTAATTTGGCAATTTAAACAACAACTCCACACAACTGATGTAGAGAGTGAAACCGTGCAATTGAGGAAGTAGTTGATAGAATTGTTTTTCTGGATTCCAAAGCTGAGGTTGAAGCTGAATTGCGGGCTATTAAAGCTTAAATACTAGCAAATACGTTTCCCTAATATCTAGGAGTAAATTTTATGAAGGTATATTATCCCAAAGCCGATGTTGATAATTATGATAGCTTTATTGCAAATGAGGACGATGGGATACTTCTTCTACATTTTCTGGGAGACCTTCATTGGTATGAACTTCCCGGCTCTTGGCAGCCAATTCCTGTTGAAATTTACAGTGCAGGAAAACCAGGTGATTTCCCAGCTATTGTAGGATTTCATCAGACATTGAGTGAAAGAGCTGTCAGGATTCTACAGCCAATTATGGGTGAAAGCGTAGAGTTATTGCCAGTAGTGTGTACTACTGGCGAGCGGTATTTTGTAATCAAAATCGTAGATGTAGTAGACTGCCTGGACTATTCGCGTGCTGTAGTACGGAGAAATTCTCATAGTGGTCGTGTGACGGTAATAGATTCTTTTGCTTTTAAAGACGGGTGTATAGGTGATAGAAATATTTTTAGATTACCTGAGTTAAATCGAGCGCTAGTTTCACAAGCTTTTAAGGATTGCGTTGAAAATAATGGATTAGAGGGTCTAAGATTCAAACAAGTTACCTGAGTTGAAATAAACAGATCATCTCAAGAGGATTTTCTTTCTGATTTATACTACTAGGAAAAAAAGATA
>DATGYA010000003.1:0-8136 GCA_035298405.1 Kamptonema sp. | reverse complement strand
TGTACATCGATCCCAATGGAGATAAGCGATATGTCTGAAGATATCAAAGAACAACTCAAACAGCTAACCAATGATGAATTAATTGATTTTGCTCTAGAACATTTAGGAGAGGAGCATAAATATGTAAGGCAGTTAGCAATGATGGAACACTATGATAGAATTAAAGACGATCCAAACACAATAACCGATCTGGCGGGAGAAGATAAAGGTTTACGATTGAAGTTCGCTCAGCTAATGGAAAAAAAAACAATAAGTAAAAGTATTGACCCTAGTGGAGATACAGAATATATCTGAAGATATCAAAGAGCAATTCAAACACCTAACCAATGATGAATTAATTGATTTTGCCTTAGAGCATTTGGGTGAGGGAAATGAATATGTTCGCCACTTAGCTATGATGGAACATTATCAGAGAATTAAAGACGATCCAAACACATTAAGAGATCGAGCAGGAGAATATAAGAATTTAAAAGTGAAGTTAGCTCAGATCATGGATAGGGCAAAACAATAAGTAAAATTAGGGTGAGCTATCATTCCTATGAAGTTTAGCCCACCTTTGGAAAAAGTGTGCCACAATCGCCAACACTTACCCTAACCACGACGGGTTCATTGCCGTACTATCAAATTGGTTACTGGTTTTATACAGTTCGTATTGCCCTTTTGTCGCTGCCTCACGAGTACGATTCAGCATTGCTGTAACTTGTTCCGTATCCATCGGTTTAAACGTGCGGACTGCCTCAAACGCTTGATCGAGAAGTTGCATCGTATCAATACCAGTAATCACTACTGAAGTAGGCAGATTCATCGCATATTGCAGACATTCAATTGGGGTAACAGTATTACTTCTGAGCACGTAGGAATCGCCCATCGATTTCATCCCCAACACACCGATTTGATTCTTCACCAACACGGGCAGAACTTGTTGCTCAAAACTTCTAAAATGAGCATCCATCACATTTAGCGGCATCTGTACCGTGTCGAAACGGAAGTTGTTTTGAGTGGCGAGTTCCAGCATTCGCAGGTGAACCATAGGGTCTTTGTGTCCTGTAAACCCGATGTAACGAATCTTGCCCGCCTTCTGCGCTTCCACCACAGCTTCCATTGCGCCACCAGGGGCAAAAATGCGATCGGGATCTTCCATCCGAATCACCTCGTGATGCTGCATCAGGTCGATGCGATCGGTCTGCAAAGCCTTCAGCGAGTCGTCAATTTGCATCGCCGCAGCCCCTTTGGTACGACCATCAAGCTTCGTCATCAGAAAAACCTTTTGCCGATAGCCATCCTTGAGCGCTTGGCCCATCCATCTATGGCTGCGTCCGTTGTGATAATCCCAGGAGTTGTCCATGAAATTGATGCCGCGATCGATCGCACTGCGGATCAGCTTGATACTTTCTTGCTCCTCTCGAATCCGTCCGATATGGTGTCCCCCTAAGCCAATTGCAGACACTCGCTCTCCTGTCCGTCCTAGTGTTTTGTAAATCATCTCGCCACTTTTGGTTTGAGCTTGGGCAATTTCACTTTGAACAGCGGCTTGGGTCGGTTGATCTTGAGCTAAGAGAGGTTTCATAAAGCCTTCTGAAGCTGCTAGGCCCGCTGCAACCAAACCCGAAGCAGATGTCACCTTTAACAATTCGCGTCTGCTGATATCCATAAATTACTCCTTCCATAATCCAGTGAAATTCTCACCATTGCTAGTGCGATCGCGGCGGCTACTTGCGGCTGTCTTAAAATGCAGATCGCAATCTGGCTGCCACAACGTGGCTCACTAGAAAGAATCCTAAAGCGCTGGAACGAATCTCTCGTCTAGCGTTGGTCGGAAGTAATTGAGTTATGGGACTGTCTAAAGGAATAAATCAGTACTCAGCCTCAAGGAACGGGAGAACAAATATATAAAGTATAAGAAAGCTATATAGCACGTCTAAATGAATTGTGTAATTTTTTGTAGGGGCAATCCCCCTGTGGTTGCCCCGAAAGATTGGGGTAGGCCTGTGGTTGCCCCGAAAGATTGGGGTAGGCACGGGGGCACTACCCCTACAATATTTGCACAACTCATTTAGACGTGCTATATAAATATTGTTATTTTGCTAAACTTAGTTCTTTATGACTCTTCAAAGACTCTAAGTGACTCTTCATCTCAGTCAAATATTTTTCTAAAAGCGGATACTGTGTCTTTGTTAGCAAGCGATCGTTCTTGCTATTGACAACAGCTTCTAATGGCAAAACCCGAAAATTCAATTTACCATTCTGGCTATAACGATGTACCCAAGTAGGAATTGTCTCTACTTTGCCAATTTCTATCGTTTTTTCTGGAAACCTTTTGCGTACCTTTACTGTAAAAATTACCCCAAGGTCTTTATAATCTCCGATCTGACCTGAAATAAAGTTACCCATCGAATAAATTGCAACTGCTTTTCTAATGCTACCATCTTTTCTTGGCAATTCAAAGATTTGATAAGGCTGAACTACGTGAGGATGACTGCCGAGGATAATGTCTGCACCCGCTTTTACTAATGTCTCAACCAGTTTTTTTTGTCGATCGTTAGGTTGACGCTGGTACTCTTCGCCAAAGTGCAGGCAAATTGTGACAATATCGGCTCCCTGCGATCGTGCTTTAGCAATATCTTTGACGATTTTATCTGTGTTAATCAGGGAAACGAGATAATTTTTTCCTTGAGGTAAAGGAATGCCATTAGTGCCATAGCTATAAGCCATAATAGCCATTAAAATATTATTTTTTGTAACCATTAATATCTTATTTGCTTCTGATGCGGATGTGGCTGTACCTGTTGAAGCAAGTTGGCGATCGCGCACATTTTTAATTGTCCTAATTACCCCCTTTTCCCCTCTATCTAAAGAATGATTATTCGCTGTTGTCAAAATATTAAATCCTGCACCTTTAACAGCATCCGCCAATTCCGCTGGTGCATTAAATAACGGATATCCAGTATATCCGCCTGCATCTTCACCCGCTAAAGTTGTCTCTAAGTTACCCATCACCCAATCGCCAGTTGAGAGAATATCCTTAACTTCCGTGAAAAAACTATCAAAGTTGTATGTTTTCCGCTGCGAGTCATAACCGGATCGCGTTTGACTTCCGTGCATCATAATGTCGCCCACAGCGATTAATTTAGCCTCTTTTGTATAAGATTGCGGCTTAACAGGCACGGAAGGTTTAGTGCTGGGTTTATCCTCTGCTGTTGGAATGCGATCGCGAGTCTTTATGATATTACAGCCCGAAACAAAAAGGATGGCAATTATTAATAAAATACCTCTTAATTTCATCTCGTTTTGATTGATTTAGTAATTAGTCAGACAAAAATAAAGTTAACGATGAGGACAAGGGAACGGGGAATGGGGAACCGTAAAGGTTTCAGGCTTGTTAATATTTCTTAACACAGTGTCGTTTACTTTTCTGGGACTACTTAGTAAGTAAATCCACTTAATTAACCGTAAGATACGGATGGCTAAAAAGCTTGTTTGTTCTATAAGCATTCTTCCTTCTTCCTTCTTCTTTCTTTCTTCTTCCTTCTACTTAATGGCTTGAGAGGTTTTAATTTAGGCGAGGGATTAATAAAGTTATTACTACAAATAGACTATTTGACTGTAGCAAACCATTCAGTTATGCCTTGCGCGATCGCCTCTGCTAACTTTTGCTGTTCTGCCGGGTCAACAATCCATTCAAACTCGACTGGATTAATCATAAACCCCAATTCCATTAAAACAGATGGAGCAACAGCAGGGCGAGTCATAGCCAAATTATTCCAAAATACCCCATAGTCAGGCCGATTTAGGTTTTTAACTAAATAATTGTGTAAAAACATTGCTAAACTGTGGGATTGGGGATGAAACCAAAAAGCTCCAACACCTTTAGTTTTAATTGCATCGCCGTTATCTGGCAAAGCATTGTAATGTAAAGAAATTGCGATCGCAGGTTCCTGTTTATTAATCATCTCCACCCTTGGCGGCAAATCTAAATCGACATCTTCCTCCCGCGTCATCATCACAGTTGCCCCACGATTTACTAACTGTTCTCGCACCAACTTTGACACAATCAAAGCCACACTTTTTTCCCGATAACCTGTTGGCCCCACACCCCCCGTATCCTGTGGGCCACCATGTCCCGGATCGATAACTATTTTAATTCCTGCTAATGGCTTTTCTGTTGTATTTATCTTCGATTGCACAGGTGGATGCTTCAGAGATAATACAAAAGTTGTGCCATCATATCTCAACTTATAACCCCAATGTTGAGCAGATTTGAGATTAAAAGTATATTGCACCTGTTCCGGTGATATTTGTTGCCAGTCTAGACGCGAAATTACAGGGTCATCATCAAGGCGAATAATATCAGTTTGAGCAGTTGTATTATATAATGTTAGAACAAAAGTTCTCTCTCCCTGCTGCACTGCTACTGGCACTGGCACTTCTAAGGGGAATCGCACCTCTGTCCACTCGCCAACCTGACGCGCACTGGCGCTGCGAATTAGCGATCGCACTGGCACTGCATCTTTAATAATCCTAACTTCTGAGGCTTTAATCCAGGCCCCATAATCCAATCGTAGCCATTCCCCCTCCCGTGCTGCGATCGCCGCCCTAGTTCCCTTTGGTAGTGGTGTCAAGCGCGAAAAATCCGTACTGGGGCCGGTTCTAGCAACACCCGCTTCTGCGATTACTTCCGCAACTTCAAATTGAATCGGAGATAAAATCGTAATCTTGCCAATACCTTGTTGAGTCACAGTTTGACCGTTGAGTGTGAGCTGAAACACAGGAACTCCCAAATCTATTTTGGTTTTTCCTCCTTTTTCTAAGGATGGATTGGGAGGGATCTGAGCACAACCTTGATATTGTCCGATCGCGCTTTTCTCAGGTGCATTTCCACCAACTAATACAGCTTTATTATCTGGTAAATCAACTTGCGATCGCGCCATCAAAGGAATCGTTTCACCCGCCAATTTTACCGACACCTGAGCGCTAGGAAGTGCGATCGCGCTAAAGCAAATTAATTCCCCAGGCATCCTCGCCACATCCTGTGCAGGCAGCAGAGAGCCTTTAGCAAAGGCTGCACCCAAAGGCATTTCTGGCTGATTTAACTTGCGTGTCACCTTAACCTTTACTTCCTGACTTTCATAGCGCAAATTAAATACATTTTCTCCTACCTGCAAGGGAAAACTAGGAGCAAAATGTCCTGCCAGACTGCGATTTTCAATCGGTTTACCGTTGACAAAAACCTGCCCCTGTGCTGGTGCAGTGCCGATTAAAAAAATCCGATCTGCTATGGTTTCATGGTTAGCAGGAGGATAGGCAATGAATAGGGATTGAGACGCTACAGCAACAGATGCGATCGCCATTATCAGACCTAAAATAAATAATCCTAAAAGTTTTCTCATTTTGAATTATTGCTCAGTAGAAGGAAGAAGGAAGAAAGAAGAAGGAAGAATGCTTATATAACAAGCTTTTTAGCCATCCGTATCTTACGGTTAATTAAGTGGATTTACTTAATTGCTAATTTTTAATTTTTAATTTTTAATTAAAAACAGTAGATATCCAAGTAAAAAATGCGTGCGATCGCACCGACACGCAGAAGTCTACATTCAAGATCCAATCAATATCCAAAGACTTTCACCTCATGCCGATCTTTCCGCCTGCTGCCTCTCCAACCAAGTCTGCAAATCCGCCAAAGTCAGAAAATCCAACAGCGCCTCACTCAAATCTTCGAGCACAGATAACGGGAGATTAGCAAGGCGCGATCGTATCTCTTCGGATAGTTCCTGCTGTAACCGACGAGTCAGTTGCCTGACAATCAGCGCACAGGCCTCCGACTGTCGTCCTTCCTCTCGTCCTTCCTCTCGTCCTTCCGCCTTAGCTTCTTGATAGAACCTCGTTTCCTGTAGCGTGATTCCTAACATAGATTCCACCTCCGCTCGACTTAAGTGTATAAATTTGTATGCCATAATCGTTGTCAACATTTCTATTATTCCACCCTTGCCCCCCGGATCTGCAACTTCCTGCTGCACTCGGCTCAACAAATACCTTGCTTCCTGTGGCGCTTGAGTCTCTTCAACTGTAGTTAACACCATCAGCGCAATTCCTAAAGGTAAGGTGCGAATATCTCCCAACTCATCCAAATATACCCGATGCACCTGATTGCTGTTGAGCAGAGCTCGATAAGGGTAAACATCAGTTTGTTCCATGCTGCGGGATGGATAAATTACTACAGCTTGCCAATCGCAATAACGACTGCGATTTCGGTAAAAATACAAAAACGATTCACCAAACAACCGTTCGTAAAGTTGTTCATCTTTCTGAAACTGAACTTCACAAAAATAGACGATACCTGCACTATCTGATTCGGGTGGTAAAAATACGCCGTCAATTTCAAATCTGGGTTCTTTGACTGTTACTGAGTCAAAGCGATAGTTGACAGCATTTTCAGGGGAGTTAGCAAGTAGATCAAACAGGAGAGTAGGCGATTGCCCGAATAGTTTGTAGAAGATTGAATCCCGCCGCATGGAATATTTACACTCAAAGGGATAAAGTAATATTAATCCTCATAATCAATCAAAACTTGCACCCAATTCGGAGGGCGGGGAATAGGATTTCCTAAGCGGTCTAGCAATAGCAAAGCTACCAGATGTACAACGAATAGATAGATAATATTATTGACTACGATCATCCCCACTGCGATCGCTTGAATCAGAGGCAAACTCGGCACCGCCAGCAAACCCAACTTTACAAATACCCATTCTACCAATTCCGTAACTTGGCTAGTGATATAAAGCCAGAGGTCTTCCCCCAGTAGTAACGAGAGCAGCCAAAACCGAAAAAAGAACCCAAAGGAACCCACAATAGTACCCAAGCCAATCGAAACAGACCAACTAACTCCGCGCCGCCACAATCCCCCCAAAAGCACACTCAAAAGCCCAAAAGGAATGACAAATAAAATGCTACGAGTTGGGCCCATCAGCACAGATAGCAGCAACCCCGAAACCAAAGCCCCCATCCAAGCCGAACGCCTACCCCATCGCAAATATACCAAAGCGATCGGTACTGGGAAAAAAATTCGTAGCAGCGGGCCCATCGGAAAATAGTAATTCACCAGCCAAATTAAACTAGCCGTACTCGCAAGAAAAGCCGTTTCTACCATCATCAAAGGCCCTTCAAAATCCCCATTGTTACGAGGGGGCTTTGCATCGAGTTCTGAACCCTCTAATCCCGACTTTTCGCTCTCAGTTTGGGATAAATTTCGAGGTGAATTTAGAGGACTAGATCCCTTGCCAGATTCAAAAAAATCACTCATCCGATTTTAGATTTTAGACTTTAAACGTCAGACCTGACAAATGCCACAAAACTCCTATCGATCGGGTTGAATCACCAAAACAGAGCAGCTAGCATGATGCACTACATAATTGCTAACACTGCCCAGGAAAGCTTCTGTCAATCCTGTACGACCACGCCTCCCCAAGACAATCAGATCGGCCCCCCAACTCTGACCAGCTTGACAGATCGTATGGCCAACATCTTCCACCATTTTACAATCAAATTCCGGTTTAATTTCCCGTTTTTCTGCCGCATCATAGTAGTTTTTTAACAACTCCTTCCCGCGTTCTAAATTATTTTCTACCTGTAAACTCTGAGCTTGGTATGCCTGCTCTGCTAACTCAAAATTCATCCCCAACTCTACCGGGATCGGCATTCCACTTTCGCCAATTTTGTTAATTTTAATGCCGTAAAATAGCATCATTTCAGCTTTGTTTGCTACTGCTACATCCAAAGCTTCAATAAAGACTTTATGACTTAATTCCGTTTCGTCTAACGCAACAAAAATTTTGTGAAAACTCATAGCTTCTCCTAAATAGGTACGTAATAGCTAGGTGTTAGCCAGATATTAACTGCCAAAAACTGCAAATTTTATACCATTAAGCGTTCTAAAGCGTGTAAATCTGGAATCCAAAGCACATCTCGCTCCCGTCGAATTAACTGCTTTTTCTCCAGCTTGCTCAGAACCCGCGTGACAGTCTCCCGTGCCAAACCGCTCAGGCTGCTCAACTCACGATGAGGGAGGTTGGGAATATCAGTTCCTCCTTGGGAGGAAGATTTTCCCTGACCCTCTGCCAAAAACAACAAAATATCTGCCAC
>DATGYA010000002.1:0-4692 GCA_035298405.1 Kamptonema sp. | reverse complement strand
CGCGATCGCGTGCAACTCCGGCGGAAACTGGTTATCTAGAATGCTTAATTGTTCATAAAACTCATGGCGCGATCGGTATTATTGGCGCAGCCGATTATAACCCACTTCATCAAAGAGCAGAATTAGTAATTGGGATTTTTGATGAACAATACCGTTCTATTTCCTATGGAATTGAAGCCTGTTTGTTAATGGGAGACTTAATTTTTAATGCTTACCGTTTGCATCGATTTTGTGCTTATAGTTACGGTTATAATCATCCATCTCAAGCGGCTTTGTCAGCAGGGGGATTTGAACTAGAAGGTATTATGAAAGAGCATTTATACGATCCAGTGAGTCAACAATATGTCGATCTGCACATTTATGGGATGAATGAACTTCAAATGCGCCAAAATCCTCGGCTTGCTCGTTTATCTAAGCGATTACTGGGGCGGGATATGACTCAACCTTTGATGGCTCCCCTTCCTCCCCCTGATGAATCAAGAATCCCTGCTATTTTATACCCTTCTCAAACTCCGCCTGCTTTTGTGAAATCTGGAGTGTTAAGAAGATGACTTAGCCAACTTTATAACAACCCTCGGACTCAGGTTAGAAACCTGGTTTCTTCCTAATTTTAGCATTAGAGTCTACTATACTTAGATGGAATCTATGAAAAAAACTCATACTGAGGGAAATATGACATACAAAGGTGTAAAGACTTCCAGTGCAGTTGTAGAACCCCCTGAAGATGATGACGATGATGACTCATACGTTGACTATTTCTATGACGATCCAGGTGCTCTCCCTGGAAATTTAGACCTGGAACCAGATGCACCTGCTCCTGATATTGTATTGATTGATTATAATGAGGGGACAGCTACTCGCTCTCACCTCACTTGCCCTCAAAATGTAGTACCATACTTAGATACAGCTTCAGTTTCATGGATTGATATTCTGGGATTAGGAAATAGTGAAACTTGGCGGCAAATGAGCGAAGTTTTTAATTTGCATCCCCTGGCTCAAGAAGATGTGGTAAATGTCCCCCAGCGGCCGAAAGTTGTGGACTATGAAGACCAACTTATCATTATCGCTTGGATGGTGATGATGAAGCCGAATACAGAAGTTTTCCACAAAGAGCAAGTAAGTTTGATTTTGGGGAGACATTATCTAGTGACTGTGCAGGAGGAACCGGATTATGATTGTTTTGGGCCTGTGCGCGATCGCATCCGTACTGCTAAAGGTATTATCCGCAAACAGGGAGCAGATTATTTAGCATATTCTCTTTTAGATTCACTTATTGATGGGTTTTTTCCAGTGCTCGAAAGTTACGGCGAACGCATTGAAGAACTAGAAGATGAAGTAGTGATGAACCCTAATCGCCAAACCCTGGAAAAAATCTATAAAATCCGGCGGGAATTGCTGACTCTGCGCCGTGCCATCTGGCCGCAGCGGGATGCCATTAATAGTCTAATTAGAGATGGTAGCGATTTGATTAGTCCAGAGGTAAGAGTTTATTTGCGCGACTGTTACGATCATACTGTTCAAGTCATGGATATGGTCGAAAGCTACCGCGAACTTTCTTCTGGTTTGATGGATGTTTACTTGTCCTCGGTTGGTAACAAAATGAATGAAATCATGAAGTTGCTGACTGTGATTTCGAGCATTTTTATTCCGCTGACTTTTGTCGTAGGAGTCTACGGCATGAACTTCAATACTGAAAAGTCGCCTTTCAATATGCCAGAATTAAACTGGTATTTGGGTTATCCTTTTTGCTGGGTAATGATGATTGCGATCGCTTCTAGCTTAGTCTATTTCTTCTGGCAGCGCGGCTGGTTTGACAATTTTTCTACTATTAAGGATGATTGAGAATATGGCGTTGCTGAATCAGGGTATGAATTCTACTTAGACAGAAACGTTCTCCTCGCAAAGAGTAAGAGCTTGAAATATCGAGTGCGTGAAATTTCATACTTCAATTCAGCAACGCCTGATTACCAATTGCTCCACCGCTCTTAGAAAGCTTATGAAAACCATTCGATAACTGCCTCAGCAATCGCAATCGCAGCTTGTTTCGATCTTTCTGTCGCAATGTTTATATTTCCGTAGCTGTTAAGAAAATAACTTTCGACTAAGATACAAGGCCCTTCACAGACTGATTCGGCTGCATCCAATACGCCTAATCCTGCTTGATAGACTCCCTGTGTACCATGAGTACCACCGAAGAGTGGGTTGCCAATTGCTGTTGCAACTCGTTTAGCCACTAAAGCTGCTAGTTCTTTAGATGATGATTTGGCTTTGTCATTATCAATCATCGCACAAGTATAGGGATCTCCCGTACCCCCATAACTGTTATGGTGCAAGGAAAGAAACATATCATAGCCTTGCGCGTGTTTGCCCACATCTGTTAGGTTGTCAGTATTGGGATTATAGATATCCACTACAAAGCCATTTTGGTCTAGTTTTTCCTTGATGACCGTAGCCTGAATCTCATTTAAGATTTCTTCCTTGACTTCTGCTGATGCTCCACGAGCGCCGGGTTTAGAGCGGCTATGTCCGGGATCTAGCAAAATACGTTTTAGCGGTCGTAAGTATGGAAGTCTCAACCACACCTGAATATCCGCTACTCCGTCTGGAGACAAGTTAAGGCGTTGTTCAACTGCCATAACAGCTTGTTTGGTATTAGATCCAAAAATACCGTCAACCTCTAGTCCAGCAGCATTATGTTCATTGAGTTCTTGTTGTAACTGTTTGACTTTCTCCCCTCGATTTCCTTCTCGTAGTTCTGGGTAATTATCGCCTTTTAGCAGTTCAACAGCTTCTGGATAGAGTTTCTCCATAATGTACTCATGGTAATTTAACCCCCCATGTTGAGCTTTCCAATTATCGGTATAACCCGGTGGACACCAAATTGGCCCAATGAAGGCGAGAAACTCCGCAGGACTATTAGTATGGTCGCGCCATCCATTGTAAGGAGAGCGGCCTAAAAACCGCCAATATCCCCGTACTGCATCTACTTTGCGGGCAAATTTACAAAAATCTGCCCCTCCTGTCGGTTCTGAGTCTGTTTGATAATAAATTGGTATAGCAAACTCTCTCATTTCATCGCGCCATTTCATTCCGTGATGATTGTTATGGAGCTTAGCTAAATCGGTTGTTTCCCGTCCACTTTCTAGAATGGCTTGAGCAAGACAGGCGCTTGCTAAGTGGGGAAACTCTATTTCTGTGCGAGCTACTGCGTCAATAAATTCTTGCCAACTCATAATTAAATACCTCCTTTCCCTCTTCAATGTTGTGCTGATGCTCAGAATTTTTATTATGAATTCCAAGAATCAAGTTGCTCTTCAAACTCCATAAGATTTTTAGGTCGATAGTGACACTCAGGATCTTGCCAACGCTTCTTAACACTTTCATGCAAATCATCAAACGAACCTGTCACCTCACGTAGTATTTTTCCCGCGACATTAAAGGGAAATTTTGGCGTATTATCAAAAGGTATTGTATAGTTGGGATTGACACCCTTCTCAACACGAGTTTTATCTAGAGCTAATCCTAGTTTCTCTACTTGTTCCATCATCCAAAGTAAAGCACCATCGGATAACCCACACTCTTCTTCAGAACCACCGCCAAGACACCCATGGCCACCGGGAAACCATACCTGAGTTACCTGATCTTTCTTGGTAGGTTTCATCAGGGTGACATCAAAAACTTTGCGGATTTCATCAATCGCAACTGCATGAAAAGCCTTCTCGATTTTGCAATTAACTTTCGTGTCATAAAAGCGATATCTTTTATTGAAGGCTTCATCCCATTTAAGACCAGGAATAATATCGGGAAGCCCTAGAGAACCGACTGTATCCCAACAACATAGGGCTTTAATTGAAACTTGCTGCCCGTACTTATTACGGAAATAAACAGCATTTTTCCCACTAGGTTCATTCTCTTGGTTTTGTTTTTCACGATAAAGTTCATAAGCTTGTGGTACATGATGGATGAATTTTCCATCTAATAAACCAGAGTTATAAATCAACCCCGCTAAACATCTCACGGTGTAAGCACCACGACTGAACCCAAATAAATAAATTTCATCATCTGGTTGATAATTCATGCAAAGAAAACGGTAAGCATCCTGAATTCTGTGGTCGATTCCTAATCCGAAAGCGCCCCCATCAAGTTTTGTCAAAATATCAATGATAGACTCTTTACTATTGATTTGTTTAGTACCAAGTCCCTCATCATAATAAACTATCTGGGAGATATCATTATCGTCAATTGGCTTAATAGCTTGAGCCATTTTGACAACATTAGTAGGATAACCTTGCTCTAGATCCTGCCAAGTTCCATCACAACAGACAATTAGGCGGCGTTTCATATCTAGTCGCTCCTCTGAGGTATAAATTCATCTAACTCGGTTGCAATACAAAGATTAAAGTTGATGCTTCTCCTGAAAAATATTTCAACTCTTTAAGGAGAAAGAAGAAAAAGGTTATATCTCGATTGCAAGCTTGTTGTCAGGTTAACTTAAATAGGCTGTACGATCCCATAAGGCTTTAGGAAAATAAAATTGCGTTAAACCGCAAGTAGAATAACTATTATCGGCACCGAATCATCTAAAAAATTGAGCTAAAGTTAGCTAAAGGTATAACCTGTGAGTATTAAGATTTGTAACTAATTCTTCTATCTCAACATCTCCTAAGTTCGCAGTCTTTCCCTACCAGTGCG
>DATGYA010000001.1:0-8617 GCA_035298405.1 Kamptonema sp. | reverse complement strand
TAAATGTTTAAGCGTGTGCAAATGGGCAGTAACCCGAAACCCAGTAGCAAGGTCAGCGCTACTGGGTTTCACATATAGTCGTTTTAAATAAGAGTGAGACACTAAACACTACAATAATCACGAATAATCTCATCCAGACACCTTATAGTTGTCTCAATCTTAATTGAAATGACTATATATTTGAATAATGGCTAATGGCTAATGGCTAGTCGCTAATTGTTAAAGCCTTTTTTCTCTGCTCAAAGTGACAAAAGAGGAATTACATCTTTAGGTCATCGCACACTATCGGTCAATTAACTGTTGTAACGTCCGATCGAGGTCATTCAGAGAGCCCAGATTGAGACAAAAGAAATTCTCAAGGGTAGCGCGTAATTCTGCAACCGTTGAAAGGAGACGATGTTCTGTTCGACCATCCAAATAATGCACTGTAAACTGATTATTCCACAAAGCATAACGACAATTTGAATCGGGTTTTGCAGCTAGCAAGTTAGTGGTAAAAATAGAGCTTGGATGAGTTGAAACATACCAATTACTCACCTCATAATCGGGTAATTCTTGCTCAATAAGATCGAATCTGTAAAGGGATTTCCACTCCTGCTTGATATATGCTTGCATAATGTAGCTGCGATCCATTGCGCTCAATCTAAATGGTTCATGGGATGTAGATTGTTCAATCTCCGGTGTCAAAGCAAGCGGCGTAGTGAGCGTTAATCCTCCGAATCCCACATCTGCAATGTATGGTTCTCCATCAATATTGACCGACAGCACCATATGACTGCGAGGTGCGATCGTCCCTTCCGGCAAATTCCAAAGCACACGGGCTGCCAGATTCCTCACCTGAAAGCCAAGGGCAAGCAAGACAGCCCGCAACAGTGAATTTTGCTCAAAACAATAGCCGCCCCGTCTCTCACGGATTAGTTTTTGTTGCAAGGATTCTAAATCCAGCAAAACAGGTTGTTTCAGGAGTGAATTGATGTTTTCAAACGCGATTGTTTGGGAATGTCGTTGATGAATTGCCTGTAACGTTGTCAGCTTGGGCGAGCATTCACCACTATAGCCAATTCGTTGAAAATAGGCATCGAGGTCGATCTCAGTCAGTCGTTGTTGCAATTGCATACTTTATTATTATCAGAGTCAATGCTGAGTTTCTTCATTTTCAAGTATATTATTAGCCCAAAAGCGTAGATTGAGTTGCGATCGCACTTTGCAAAACACCTCGATATCTGAATCATTAATCAAGGGAAAAACACTCGCGTTAAACCCCGCAGATGTGAGACGACTAACGGCAACATCGCCATCTTGCACCCATAATTCAGGACTGAGGCGATAAGGTTGACAATTATATTGATTTACCACCATAATTGCTATAGACACTACCGCCTTATTTCTGTCACCTGAATGTTCTTGCAGCATTGCTTTTAGAGAATCCATTTTTTCAACACCTTCTATTTCCTGTGGTGTTAGTTTTACCACTAGCATCTGTGCTGCTTTCACCGGCTTTACTACCTCGATAAACTGTATAGATTCTCTTGGATTTTCCTCTGCTTCCACATCTTCTACAAACTCTGCGGATTCCCTCATAATTTCTTCTGTCAAGAAGTCAGCAAAGTGTGTAGGTTTCATCATTATTTCCTCTTCGCTTTCTTTCTGAACAAATTCCTCTTCTTCATCTTTAGTAACCTGTTCCACCCCAATCTGCTTAGCATCTTCGACAACGATCTGCATACCATCATCGCGCTTGTCTACTTTGCCACTAATCACGAGCAAAGCATTATCTTGTAGCAATGAGTGAACTTTTTCATAAGTTTTTGGGAAAACTACAGCCTCCAATTGACCAGTTAAGTCTTCTAGTTGCAGAATTGCCATGCGCTCATTTTTTTTAGTCGTCACCAGCTTAATAGCTGTCACCATCACAATTACTTTGAGGTCTTTAACCTTTTTCTCGGATAGCTGAGCAAGAGTAAAAGTATTTTCTAGTTGGTTAGCTAGTAGTACCGATTTTAGAGGATGATCGGATACATAAAAACCGAGTAGTTCTTTTTCTAAACGTAACTTTTCTTTCTTATCAAAATCTGGAACAGGCTTGTGTTTGGGAACCGAATCGTAGCTATCTGTCGCATCTCCAAAACTAATTCCTAGCAAATCAAATATGTTGCCTTGACCGCTTTCTCGGTCTTTTTTGCGGTTTTGTGCCCATTTGACTACCCCCTCAAGGTCGTGCATTAATTGATTGCGGTTAGGGTTGAGAGCGTCGAAAGCTCCGCATTGTATTAATGCTTCTGAAGCTCGGCTATTAACAGCTTTTAAATCTACCCGTTCGCAGAAATCAGCTAGAGATTTAAAGGGCCCACCTTTCTGCCGCGTTTCTAAAATATTCGCGATCGCATTATCTCCTAAATTTTTAACAGCCGACATCCCAAACAAAATTTTATCCTTTTCTGCACCTGTCATCTGTTTAGGCAACGGGGTAAAAGTAACTTCTGACCTATTGATATCCGGCGGCTCAATCTCAATACTCATCTTGATACAATTAGCTATGTATTTCTGAACCTTATCCTGGTCGCCACTATTAGCAGTCAGCAGTGCTGCCATGTATTCTACCGGATAATTTGCCTTTAAATAAGCCGTTTGATAGGTAACGTAGGCATAAGCCATTGAATGCGATTTGTTAAAGCAATTTGATGCTACTAGACCTGTAGCTAAGATAAAGTTATGATCTTTCTCAACTCCAATGTCATAGACTGTCTGAGTGCCTAATGATTTTCTACTAACAATTTTAACCACGTTTATAACTCCTTAAAATTTCCTCGATTTTACTCTTCTTCCGTTGTAGTCCCAAGTTGGGATGCTGATATACAAAATTATAGAATAATTCTATATTCTTACGACTGTATATCCTCCAATAATAAACTTTTTTGAGCTGGTGTTGTTGTACACAACCCATACCTATTTGCTTTGCTAGTTCGCAAGCAAATTCAACGGAACCGACTATACAGACTAGACCACCACTTCTACCTTTGTTTACATAAGCACAACCATCACCATCAAAATAGCCTAAGACATAGGAACCTAAATATTCTGCTTCTGGGAAATAATAAATCCCAGAAAAAGTCCGTCCTGATACAATTCCGTAACTAGATAAAGCTTGAGCCAGCTTTTTGGAAGAAAAATTGATGCGGTAATGTGGATCGTAATGTTGAGGTTTGATAAGTCTAGTTTCCCCTGAATATTCTAGCTCCTTGCCAAGCAGTTCCGTCAACTCTTTATCAATTGATTCAAACGCTACATAATTAGTATCAGTGACACAACCATCCGCAGCAATCAATCCTAATAAATATGCTTTAGTTGGAGAATCGATTACGTCAAAATAATTTTCATTTAATGTATAGCGGTTTTTCCGCTTAGTATTAACTCCAGCTTCCTTTAAAACCCTCGAAACACATCTTTCGCTAACCTTAAGATAATTGGGAATATCTCTGCATTCCATGCCCTGATTGAAAGCGGCAATAATTTGTAGCTTTTGTTCAGAGTTTATTTTTTTGTAATCAACAAACATCTTCTTGCAATAAAGAGCCGTTTATTTGTTTTAAGTCTAATCCTTTTTCAAAGATTTCGTCAATGGGCAGCATTTGACCGTCATCAGTCATAAACTTATGATCCTTTGTCGCTTTAATTATCGAACCATCTTCCAGAGAATACTCAAATACTTCTTGTTTACCTCGGTGATGCCTCTGTGCAATCATTTGCGTATAAACATAACCATTACTATCAACGCTATATACAGTGCATTCTACCTCTTCCTCAATAATTTTGCCAATAGACATCGGGCCATATTCTACCGTCAATATCTCCGTGTCATAGCTCAAGCAATATTCAGCGAATTGAAGCATCTGCTCGAATAACTTTTCAGCAATTCTTTGACTGACTCCATTCTTAGTCGCACCATCGATAAATGTTTCTCGCTGCTTCTGCATTTCGTCAGCCTTCTTTTTCCCCATTGCGCGGCGCAACAAGTCAGCTTGACCTAAAGAATAACCCGCTAAATCCTGAGCCACGCGCATGATTTGCTCTTGAAAGCAAAGCGTTCCATAGGTCTCTTTGAGAATTGGCTCTAACAGTGGGTGATCGTACTCTACTAACTCTTTCCCATGTTTCCTATCAATAAATTGGGGAATTAAACCCGCATCCAGCGGCCCCGGTCTATAAAGCGCTAAAATTGAAGAAATATCTTCTAAACAGGAGGGTTTAAGTTTTTTAACTACATCGAGCATCCCTGAAGATTCTAATTGAAAAATCCCTTCTAGATCGCCTCTTGCTAATAATTTATAAGTTTTGTCAACATCTTCTGGCAATTTTTTACAGGTAGTAAAAGCTTGTTGGGCTTTGCGTTCTCTATCCGCAGGTAGCGTTTCTGGATCGATGTTTTGACCGCTTGTTTGCTCAATATACTCAACAGTTTTTTGGAGCATAGTTAGGTTCTTCAAACCTAGAAAGTCCATCTTCAAAAGACCGAGGGATTCCAAATCTTCCATGTAATACTGGGTAATTACAGCACCTTCATTATTCCTTTGTAGCGGCACGATTTCATCTAGGGGTGATGCAGAAATAACAACTCCCGCAGCGTGAACGCCATAAGTTTTATTAGTTCCCTCAATCCTAATTGCCATGTCAAGCCACTGGCGGACTGTAATAGTTTTTTCTTCAGTTCCATCGTTATTTTTAGCTTGAATTGTTTCCTCTTCGTAAGCTTGCTTAAACTCCGGTGCTGGGGTTTGGTCTGAAATCATTACTGCCAGTTTTTCCGGTTTCCCCCGCGATACGGGAATTAACTTTGCCATTTCATCGGCTCGCTTGTAAGGAACACCTAAAACTCTGGCAACATCTTTCAAGACAGATTTTGATGTCAAGCGGTTAAATGTAATAATTTGTGCGACGCAATCGCTGCCATATTTTTCTGTGACATATTTAATCATGTCTTCTCGCCTTTCTATGCAGAAATCGGTGTCAATATCTGGCATAGATTTTCGCTCTGGGTTGAGAAATCGCTCGAAGAGCAGACCATGATGTACGGGATCGATGTTAGTAATTTTCATGGCGTAGGCAACTAAAGAACCCGCCGCTGAACCTCGCCCTGGCCCTACGGGAATATTATTTCTTCTAGCATAATCAATATAATCCCAAACGACTAAAAAGTAGGTGGAAAATCCCATCTGCTGAATCATTTTTAACTCATATTCCAGCCGTTCTTTATAAACTAATTTGATTTCTTTGCGATCTTTGGCATTCAGGCGTTGTAGCAGTCCTTCCCAAGCAACGTACTCTACATACGTATCGGCTGTGTGGTCTGGAGGAATTGGATATGTGGGGAGGCGAGGATCGTCGAAAATATCGTAATTTTTGATTTTATTGGACACTTCTAAGGTGTTCGCGATCGCGTCTTTTATGACATCATCTGGCAAATGATCTCTGAATAGTTCTGCCATCTCCTCAGCAGATTTTAAATACTCAGTACCGCTATAGCGCATCCGCTTTTCATCTTCAATTAATTTGCCAGTTTGAATACATAGCAAAGCATCGTGAGCTTCGACATCACTGCAAGCGGTAAAGTGGGAATCATTGGTCGCAACTATTTTAATATCCAGTTCCTTGGCAATTTTGACAAGTTCCACATTAATAATTCGGTCTTCCCTGTAACCGTGGTCTTGAATTTCTAAATAGTAATCATCCCCAAATAATTTTTTATACCATTTGGCTACTTCACGAGCTTCTTCTAGGTTGCCTTGCTCGATATGGCGGGGAACTTCACCGGCTCTGCAACCACTGGTGACAATCAAACCTTCATGGTATTGTTCAAGCAGTTCTTTGTTAATGCAAGGACGGGCAAATAAACCCCTCTCAGGCATTCCCTGCAAGTGAGAAATTGTAGTTAGCTTGACTAAATTTTTATAGCCTTGGGTATTTTTTGCTAAAACAACTTGATGGTATTTTTTTCTGCCTTTAACTTTGACGGAAATATCGCCATTTACTACATACATCTCATTGCCAATAATTGGTCGAATACCTTTATTACGGCAGATTTTAATAAGTTCGATCGCACCATACATGACCCCGTGATCCGTAAGCGCGATCGCGGGCATCCCTAATTGCACCGCTCGCTCTATCAGCGGTTGTAGCTGAGACGCACCATCAAGCAGGCTATAGTCACTGTGAATGTGGAGGCCGACGAAAGACATAGGAATTTTACATTTTTGATTTGATATTTTAAAATTTTACAACATAATCTTGCCTAAGTGGAGCTAGGTCAAGACATATATTGAACTCAGCTAACATCAGCGCTCTAAAAAATATTGCATCATTCCCATAACTACAGGGTACAAACACAATTAAATCTAGATAAAGCCGTCACTATTGGCGTGGTTATACCACTTCTGGTAAAAGTTTGCTACAGTTTGGGTAGGGGCGGGTTCGCGATCGAATTTGCCACCCACAAATAACATTAATAACCCCGCCCCAAGACTGTAGTATTAATTTAGAGAATTGGTATTACTTGTTAGTTTTTATGCAGAGCAAATTGATGATCTATAGTTGAATAAAATTCAAATTTCTAACCTTGGGGAAATTTAGATCTAGTGTTCTTCGGAACAGAAGGTTGGGGTTCTACAGGGGGAGAATAAAGAGACTCTTCCCAAGCTTGAATTTGCGATCGCGCCTCTTCATAAACGCGAGTACCAGAGGGAATTTTCCTCAAAATCGCGATCGCCCCCCTCAAATCAGAGGCAGATAGGGACTGGCCAATGGCTAAAATTTGCTGACTCCAATTATCGATCGCCTCCTCAGCTTGCGATCGCAACCCACTAGACTCAGGTACCTGATTTGCCAGCAAAATTGCCGTTTCTAAAGCGTCAGCAGTCCCCGGTTGTGCTGCCTGTCGAGCGTTATCCAAACTATCCTTAGCTTCCAACTGAGACTCCCAGTTGCGGATATTTGACCGAGCTTCCTCATAAAGTGTACGCCCTGGTTGAATCTTGTTAGCAGCCGCGATCGCAGCCCCCAAATTACCATCATTAGCTAGCTGCTTCGCTTGCTCTAAATAAGGTCGATCTCGAAAACGCTGAGTTTGCTCAGCCCAAGTTTTAATTTGCTCCTGAGCTTGCTGGTAAAGAGCACGTCCAGAGGTAATTTTCCGAGCTTCGACAATGGCAGCTTCTAGAGAATTAGCATCTCCCAAAGTCGCCAATTGCTGGGCGCGTTCCAGAATCGGAGTATCCTCCATCAGTTCAACTTGGCGAGTCCAGCTTTCGATTTCCTTCTTCGCTTCGGGCCCACGCGGATTTGATTGTGGAATTGTCTGCAATTGCGCGATCGCAGCCTTAAGATCGTTCTCGCCTCCCTTTGCCGCTAGCTGGCGTGCAGCTTCCAGAGTTTTCACATCAGCAATTTCTTGTTGCCAATAGGTAATAAATTCTTGCGTCTTATTGTAGAGTGGGCGGTTAGGTTTCAGCTTTTTAGCAGCTTTGATCGCATTCTCCAAACCCGCCACCGTACCTGCTGTTGTCTGAGAAGCAGCGCGGGCCAATTCCGTAAAATCTTTGACTTCTTCTTTTAACTTCGCGCTTTCAGGAATTTTATTAACAATATCAATTGCCTCTTGCCATTGTCCAGCTTTCAACCGGGTTTCGGCTAATTCCATAATCTTCTTGCCAAATTCCCCGATCGCCTTTTGAGCTGCTTGGTAAAGGTAGCTATTAGGAGCGATCGCTTCCGCTAACTGCATCGCAGCCAAAAGATTATCTACCCCACCAGCCTCCGCCTTACTTCGTGCTTTTGCCAACTTATTACCGTCTGCACGGGAAGTTTGGATCGCCTTGGTGATTTCCTCGTACTTAGTCGTTTCCCAATAAATATTGCCGATATCCAGCAACAGAGTAGCTTGCCTAAAAGCTTGATTCCAGTCTTCCTTGCGGAGATATTCCTCTGCGGCTTGATATATTTTGTCTGCACTATCCCAAATCGACTGCCACTGCTGAATTTGCTTTTCTACCTGCGGGTAGGCGGGAACATCGCTAGGGACTTTGCGAGCGATCGCGATCGCTTCAGCCAAATTCCCTCCCTGAAAAGCAGCATCCCCCAACTTCAGAATATCCTGCGACCACTTTTCAATCTGGCGGTTAATTTCCGCACGCAGCGGGTGATCTTGGGGCAGATCGTTAACCAAATCAATCGCAGAAAGCAAATCCTCCACTGTCTGCTTCTGGGCCGTCACCTCAGCACAATAAAGGCGATCCGAAGCCGAAGCCGTTGGTAAAAAAATGCTGAGGCAATTTGGTTGGGCTGAGAGGCGGAACAAAGACGCGATCGCGATCAAAGCCACCCCGCCTGGAATCGTTACCATCACCGCCACCCAAAACTGCCACTTCGTTGGCCATCGCTGCCAATTTTGCCATGTCTTGCGAGCGAGAGAGGGGGGTTTCTGTTGTGGCGGTTGCGGTTCCTCCTCAGTTGCCAAGCGCACAGCCAGGGCTTTGCGCCGCTGTGCGCGGGTTAATCGCCCCTCCTGAACCCCTTCTGGCTGATAGTTTTCCCTTGCTGGCAAAGGATCAGAAGTTGACCATGTACT